>JAUVZL010000004.1 GCA_030602565.1 Candidatus Stahliibacteriota bacterium
CTGTAGAGTGTCGACATAAATGCCAGACACGACTTCAACCTCAAAATTAACTACTGTACCAGTCGGTGTCGTAGCACTTGCCGTGACATTATACGGGTCACTGGAATTAGAACCCTGGTTACCCGGATCGATCGTACCAAAGTTACCTGAAGCATCATTGATCGTAATATAAGATGAAGAAGTCATTAATGTCGAGGTTACATTCGCCGCGGTCGCACCACCCTCATTCTCAATGGTAATGACGACATCGGTCGTCTCACCCGGATCCAGAATGCCATTGCCATTACCACCGATAATACTTACATCCTGATACGTTAAGACCGGCGCATAAACCGTCACCGAAGGTGTTGCGGTCCAGATCGTATCGTTAGTATCGTGGAATTCAAGATCAAAGCTGATGCCATGATTGTTTGGACAGTTCGTTGCGACCGTGAACTGGTAATAGGGGCTTGAAAGTGAAGAATCATCGACTGCGATATCACCGTACCAGCTTGAATCAATACTCAGTGATACATAAGGATCAGATTCGGCAAGCAAGCCGTAGACACTAAAAGCAGTGGACGTGCCGACATTCTTTCCATAAATACCATAGTCTATTGTTTCGCCCGGGTTGACCACACCGTCATTATTGCCACCAGAAGCATCGTCAATGATCTGAGTACCGAGTACGACATAAGGTCCAGATGCAGTAGTGACGAGTGCATAACCTTGATGCGGTACGTAATTGTGTCTGGTTACGGTCACGTACATTGTGTCGCCAGGGGTTGTCGGTGCAATACTGAGGTTTGCATTGCCCGATGCATCAGTGTATTCTGCAACATGCATTTCTGGAGACTGGTTTGGTATCCAGCAGCAGACCAGGGCATCAGCCAAAGGCGCGCCGTCAGTAACGGTTACCGTAAATGTGCTCGCTCCAGGAAAAACAATCGCTGGATAGTTGACATTCATGTTCTGAGGTTCCTCAGTCCACAAATCAAGCGAGGGATCACCGAGCACATGATATGCCTCGTAATAATACTGCTTTATCCCCGATGATGATTGGTATACGCCATCATACATACCGTCTTCGGTGAAGCGTCCGTGTTCATATATTTCATCTGCATAAATCGCCTCATACCATTCTCTTTGCAGCCAGTCATCTTCATTCCAGTACGTTGAAGGACAGGAACCATAATAAGCAACCCCGCCGCCATTTTGCTTTCTTATCCATGATTCACCACCGCATGGGTTTGTGGATGAGCCAAAATTATTGGCAAGACAGCAATGTCCAGTGGCGATCGTCAGCCGGTCGCCATTAGTAAGCTGATTTACATGGGTAACGGTAAACTGAGGTCCATCATGCCAGCCATCATCACTGCCATGACCAGACATCGTGATCAATGTACGACCAGCATTTACATTGTCAAAGACATCCTGAGTCGTAGCGCCATAGGTTACCATATAGAGTTTATGAGTTGTATAACCATTCGGGTCCATAAACGTGCTCGTACAGTAGTTATGCGTTCCTTCACTTATTGTATAATTATCATTACCCGCACAAAAAGCATCGTCCTTATACCATCCAGTCGGCATATTGGCTTTTTGATATTTGAGGATTTTTTCAACTTCAGTAGTTATGTGAGTTGCTGTTTCGCAGGACAAGCGACCGTGGAAAATGTCTGGCAGATAGCCAGTACCATCGAGCTCTGCATAATACAGATCTGTTACCTTACCATTACCAGGTGCACTACCAATCGGTGCTGGCATATAACCACCATTAACATCACCAACTAAAAGAAGATAGGTCGGTGCAGGACTCTGTGCATCAATATAATTTTCAATGGACGAAACATTCCATGGGCTTATGCTGTCTTGATTTGCAACCTTTACATCAAAGCCTTTTTTCTTGAGCCAGTATGCAAGGTTATCAACCTGGGTCTGAAAACTATTGTGCGTGATTATTAGATAGTGAATAGGCAGGGGGAGTACATCCCTGAGCATCTGTTCATAGAAAGAGTAGTAATTAAGCACTTTATTTTCGATGAAGTCTTCGAAGAGTATCGAATAGTCTTGTCTGACCCTTTGTTTGGTCTTTGCAAAATCACCGCTCGTAAAAGAGATTCTGATTTCGATATTAGTATAAAAGCGAATGGAATTTGTGACCGGGTTGTATTGGATTGGAACAATCTCCAGTAAGACGAGCCGGTGTCCGCGCATTATGTCGTCATTTTGAATTCTCACAATCTCTTGCGGATACAGTCCATCGCGTGCATAAATCTGCTCATCGAGTTCAAACACAGGTTTTTCTCCGGGCATTTTCAAAACTGATGCAAGGGCCGGCATAATACGGTTATTAATACCGATTTCTTGTAAACTGATTTCTTCATAATCAGTATTCATGACCTCAATAGAGAGTGTTGCATTGAATGGTACACCGATTGTTTTTTTGATAGCCGGCAATCGTGGCTTGCCTATTTCTCCAGTGTAATACCCATCTGGTATCGTTAAAAGGGAGAAAGTTTCGTTGTTTGTGTTGATCATGCCTTTTGTGCTAATCATATGCTCATCGCATCCAGCAAGACTTACCCGAAAGGATAGGGAGGTGAGGCCTGAGGATAAGATTTGTGTTTCTGAAGGTTGTGCCAATCTGGAATTACCGAATGGTAACCACGCAGCAAACCCATGACCGAATGATAATAAGATGACAACAATTAATCCCGTTGTAGAGATTAATCTAGTTTTCATATTACCCCCTTTTGTTCTGTATATTTACATATTCTCCTAAGATATAGTCTTAAGCCTCGTAAGATGATTAAGCCTCCTTTATCCAGGCTAAGATTCTAACTCAAAAACAAGAAGTTTCTTTGTATAATAATAAGGAAAATTACGTAATTGTCAAGTCCTTTATTTTCAAAAAAAGTCCTTAAAAATCGAAGCAAAAAAGTGATAAAATGAATCTTGCTGGCATTTCAGTAAAACTGAATTATTGTCCTTTCAAAATTGCCTTAATTCACGCTTTAAAATGGACAGGATTTCGTTATTTTCCGGGTTGACTTTAGCCGCAGCTTTGAGTGCACTGATTGACCGTGCAAGATCACCTTTGTTCTTGTATACCAAACTGCTCAAGAACAGATTTTGACCCTTGAGGTATCGGCTCATCTTTTCGGGGTTATCAATATTAGCAAAGGTATTTATTATATCACTTCTGTGTTTTAGCAGTTCAATCAAATTGATATGCCAGTTTTCTCGGCGTAGACTGCGCGCTGCAAAAAACTCCAGAACAGGACGGTCGTCAGTATTGACTCGGGCGTCTTTAGTAAAGTGATGTACAGCATTTTCATCGAGGATTAAAGACGTGGCGATTAAGTATGGGTCGTTGAGTATGTCATCAGCCAACCCAGCCAATTGGTTGGTGAATTGAGCAAAGTCAAGCTGGATAGATTTATCATATCCAAGGAGAATACCGTGGGAATGCGCGAGCCAAACTGAGGTGTGTGGAAAGACCAAAGAAAATGTTCTTATAAGGGTCTTGAATTCATTGAGCGACAACTTATGCAAAGGCAGGTATTGGCAGATAACACCCCCCGGGTTCAAGAGCCGTTTGCAGCTCACGAAGTATTCTTTTGTATACAAATTATTGCAGCCCAAGGTTGGATGGGTTGGGTCGCATGAGATGATGTCATACTTCTTATTAGTCAGGAGAACGTAGTGTCTACCGTCATCGCTGATAAACTTGATTCGGGGGTCAGTAACGACGTTCTTATTGAAACGACTGAAGAACTTCGCGGCCGTCTTGACACCTGGACAGATTTCAACGCAGTCGATACTGGTAACATCGTGTTCAGCTACGGCTGATGAAGTAATGCCGATGCCAAAACCGACAACCAACACTGTATCGGCATCTGGATTGACGAAGAATGGTAAATGGCCTAATAGCCTGACGACTTTCAAGGCATCATAAGTAGTACCACAGACCGCACTATTATTTATATAACAAGCCCTAATACCCGTGAGCCGATCCTCGTTGACAATAACTGTACCCTGGGGCGTTTCTTTATAAAAAAGAATTTTATCAGAACGCATTTTGCTTCGGAACATTGAAGGTGGCAGCACCATGTGCTTGCCGAAAGTAGACCAGGCAAGAACCAGAACGATGATGAGTACACAGGATACAGTTACTGCAAAACGCATTTTTTTCTTTGATACAAAAACAGCAAAGAGAACCAACCCCATACTCAGGTTGATAAAAGCAATGAAGACGATGCTTTTAACGATTCCTAATAAAGGTATTAGAAGGAAACCAGCGATTAAAGAACCAATAATAGAACCCATAGTATTTGTGAAAAAGACTTTGCCTACATTCCTACCTAAAGTCTGCAGATTTTGTGCGAGTAGTTTGCACAGAAGTGGAAAACTGATACCCATGCAAAGGGTCGGGATAAACGCAATGACGAAAGAAAGAAGTAGACCAGGAAGGATCAGGCGCAGCACTGGTACTTGTAAGGCACTTCTGATCGAAAAAAGCAAACCAGGTAGATCATTGAGCAGACATGCGCCTAATACAACATATAGACCGATGATTGTCTGACAGATGGCGAGTACCGGGATCAGTCTTTTTTTCGTATCGAAAAATCTCGCAAAAAGCATGCTGCCAAGTGCGATTCCGAAGAGAAAAACAATGAGGATACTGGTGAAGCTATAGGTCGAATTAGCAAGGAAGATATACAGGGCTCGGGTCCAGAGTATTTCATGGGCTAATCCACAGAAACCAACAAGCCCAGCGATCACCAGTAGATTATTGCGCATTGATTGCCGAAGAGGAGTTTCTGCAATGTTTTTGTTTAGTTCTGTCGTTTTTGTTTTGCGCGTGAACCATAGACGTGAAGCAAGACCTAACAATAAATTGATCGCCACTGCGAACATGATACTTAAGGTCTGACCAAAATTTGCGATTAGGTAAAAACCAGCTACAAGGGCACCGAGTACACTACCCAGAGTATTGATTGCATATACCCAGCCGATTCCCTGACCGATTCTATTCTGGTCATGCACAAATACCTTGCTCAGAATTGGCAGGGTGCCACCCATTAGCAAGGCAGGTATGAGCATGAACAAAGAAGAAATCAGTATGATAGGCAATGTTGAAACCGAGCTGCTTCTTGATATCAGATAAAGTATTCTATGAAATGTCGGTAGTTTTCCAAAGACAAAGAAAGCAACCACCGAGGAAATACTTATTCCGAATTGCAAGACGCTAAAAAGTTTTAGGGCGTGAATGGTTTTATCGACTTTTTTACCAAAAATCATACTGCCGAAGCCGAGTCCGGCCATGAATACGGCGACTACGATCGTGGTGGCTATTACTGTGCCGCCAAAAATTAAAGCAAGCTGTCGAACCCAGATTATTTCATAAACAAGAACAGAAAAACCAGATAGAAAACACAGGATTAATAGCATTGCCTTATTTTTAAGCAATTTCTTTTCTTATGTTTAAAATGTAATCATAATTATGTAATTTAGGTATTTAGAATTTTAGGCATTTTACCATTTCATCAATACACCACCCCAGGTAAAACCAGCGCCAAAAGCAACCATCAGGACTAAATCTCCTTTTTTAATGCGACCTGATTGTGCTGCTTCAGCAAGTCCAATGGGGATTGATGCAGCTGAGGTATTGCCGTGCCGGTCTAAGTTGATGCCGACTTTATCCATAGGTATATGTAACCTTTTGGCAGTCGCTTCAATGATTCTAATATTAGCCTGATGTGGGACAAGCAAGGTAATATCTTCGGGTTTTACATTTGTTTTTTCGAGCGTTTTGATCGCTGATTCATACATGGCGCGTACGGCAACTTTGTAAACTTTATTGCCCTCCATTTTAAGATAATGGAGTTTCTTCTCGATTGTTTCTGTGGTGGCAGGCATTCTTGTCCCACCTGCTGGCATGTAAAGAAGATCGCCGTATGAACCGTCAGCGGCAAAATACGTAGACAGGATACCGCGTTCTTCAGAGGTTTTTTTGAACAAGGCTGCACCAGCCCCATCACCGAGAAGTACACACGTTGAGCGATCCGTATAATCAGTCACTTTGCTCAATTCCTCAGCTCCAATAACTAGTATATTGTCATACCCAGTTTTAATAAAGGAATCAACGATTGAAAGTCCGTACAGCCATCCTGTACAACCCGCACCAATATCAAATGAGATGATTTTGCGAGCACCGATTTTAGTCTGGACCAAACACGCGGTTGAAGGAAAAAACATGTCCGGTGTCGCGGTAGCCACTATTATTGCTTGGACCTCAGCTGGTTCAATATGAGCTGCCTGCAAAGCTTTTCTTGCAGCAGCTGCAGCGAGTTCACTCGTTGGTTCGTCTTCAGCTGAAATCCTTCTTTCTTTGATCCCTGACCTTGTTCGAATCCATTCATCTGAAGTTTCAATTATTTTCTCTAAGTCGAAGTTGGTTAGTATTTTTTCTGGGACGTGGCTGCCAAGACCTGCTATATATGCGTTCATATTTTCATTCTCTTTTTTATTTCATCAACAATATTGAACTCGACGCAGGTGTTGGTGAGTTTGATTGCATTCTTTAGGGCTTGGGCAGAGGAATGCCCGTGGCAGACAACCACAACACCTTCAACACCTACAAGGATGCCACCGCCGTACTCTTCATAATTAAATCTTGCTTTCAACGCCTCAATCGCCGGTCGAACCAGGAACTGGCCGAATTTACGGCGGGCTACATCATCAACTTCATCCTTTAGCATAGTCATTATTGTATCAATCATCCCTTCAAGGAATTTCAGGATAACGTTCCCAGTAAAACCATCGGTCACAATGACATCTGCAAAGCCCTTCATCATGTTGTTACCTTCTATGTTGCCGATAAAGTCTATGTCACTTTCCTCAAGGAGCTTATAGGCTTTTTGTCTTATTTCATCACCTTTTACGCTTTCACTGCCGATGTTTAGGATGGCAACTCGCGGTTTCTTCTTTTTTAGAACTACTTCGGCAAGGATAGCGCCCATTTGACCATAGTTGTAGTAGTCAATGGTTTTAGGATTGATATTTGAACCTATATCGAGCATTATTGAATAGCCTGATTCAGCTGGCAAAGTGATCGCGAGACCGGCTCGTGAAAGACCTTCTATTTTGCCCAACGTGATCATACTGAACCCCAATATAGCACCGGTATTGCCAGCACTGACAACCGCATCGACTTCTCGTTTCTTGAGCAGGTTAATCAAAACACCGAGTGACGAATGTCTTTTTTTGCGAATAGCAACTGAGGGGATTTCGTGCATGCCGATTACTTCGTCAGCGAGTCTAAATTCAAAGCCGAGTTCGTGCACTTGTTTTTCGTAGTCACCTTTGCCGCAGACCACTATGTCGCAAATGGGATCTTCTTTGAGCAACTCCAGTGTCTCAAGCTCATTCTTGGGCGCGGCGTCTGAACCCATCAAGTCAAAGCCGATTCTCAACCTTTTTCCTCTTTTTCCTTGGGCGGCACAACAATCACATCTTTGTAATTACCGCAGTTTGGGCAAACCCGATGCGGGAGTTTTGGACTGTGACATTTTGGGCATTCAATATAGTCTCTTTTTTTCATCTTGTATTGGGAGCGCCTTTTATTTTTACGGGCATGCGATTGCCTTCGTTTTGGCAGTGCCATCTAGCCTCCTTTTAATTCTCTCCATTTCTCTTTGTCACTTTTTTCCTTATCTTATATCTCGGGATACAAATTCATTGCCGCGAACCATTCATTCAACTTTTCCATCCGTTTACCCTTATTTTCTGGTAGATTAAATGGTCGTCCACGGCAGTCGATAACCAAACCAACAACCCCTCCAAACACTGTTGCTTCCAGAGACTTACCTCGTCCTTCACCAACATCAAAACCCTTTTCCGGGTGCAACATGATTTTTGCTTCCTCTTCCTGGCTAAGGGGGAGGAGTTTGATTTCACCAAATTTAACGACTACTTCTTTGGGTTTTTCATCTTTGCGTTGAAGCTTAATCGTAATGACTTTTTGGCCTTCTTTACCAACTCCAAGGGGCGCTATGCAAAAGCCTAATGGGATGAGGCAGTCTTTATTAAAGACCTCGGTAGCTGATTTTTCATGGACCGTTGACAAAACACCGAGATGCGGCATCATGAATATCGAGTCAACCGCAAGGCGAGTTATGCCTTCAGGTAGAAACGCGTCGATTGTCATCAAGGCTGCTTGATGTCTGCGTGGTGAATGGGAAAGTGCTCCACCTGATCCAATAATAAGGTTTAAAGACATGAGATCGATAAGGCTTTCACCGGTCATGCTTTGGGAAAACGCATCCGAGATTGTTCTTTCCTGCTGAACGCCTTTTAGACCAACCGCCATATTTTTGTGCTGTTCAAAAGCAAGCCTTAATGCCTCACGGGCTATCGCCTGTTCAAGCTTCAAATCTTCTAAGGCACTGGGTATGGTAGTTGGCCGGATCATTTTATTTCTTATCCGGTTTCGGAGGGTTTTCTCTTCAATATCTTCAGGTAACCAGCGCATGATATTTTCAATGCCGGTTTCAGCAAGCACATTACTTATTGAATAAGACATACCGAGGTTGGCGCTGACCGTTCGGTTGAAGACCCCCTGGAATACTGAGAATACATCGGTTGTCGCGCCACCTATATCAACCCCGATTGCGGCAATTTTTTCTTTCTTGGCGACTGTTTCAACGAGAAGACCGACGGCTCCAGGTGTAGGCATGATCGGTACATCGGTCATGGTCATGAGATCTTTGTATCCTGGTGCGTGCGCCATCACGTGTTCCATGAACTGATCATGGATCTTATTGCGTGCCGGATTGAGATTTTCCCTTTCAAGAATTGGGCGGAGGTTTTCGACGATGACCAGTTCAGTCTTTTCCTTTAAGGTATTAATGATAATATCGCGGGCGTCTTTGTTGCCAGCATAGATAACCGGAAGTTGATATCCGATGCCGAACCTTGGTCTTGGGTCAGCAGCCTTTATCAGTTCTGCCAATTCGACAACGTGGGAAATAGTCCCACCATCGATACCGCCGGACAGGAGGATCATGTCCGGTCGCAGGTTTCTTATTCTCTCTATCTTTTGATGGGGGAGTCGGCCATCGTTTGAGGCGATGACGTCCATCACTATTGCTCCTGCACCAAGAGCAGCGCGCGCGGCACTTTCAGCGGTCATTGTCAAGACGACACCAGCGACCATCATTTGTAGACCGCCGCCTGCTGAAGAGGTCGAGACATAAAAATCAACGCCTTCTTTGTCTTTTACGCCTTTGATAATATTCTCACCATCCAGTACCTTTATACCCGAGAGTTCCTCGACCTCACGCACCGAATTTAAAACACCTTTGGTGACATCCTCAAAAGGAGCCTCCACAGTTGTTGGAGCTTCTCCTCTCACAACGAGACGGTACTCTTCACCTTTTTTCTCAATTAGAATAGCCTTAGTCGTGGTACTGCCACAATCAGTGGCGAGAATTCTTTTTGGCTCTTTTGGACTCATGCCTTTCCTCCTCAAGGCGTTCAATTTCACAGATTAACGCCTCAATATTATTTCGGTCCTCCAACATCGCGGTTATCTCTTCATATTCACGATAAGCAAATAAGGCGCGGTAAAAAGGTTGCATAAATATCAAGAACTGATTACCCAAAAACGAAATTGGCTTTGATGATTCCAGAAACACGATTGCAACTGGCGATAGACGATAATCAATCACCTTTTGAGCAATCTTGTTAATCAAGATTTTCTTTCTTTCTTCAGTTACTTCAAATTTTGGCTCGTCCATTTTACTTTGAGTTCTTTTATTGCTTTTACTTCATCAAGCCGACGCACGGGCGTGTTATGGGGTGCTGATTTCAGGATGTCGGGGGTGTCTTTAGCTTCCTTGCGTATTTGTTTCATTACTGCAATAAAGTGATCCAGGGTTTCCTTTGGTTCGCTGTCAGTCGGTTCAATCATCAGTGCCTCGCTAACGATTAGTGGGAAATACACAGTAGGTGCGTGCAGACCGAAATCCAGGAGTCTTTTTGCGACATCAAGCGTCTTGACTCCGTAGTCGCGCAGGGCTTTGCCAGATAAAACCCCTTCATGCATGCAATAACCTTTAAACGGTAAATAATAATCATGTTTTAATGATTGAATTATATAATTCGCATTGAGAATCGCTGACTTGGATATTTCTTTTAATCCTTGTTCACCAACCATCCTTAAGTAAGTATAAGCTCGCACCAGGACGAGAAAATTACCGTAAAAAGTCTGGACTTTACCGATCGTGTCAGGTAAATCATAATCCAAGGTGTAGTTATTTTCTTTCTTTGAAACGATAGGGACCGGCAGATAGGGGGCAAGGGTTTTGATAACTGCAACCGGACCTGAACCAGGACCACCGCCGCCATGGGGTGTTGAAAATGTCTTATGGAGGTTGAAATGGACTGCATCAAAACCCAGGTCACCGGGTCGCGTAATACCCAGTAGCGCATTGAGATTGGCACCATCAAGGTAAACAAAACCGCCCTTTTCGTGGACAATGTTAGTAATTTCGTTAACCTCTTTTTCAAAAAGCCCCAAGGTATTGGGATTGGTCAGCATGAGTCCGGCAACTTCTTCGTTCATGAGTTCTTTGAGTTTATTAACATCGACGAGTCCTTGATCATTTGATGGTTGCGTAATGGGTTTGAACCCCGAAAAGTTCACGCTCGCTGGGTTAGTTCCGTGTGCTGAATCAGGTACCAGGATATACTGACGCTGCTCATTCTGTTTGTTAAAATGAGCTTTAAACATGCTGATTGCGGTGAATTCGCCTTGGGCACCGGCGGCTGGTTGCAATGTTATTGCATCAAGGTTCACGATCTTCTTTAAATAATCACCCAATTCATACATTAACCTCAAGGCGCCTTGAGCAGTTTTTTCTGGTTGTAAAGGGTGGACATCAGTAAAACCGGCGAGCCGCGACGTTTCTTCGTTGATCTTTGGATTATACTTCATTGTGCAAGAACCAAGTGGGTAGAAATTTTTATCGATGTGATGATTCATCGAGGAGAGGTTGACAAAGTGCCGCATTATTTGAGGTTCACTCACTTCAGGTAATTCAGCGATTTTCTTGCGACGAAAGCGAGCGGAGATTTCAAACTCGGGAACATCACAATCAGACAATGAGTAGCCTTTACGTCCTGGTTTTGATACTTCAAAAATAAGTTCCATTTAACTTCTTTATTTCTTCTTATAAAATTCTGCAAAACGTGCAAAAGACCGGTCATAGGTCTTTTCAATATCATCAGGAAAGCAGCAAGCGGGTAATTCGTTCATGGCTAGATGGTAGCTGATGCATTCACAACACTTACCCTTGCGCGCACACGGTTCATAAGTACAATTGCAATGCTTTAAATTGGCTTCTATATTGCACTCCATGGCTAATATTATATATAGAATAGGTTTGATGTCAACTGGACAATTTGTATTTAAATTAGATGAACATGTTGAACGGTTATCAAGAAAAAACATTCAAACTGTTCTTATTAGATAAAAAAGAAGGTTTTATACCACGCGTGTAGCACTTTTTTGACTATCTTAAGAACGAAAATTCCTTGACATTTAGCCGAAGGAAGATATTATCTTCAATATTGAAAGGAGATAGAAATGAAAATATTGGTTTTTGGTGGTTCCGGTAAGATCGGTTCAGCTGTTGCCTGGGACTTAGTGAAAGATAAAGAAATCACTGGTGTGGGATTGGTTGGTAGAAACAAGGGTACTCTTGAAAAAGTAAAGAACTGGATTGGCAGCGATAAGGTCCATGTACATATACTCGACATCAACGATAAACAAGCTACCATGGATTTGATGAGGGAGTATGATGTTGGTGCTCTTGCTTTGCCCAATAGAAAGACGAGTTACAAGGTTGTCCATACTGCAATTGAAGCTGGTTTGCACATCGTTGACACGATTGAGGAATTTCACCGTACACCAGACGCTTACGAAATCGAAGGCCTGGAGATTCCTAAAGAAATGTCGCTGGAGGAGTACGGTGAGTGGCTCCACAGCAGAGCAGTTGAAAACAACGTGACCTTTGTGGACGGCATGGGTTTTGCTCCGGGCTTAAGCAATGTTACACTGGGTGAGGGTATAAGAAAGATCGATGAGGCTGAGAAAGCAGTTGCCAGGGTGGGTGGAATTCCTTCAAAAGAGGCAGCGCAACGCCATCCCCTTCGTTACATGATCACCTGGGCTTTTGAGCACGTCCTGCGGGAGTATATGATTAAACTGAAGGTCATAAAGGGTGGCAAGATCGTTGACGTCGATGCGGCAACCGAGCTGGAACCGTTTCGCTTTGACAAGTTTGGAAAGGATGAAGAGCTGGTATGCGCCATTACACCTGGGATGCCGAGTTTTCTTTTTACACGATCGCAACTAAAGGAATTTGCCGAGAAGACCGTGCGCTGGCCTGGCCACTGGCAAGGTGTCCATACGCTGAAAGAGTGTGGCATGCTCGACATCGAGCCAGTTGATTTTAAAGGAAGCAAGATTGTACCCCGAGAATTCTTGCTTTCGATCATCACACCCCGTTTGGTCCCGGGTAAAGGAGAAACCGATGTCTGCGTTATGTACAATACCTTGATCGGTAAAAAGGACGGTAAAAAAGTGAAGATCGAATATTACATGTGGGACGAGCCGCGTGAACCAAAAGAGATATCCGCAATGATGCGGGTAACCGGATTCCCTCTGGCAATTACCGCCGCGATGATTGCCAAGGGCAAAATTACGGAAAAAGGCATTGTTGCGCCTGAAGATGCGATTAAAGGTGACCTTTACACCGAATTCATGGACGAACTCAAAAGGCGCCAAATAGACATATTAGAGGTTTTTGAAACCATAGAGTAGTCTGTGCAACAGAATCGCCCCCACACCAAAGATTTTGGTGTGGGGTTTTTTTTCGCTTAACCCAGCTTAGTAGGCAGCTTCAGACTCGGTCTTTTCCCAAACTTGGGGATCTTGGGCGGTCTCTTTTTCATTAACTTCAGACATTCTTTTACGCCTCTTGTTAGTTGTGGGTCGCGACCTTTAACATAATCCTGCGGTCTGTTCTCAACTTCGATATCCGGGTCAGTTCCGTAATTCTCCACATGCCAGCCGACGTCAATAAACCAGAAAGAGTATTCTGGTTGGGTAGTCAAACCACCGTCAGACAAGGCATAATATGGAGAAATGCCGATAACGCCACCCCAGGTTCGTTTTCCAATAAGCGGTCCGAGCTTATATAATTTGAAGGCATGGCTGAATATGTCGCCATCTGAGCCGGCGTTTTCATTGGTTAAACAGACAATTGGACCAAGTACTGATTCTGAAGGATATGGTTCAGGCGGTGCCCAACGTTGAATGTCATAGCCGACTCTCTTACGTGCCAATTTTTCAAGGAGGAGTTCTGAAACGTGGCCGCCGCGATTGAACCTGACGTCGACGATAAGACCTGGATATTGAATTTCACTCAAGAAATAGCGATGGAATTCAGCAAATCCAGCGGGTCCCATATCTGGGATATGGACATATCCTATCTTGTGCTTGCTCGCCTGGTGGATCTTTGCGCGGTTTACCTCAACCCAATCACGGTAGCGCGCCCCGGCTTCATCCTTAAGAGCTTTTACGGTAACCGTTTTTTTGTTTCTTCCTTTTGAATTTGCCGTGGTTATGGCGAGCTCTACACCTGCACGATTGACCAGCATCTCCCCGGGCAATGTTTTTTTGTGGATTCTTTTGCCGTCGATGCTGAATAGGAGGTCGCCTTTTTTGATATTCAATCCTGGTGCGAGCAAAGGCGAAGTCTTGGATTGATCCCAGGGGTCCCCTTTGACAATGTTTGTTATGCAATACGCATTGAATTTCCGGTCGTATGCCAAATCAGCGCCAATAAAGCCCTGTCTGTACTGGGGATGTTTTCGGTAGTCGCCACCCCATTCATAGGCGTGTGAAGTACCAAGTTCACCCTGCATTTCCCAGATTAGATCAGAGAATTCTGTGCGTGTACCGAGTCGGTCCAGCAAAGGCAGGTATTTTTTGTACACCTTTTTCCAATCGATCCCTGACATATCTTTGGTCCAGAAATGATCGCGCTGCAAACGCCAGACATCGCGGTACATCTGGCGCCATTCATTGCGCGGTTCAACAAGTACTTTTATGCGCGCGAGATCAAGCCAACCGCTTTTTGGTCCGACCGGATCTTTTTGGAGTTTCTCATCTAGTTTTTCAACCGGTTTAGCAACCCTCAATCGATTTTGTGCTCGGTATACAAGGATTTCACCGCTTTGAGAGACTTTGAAACTGACGATGCCTGAAGTGATGATACCTGCCTTTTGCTCCTTAAGGTCAAAGACATGGAGTGTCGCCTTGGATTGGACAGCCTCAGTAAACCATGATTCAATACCGCCGATGATTGGAGATTTCGTGTACAAAACCTTATCCTTGATCCCCCAAATCTGTTGGTATATGCCAGCTTGCACTGGAAAAGGTATGACCCGATCTTGAATACCTGAAATGTCGATTTTTAAACGCTTTAACGGCTTCTTGGATTGTAACATCGTCTTGTCAGAAGCCGGCATCTGGAGTCCTTTTGGTGGGATCTGGGTGTACTTAAATGGTGAAGCTGTATCTTTACTCAGGGTTATTAGATAAGGTTTCATATTTGCTGGAAAGCCGAGCTCAAACTGCATTGTGTCATATACCGGGTCAAAATGCCGATTCGACAAAAAATAGAGGTAATTGCCATCAGGGTCAAAGTTCGGTGAGAAATCCCATAATACAGTCCTTGTGGCAACATACGTCTTGCTGGTCCTGGTATTGCATAATTTGATACACTGAGTCCTTGTTGAATTCGTGAAACTATAGGCAAGCCACGTACCGTCGGGTGACCAGGTTATTCCGTTGATTCGATAATATTTGCTCCGGTCGAGTACTATGCGCTTCTTTGATTTTAGATTCACAAGGATCAATTCAAAACGATGATTGGTTAGGGCAACCAGTGGTTTGGTTGGCGAAGGTTCAAGTTCGATCGGTCGACCAATATCCAACATGGGAAGGTTTTCTACTTTCTTACTGCCTTTAGTATGGTGGATTTGCAGAGCATCTTCACCTTTGTCATCAGTGACGACAATCAGGTGTTTTCCATCTGAGAGCCATCGGCCAAGACGGTAACGCGCCTTGGTTGTTTGTCCGGCTTGCATTACCGGACCTTCCCAGTTCGACATTGAAAAAACCTTGCCGCGACTCGTTACTGAAACCATCTCACCTTTAGGGTGTACTGAGTAGTCTTCTAAATAATCTGCTGCATTGACAAATTTGCGATTAGTTTGAACACGCGGACTATGGTACTGGATTCTTACTTTCTTTGATTTACCTTGCGCAGGATAGTAGACATATAAGTCACCTCCAGCCTGGTATGTGATGTTTTTGCCATCAGTACTTGCATTTCTCACGTAGAAGTCAGTGTGAATGGTGTGGCGCTGTAGTCCTTTACCACTTGGCAAACATGAGTAGATATTGCCGATACCTTCATGATCACATATGAAATAGATCCTTTTGCCAATCCACATCGGTGAGGCGAAATTTCCCTTAAGGTCTATCAACTTGTTAAAATTGCCGCTGCCGCGCGCATCTATCCAGAGTACGCCCGCAGTACCTCCACGATATCTTTTCCAGCGTGCCGGATCAGCGGTGTACCGACCAATGACAACACTTGAACCAGGACCAAATGAAATCTGGGTAGCTGGTCCAACGCGAATGATTCTCGGTGTGTCCTTATATTTACTTACTGAATAGATGTACATCGTCCTTAAATACCACTGTTTAGTATTGCTCGCGAAAATGATTCGCTTGCTGTCATGACTCCAGCCAACTACGGTGCAAGTGGTGCCTAAGTAAGTCAACCTTTTTGCAGTTCCACCTTGGGCTGGCATAGAGTATATTTCAGATTGTCCTTCTTCAAAACCGACAAATGCAACATCCTTGCCATCAGGTGAAATCAAAGGGTGGCTTACTTGAGCGAGGTTTGAGGTCAACCTTCGTGCCATACCGCCCGGTGCAGGAACTGTCCAAAGATCATCTTCGCAAACAAAGATAATCGTATTTTTATTAATTGTTGAAAAACGATAATAACCTTGCATATAATCTCCTTGTTTGTTTTATTATTTTTATTATAATGATAATCACGCCAGATGCAAGTCTTGAATCACCTTGCTCTTTGTCTTGACATATTATTTATTTAGAATAGACTAATATAAGGAGGTATGATGAAAATATGGGTTTGCTTTGTTTTACCGCTGATTATTATTGGCTGTGCTGGTCAGGGCGCGATTGAGTTCGGCATTAATGATGGCGCGCTCTTTGACGGCACCCTCGGTGATATCAGTATGACCGTTACGAGAATTGAGATGCCTGAAGGTGATGTATACACAATGGTCTGGGAAGGTGCAAAAGAAGTGGTCGTTGCCCTCGGGGTTGCTGATTTCGTTAGTATCACTGATCGCTATGTTGAGGTAACCCCAGGTTCTTATCAGAATGTCAGGTTGACTGTTGAATCAGTACGTTATATACAGGATAGCAAAAGTGTTCTACTTATTGATACATCATACCGATTTACTGCCACTGCATTCTCAGCACTTCCCGTCGCAGAGAATTTCGATCAAGAATTTGTCGTCGGTATTATGAGCACAACATGGTTTGATATTGATCCGCCAAAGATCAAGGACGGGTACGTAGCGTTTCAAGGAGCATCGCTTAAGATTAATTATTAATCTTAATGATCAAGCAGATCATCAGGTTCAAAACAGTAGTATCGACACAAGATACAGCAAAGAGATTTGTAAGTCAAAATAAAGAGCTGGCGATTTCCTCTTTACATCAGAAAAAAGGTCGCGGTAGACAGGGCCGGACATGGTATTCACCAGCCGGGGGATTATATGTTTCACTTTTGCTTTTTCCACGTACTCAGCTGAGTTCGATCCCCATGTTGGCATCTCTGGCCGTGGTGAAGGTCCTGGAAGATTATGGTTTTTCCCGGATATCAATACACTGGCCCAATGATGTCCTGCTCAATCAGAAAAAAGTATCAGGTATCATATGTGAGCAGTTCAAGAATGCAATTATCTGCGGGATAGGTTTGAATGTCAATAATGATGACTTTTCACCGAGATTAGAAAATGCCACATCTCTCAAGATCGATGCAGGAAAGACTTTTGATATCGACGAGATACTCAGTCATTTTATCGGCAAATTCAATCCGCTGTACAACGAGTTGCAGAGTCTGGGAATAAAGGTGAAGGAGGTATTGAATTACATCGATAGTATTGGCGAACCAGTTGAAGTGGTTACGTCCAAGGGCGTTATCAGGGGTTCGGTGTATGATATTGATGATGATTGGGCGCTTTTACTGAGAGATGAAACTGGGATGATCAGGAAGTTCTATTACGGTGATGTCCGCAAGTTGAGATGGTAGCCGCTTTTGACATTGGTAATTCAAACATCCATCTTGGTGTGTATCGCGGTGGGCGTCTTGTGAAAAGAACAGTATCGCCAGTACATAGTAAACATATTGAGTGCGACCTAATGAAGATGCTGGACAGAAAAAAAATTACTGGTGCCGCTATTGCTTCAGTTAAACCCAAGCTTACATCAAAAGTAGTGCGTTTTCTCAAAGGCCAATACAGGATAGAACCAGTCATTGTTTCCTCAAAAGTAGATTGTCATTTGAAATTTGACTATCACAAGCCAACGACGCTTGGTGCAGACCGTATTGCTAATGCAGTCGGTGGCTTGGCGCGGTATAAAAAAGATCTGCTCATCGCGAGTTTTGGAACGGCGACGACCCTTGATATTGTTTTAAAGGACGGTCATTACTTGGGTGGACTTATCACACCAGGTGTGGGTTTACTCTTGGATGGGCTTACAAGCCGAACCGCACTTTTGCAAAAAGTCGCTCTTCAAGCACCCCGTAGGTTCATCGCTCAAAGTACAGAAGAGTGTATTCAGTCAGGTGTTGTCAACGGTGCGGTAGTGATGATCCAAGGGCTTATCCAGGGGATAAGGCGGGAATGTAAGAAGAGATTACTATGTGTTGCGACTGGAGGCTGGGGTCAGTTTATGGCAAAGCAGGTTAAGCAAATCGCTTGTTTTGATCAAGATCTTGCTACCTTTGGAGTTTTCAAAATATATGAATACAACGCATGACATGAAACGTACCAGGAAAATAACATCGTCTTCTCCAAAAGAGACTATGGATCTCGGTAAGGCACTCGCTAGCGAGCTGAAACCAGGGGATATCATCTGTCTGTACGGCGAATTAGGGAGCGGCAAGACTGTTTTTGTAAAGGGTGTATGTATGGGTTTGGGTGTTGAGGAAGAGGTTACCAGTTCAAGCTTTGTTATTGCAACTGAATATGAAGGGAGGATGCCGGTTGTTCATATCGACCTCTACCGTCTCGACAAGCAAGCATTGGATATGTTACTGATCGACGAGTATTTTATTGAGGATGGTATTACCGTGATCGAATGGGCGGATCGACTCGATGCAAAATCGATCGCCGGTATCTATGTGAAAATTGTCATAGATGAGCAGAAAAAACGGGAGCTGACAATTGAAGATCTTAGGGATTGAAACATCATCGACTGTTTTTTCTTTGTCAGTGTATGAAGATAAGAGACTGCTTTGTGAAATTAAGAGGAGTCGTCAGCCACATAGCGGGTCTCGGGATGCTGGGCTGTTTACTGAAGCAAGGCAACTTATCGACGAATTCAACAAAGGAGAGATCACCGCGCTTGCGGTGAGCATTGGACCGGGGATGTTTACGTCGTTGAGAGTTGGCCTTAGTTTAGCTAAAGGGTTAGCTTTGGCAAAAGGGATCCCTACGGTTGCGGTAAACACACTCGATGTCATCGGCATTCCATTATCGTTTACAAAAGAACCTGTCATTGCCGTAATCAATGCATTCCATCAGGAAATATATGCTGCCGTATATGAATGGGGTAAAAGAACGAGCGCGTATAAACTTACAACACCTGATATGGTTCTTGACCATATTGAAGGCAGTGCAATAATCGCTGGTTCTGGTGTTGATGTATTCAGAAAAAAAGGCTTGGCGATTAATAGCGAGAAGCTGATTTTCTTAGAAGAAGATTTTGTTTTACCTTCTGCAGTAAAAGTTGTGAGCATAGCGTTACCGAAAATCAAGGCGAAGGAATTTGACGACATTGAAGTACTTGAACCTTTTTATATAAAGAAGACCGATGCCGAGAGAAATTACAATAAGACCAATGTACCTTGATGACATAGACAAGGTCCATGCATTAGAGGTAGAGCTTTTCCCAAACCCTTGGCCCAGGTCTTTTTTCGAACATGATTTGGTGGCGAAAAGAACTATTGCTTTTATCATAGAATGCGAGAAAGAAATGATAGGGTATTCGTTAGCATCTTGTCATGATGGGAAGTTCCACATAACGAATATTGCGGTAACTAAAGAGTGTCAGCGCAAGGGGTTTGGGACTGAATTAGTGCACCGGCTTGAAAGGATCGCGCTTGATCGAGGTTGCACTTATGCCTATCTTGAGGTCAGGACTGATAACATTGCGGCGATCAAGATGTATAAAGATCTTGGTTATGCTATTGCACGCCGGCACAAGCTATATTATATTAATGGTGACGATGCCTATGTCATGGATAAGGAGCTAAGATGAATATAATCCTTATGTTTGCACTTATCACCGGTGTGAACCTTTACTATGTGAAAGATTCACCGGATTTACTGGTCAGGATAACTTCGGAAACCCAGGTTGAGAACCTGACTCTGTACTACAGTTTCTCAAGGACTGATTGGGATTCCGTGGTTGTAGAACGGAAAGGTAGGTTGTTTGAAACCAAATTGAAGTCACCCGACATACCGCTTTTAAAGGTCATCGGCCTATATTTTACATACACTAACGGTGAAACTGATGACAATAATGGTGGATTATACCTTTATGAATTGAGTATATACCCACGTATCCTCATGCCATTTTCTCTTGAAGATTTTGAGGTCATGGTCGAGCAGGCAAGAAAAAAGATACTATCTCACACTCATATTAGCGAAGCGGTCAGGTTACTCAGTTATATGGGAGATATGCTGCAAGTAGTTCCGTATGTCAAGGATGAACAGAGTGAATCAGACAGGAATAGATTGCTCATTGAAGTTGAGGACCTGAAGAGTAAAATCAGCCGATAAAATGAATCCTTTATGAAATGCCCGAAGTGTGGTTTTAAGAACCCAGAAGATGCCAGGTTCTGCAATCAGTGTGGTGCTCAACTCCATGTTGTCACACGCCGCAGAGACCGGGGGCAGCGAAGACGTGTCGCGGTGCTTTTCGCAGACATTTCGGGTTTTACGCCACTTTCAGAAAGCCTCGACCCCGAGGAAGTCAGGGATTTAATAGACGCTTGTTTGCAGCGTTTAGCCGGGGTAATCTATAAATATGAGGGGTACATTGATAAATTCATCGGCGATTGTATTATGGCGCTTTTTGGTGCCCCGGTTGCTCATGAAGATGATCCACTGCGCGCCGTCATCTCGGCACTCGAACTTCAGCAAGAAATAAGAGAGTTTAACAAAGAAAAGAAATTAGATTTCTTTCTTTCCATCGGTGTTAATTACGGACTAGTTGCTACTGGCGACCTTGGTCGACCTGGCGAGTATACAGTGATGGGTGATGTTGTAAATCTGGCGCAGCGTCTCCAATACGCAGCTCCAAAAGGTCGAATCTATACGAGCGAATCAGTCTATAAACATACCTCAGAAGAGATAACATTCAAGAAGTTGAAGAGGATAAAAGTCAAGGGTAAGAAAGTAGCAGTCCTTGTTTATGAACCACAATCGGTCCAGCGACAGTATTCATTGCGTCGGATAAAAGAGTTGCCCTTGGTTGGTCGTGGTCAGGAGTTGGATAAACTCCTCAGTTTGTATTTGAAAACCGAATCTGGCTCTGGTCAGATCGTGTCGATCATTGGTGAAGCCGGGATAGGTAAGTCAAAGTTGACATATGAATTTAAGAAGCAGCTGACAAAAGATACCTTTGTTATTGAAGGAAGGGGTATTCAATATCTGAGTTCAGCTTCTTATCTTGTTTTACAGGACATTCTGAAAAACCTTTTAGGTATCGAGGAGATTCGTACAAAAGAGAAAGCGGCGCATCAGGTCGATAAATTCATTAAGGCAACCCACTTTTCCTCGCTCATAAGGATTGTGCCGTTTCTAAAATACTTCCTGGGTATACCCTTGAGTCCTGGTGATCACAGTCGTTTTACATCGATGCAACCAAAAGACCGAATTAGAATGATAAATGAAGCGCTACGCACCTTATTGCTGCGTATCTCGAACATAAAACCACTTGTTATCATATTTGAGGACTGCCATTGGATTGACCAAGAGACGATTGACTTTATGCACTGGCTGGCAAAAGATATTGGCAACAAAAAGATGATGATAATCAGTTTGTTTCGTCCAGAATTCAATATAGGTAAGAAAACGCAGCGCTTGGCTCACTTCACGCAACTTGATCTAAAACCGTTGAATCAGGATGACACAGCTACATTACTGTATGGTTTGCTTCGCTGCAAGAATATCGAAGATAAGCTGGTAAGACTATTGATGAAAAAATCAGGACGCGTACCATTTTACATCCATGAGCTCGTTAATAACCTTCTGAATAATGATATAATATATATTGAAGAAAGTACGGCAAAGTTGCGACGTGGCAAAGAATCGGCCGTTCCACGCACGCTTGATGAATTGGTCATGTCAAAGGTGGACAAACTCGATGGTGAGCAGAGGGTGATCGTTGATATCGCTGCAGTCATCGGCGACGAGTTTTCAGTTAAGTTGCTTAATACTGTGCTCGAATTAGGTAAAGGACTGAAAGATGATCTATTCATGCTGATTCAAAAGGGTATTGTCCAACCCCTGCAAACTGCAAAAGGTACGCCAACGAGTGAGGTAAAATACACTTTTGGTCATTCGCTTATGAAGGAGGCAATTTATCAATCTCTGCTAAGGAAAACAATAAAAGAGTACCATCAGCAAATTGGTTTTGCAATTGAGCAAGTCTATGCTCATGATTTAAGTGAATACTTTGACGTGCTGGCAAATCATTTCTTGATTGCCGGTGAAAAAGGCAAGGCTGTAGAGTATCTGGAAAAGGCGGCAGACCGTAAGAAAGAGCTCTATGTAAATGAAGAAGCCATTGATCTCTATCACAAGGCTATCAAGCTCATTGATAAAGATAATTATAAAGAAACCGCTGATATGTATGAAAAGCTCGGTCAGATCTACGAACTCATTGGCCAGTATGATAAAGCGAAAAGTGCTTATGCGGAAATGGGTAAGAGCGGAAAAAAGAATGTTTTGACACGGGCGCGGTCTTTTATTGCAAGGACCGAGGTATTTATCGGTCAAGGGCTATTTGACCAAGCCATAGCCATGCTCAGTAAAGCCGAACGAGCACTGAAGACGATTAGAATATCTAATAGTAAGGCGAAGATTGAGCGAGCTAATATATTACGACTTAAATGTTGGATTTACCGAATAAAAGGTAAGATGGATATAGCTGAGAAAAAGGGTTTGGAAGCTATTTCCTTGATCAAGAAAGTGAAGAGCAAGAAAGCGTGGCAGCATAACAAAGAGTTGATGCATACATTACTCGTTGCCCATGCGCCACTTGCTATTGTCTATTCCTTTCTGGGCGAATATGAAAAAGCTGTGCATTTATTGGAACAAGCATTGCTCATTGCTGAAGACCTCGGTGAACGCCGGGCACTTGGTGATGTATACAATATTTTGGGTACTATATACCGTACCCAGAGTAAGTTTAACCAGGCAATAGATGCCTTTGCCATGAAATTGAAGATTAGTCAGGAATTGGGCGACAAGGGTGGTATTGGCATTGCCTACTGTAATCTGGGTAATGTTTATGAGAACAAAGGAGAATATGAAAAAGCGAGTGAACTGCTCAAGAACTACTTGAAAATAAATAGAGAACTTGGCAGTAAACATGGTATCGGTACTGCCTACTGCAATTTGGCGGTTGTTTATCAACATTCCTGTGAGTATGGAAAAGCAGTAGAGGTGCTTGAAGATGCGTTGAAGATCAGCGAAGAACTCGGTGACAACAGAATGATTACACTTGTTTTGCAGACTTTCGGTGAAGTATACGTGAGTAGGCTTGAATACAAAAAGGCGGTTTCATTGTGTCAAAAAGCTTTGAACATAAGCAAGAAAGCCGGTGACAAATGGCTCATTGGTAGTACTTCGCGCCAGCTTGGCGCAGTTTATACTGAGATGGATGAACTGGTTAAGGCTGAGAAGTTTACAAGTGTTGCCATGAAGATTTTTGAGAACATCGGCAATAAAAGGTTTCTTAGTGCAATCTACAATACGTTCTCTACGTTGAGAATAAAACAGAATAGACTGGATGACGCATTTGATGCAGCTAATAGGGCAGTTGATTTTGCAAAAGAGATCGAGGCAATCGATATACATATTAGGACACTCATTAATCTGGGGATAATATACAGTAAAGAAAGTCGCTTGAAGTCTTTGGGCAAATCAAAGAACTGCTTTGAGCAAGCGCTCAGTCTTGCCCAAGAGTTCGGCAACAAGAAATTATTGGCTGATTGCTATTTTGAATATGCACGTACTTTCTGGGTATTGGGGAGTAAACAGGATAAAAACAAAGCGCGTAAAAATATCGCCAAGGCATTGAAAATCTACAAAGAAATCGATCTCAAAGCGCGGGTGAAAGAGATTGAAAGAATTACTAGATAAAGAATCAGGCGTTAAGGCAATACTTCAATTCTCGGTACAATATCCTGGATTATCTTGTGCTCGGCAAACCATTCAAGTATTGCCTGGTATGTATCCTTATCAGTTATTGTGTAGTCTATATTCTTGCCCAAGAAACGTTGTGCCCGCTCAGCAAGATAATCCTCGGTGGCGACTGTGTATTTCTTATTTGGCTTGAGCGTTGTTTGTGTAACTTTGATAGCTGAGTCTTCGGACACGTATTTGACTGTGAAACCAGAAATATAGCACCTCCAGTTTTCAGATTGATTCAGGTTATATTCCAGCATCTTTACTAATTCTTCACCCGATACTTTAAACTGACAGACCTTATTTCGGTAATGGCTATCATAGATGTTTTCAAGATAAATATTGCTTGAGATAATATCATTTCGGATCCCACTACGGCTAATCAGGGCGAGGTCTGCACCCGCAGCATCTTTGATCACATCTGCTTTCCAACAGCCCACAAGGGGATCGTCACCCTGTTTTGTCAATTCAATTTCAGTCTTACCGATAAGGTATTTGTCTGGGGTATAGGTTTCAAATTCTTGTGTTCCTGGTTCAACGTTCCAGGAAACACTTATGCCGTCTGTAGACTGGGTACAGATAAGCTCCTTTACATCTTCAGTGAATCCCTCATAAACTACCGCACCATTGATAATCAACGTGGTTTCGTGTTCAGGGTTTAAGTAGTGCTTGGGTGGGAAGACACTCATTTTTGATATGTTGCTGGTGTTTATCTTTATTATGTTACCATACTTGACTTCGGCAGTGAGCTGTGCGAGTTGTCCCCAATTCTGCAAATCAGTTATCGCGGTCCAATACCACTTGCCATCTCTTGGTAATTCAGCAGCGCCAAAGATTTTTCTGGGCACAATATCCTTTGCTTCTTTGGGTTTTTTGATCAATATTGACTGGTTTGATATAAAGATATTGCCATCTTCTGATCCGATATAGAAGGCGCCATCTGAATATTCTATTGACTTGGGTTTCCTTATCATTGGAGGAATCAGGTAGTACTGGTATTTTTTGAGGTTTTCTGTTTTAGCGATATAGTATAGATTGTCCTTCTCAATAAGAAGATATAAAGAATCTTCTTTCACCAATACATCGGCTAGTCTATCATAATCAAGATTCACCTCTTTGGTTCGCTTGCCATCAAAGCTAAAAAGGAGTGTTTTTGCCTGGGGGACGAGTTGTCGGTCTTTATTCAAATAGTCAATGTATTCACCAAAGAGCCCTGGTATATATAGTTTGTTTTTGAATACAAATGGGTTGGTTACATAGCAGAGTTTATCTCTGGGGATTATGTCTTCGCAGCGCCATTTTTTGCTGTCATATGTAAGGACATCACATTGACCAAAAATATCATTGGAAAGTATGAGATATTCATTGTCTGAAGAATATCTATGAGATAATGCTCCATGATATCTTATAGGGATGTCTTCTTTGGTCAAACCACTATAGGCAAAAGGGAATGCGTACAACTTATCTTTGTACACGATAAGAGCCTGTATGCGGTAAATACTGTTGTCCTCGCTCGGTGTTGCGTATGAGAGAGTCCAGGTCTTGCCAGTATCTGCTGAACAGAATATGCCCCCAAAGTAAAATTCAATATGCTCGCCGACACCACCAAAACTTCCTGTACTGACAAACAATTTTTCGTCATATGATGCAAGGTGGTTGACGTGGATGCCATTCGGGATGGTTCTATGTTTTATCCAGCCGGTATCTGACAGGATATAGAAATTACCAAAATCCCAGTCTTCAGTGGCATCTATGCCAGGGATCATCAATGTATTATCAATGAGCTGGTAATAATATATCGCTTCATCAGCTACAGTAAAGTTAGAAACAAACTCCTCATTGTCTAAGTCATAGTATATAATATCAGTGGGACCAGTATTGACAACCGCATCACCATGGCCAAGATACAGTTTCTTGTTGTGGAATATAAGGTCATGTATGGGCCATGCTGCTTGTTGTTTTTTTGCAGTAGGAAAACCGATCGATTCCAATTCTAAAAGGTAACACGGCGATAAAAGCTTCTGTCCCGTCAGAAAAAGATTCGGTAAAATAAAAATTAGCACAAGCCAAGACTTAAAATATTTCATTTTTCCTCCTGATTGAGTATATGTGTTGGAGAGATGGAGTCAAGCCCGTTAATTAAAAGGCTATCGATAGTCCAATTCTTACCTTTCTTGGTGCAGTATAGGTGTTGGTCGAGTCTTCCATGTCTGCCGCGAAAGCGTAGAATGCTTCTACTTGCTCCTCGCGGGTGAGTAGTCCATCATGATTCTTATCCGCCGGAGGCACGTAAAATCGCCTGTTATGAAAATCATATTCGAATGGGAAACACAGGGTATCGATAAGTCCTAAAGACACTAGTGGCGAATGTTCGCTAATCTTATATATTGTATTGAACACATTGATTATTTCCAGGTTGGCATTTAACAATACCTTACCTAATCTGAATGATTTTATAATAACGCAGTCAAATTGTTTCTGAAACTCATGTTTTAATACATTACGCTCTTCAGTTTGACCTTCGGCACCAGGTGGCGTATATGGAAAACCAACACCCAGATAACCGAAAAGATAGATTTTTGTCTGTAATGGAAGATTCGTAATACCCTGGATAAATATCCTGTGGCGCTGGTCAAAATCCAGATAATATTCTTCCGCATAATATGTTAAAGTATCGTAGCTTTCCAGCCAATCATACAGATCATAGACTTCTTCTGCATAGGAACTCGTGCCGCGCGCCCATGACAGCGTATAAGATATTTTGCCGGTGAATAATGAATTGGTAAATTCCAGAATCGCCTCACATCCTTTAATATTGGCTATCTCGATATTTTGGTAGCGCACATAATCTCTGGGATAACCTAATACGAATCGAGTACCAATGAGGTCAGATATATCCTTGTAAAATATATTGAGCGTCGTGCTTAGATTGCGGTGTACCTGTCCCTGCAGGCCAATTTCATAGGCTATGGTTTTTTCTGGACCGAGGTCGGGATTACCAACCAAAGGCAACCATCTATAAAGATGGCGTGGTAATGGTATGAGATTATAGTACTGGTACACATGATCATAGAGCGGCGGTTGAGTATACTTCCCCACATTGCTTCGGAAAAGGAATTTTTCAGTCACCATGACTGAAAATGCACAACGCGGGGAAATAACTGTTTCCGGGTCACTATCTGGGATGCCGGTTTCAAAATGATCGATTCTGCAGCCGATTTTTGCATAGGCGCTTCTGATATCTATGTTATCTTGAAAAAATAGAGAATATTCTTTGGGATGGAAATGATATTGATCGATAAGCCGACCCGTATCAAGAGCATGTATATATCTATGAGGTACAAAGTGAATGAAATTTTCTAAATCAAGATAGGTATATTCGAACCCTGCTTTTATTTCATGATATTTATGAGCCTGAATATTCGTGCTGAAATTTGCTTTCATGACCTGCGATGATTTATCCTGATATTCAGGACCCTCGCCTTCGACTATAGGATAGTCATACAGCTGCAGTACGGGTGGTCCGTAATAAAACCAGTTGACGCCAAACGGATTTCTAGTAGTGAATTCCGGGTATTTCAGTAAATGATAATCCCTAAAAGCAAAGTCATCAAAAATACCATACTCGCGTTTTTCCTTTGCCCCGAACATCGTCTTTGAACATAACCTGCTAAGGGTTATATTAAAGAGTTTGCGTGAATCCGGCAGAAAATTTAAGCTGAGAACCTGAAGGTCGCCTTTTCTCAAGTCTGAGCGGTAGTGGTCAAGATTATATTTCCATTTTGTATCATAACGATCAAACTGGACCCTTGATTTTACGCCACTGAACCCTAATTTCAGTTTTCCTGATGGGATAAAAATCCATTTGCCGTACAATGTATAATCATATCGCTGTTTATGCGGCATAATTTGAAGCCTTGGATTCCAGTCATCAGTACTCATTACATCAAAAGATAGCAGTCCCTTAAATTTCCGTGAAACCGGAATATGTACTGAGGACTGGTAATTTTGATACCCAAAACTATAGCAATCAAACATACTGGTTTCTGTTTTGCCGTAGAAATTAGTTTTAAAATGATTTGAAGGATATTCAGTTATTAAATTAATGACACCTGACATTGCCCTGCCGTATTCAGCATCAAATCCGCCGGGTAAGAATATTATCTCATCAATAATGCCCTTTGATATATTGATTGCCGGGGCACCAGTCTGAGGGTCGATGATCGACACATTATCAATTAGATAAAGAACTTCGGTCGCCCGTCCACCGCGTACATGCAAGGCAGTATCAAG
Organism: Candidatus Stahliibacteriota bacterium; assembly: GCA_030602565.1. Lineage (GTDB taxonomy): Bacteria > Hydrothermota > Tepidihabitantia > SM23-42 > SM23-42 > JAUVZL01. The sequence continues at coordinate 28,165 of JAUVZL010000004.1, forward strand.
CCGGGCAACTGATGGTTGGAATTGAACTAGATAGGTTGTATAATCAATAGGAAGCGCAGCAATTTCTTCTTTTCTAATAATATAGGTCGTGCTCGTCCAATCCTTTTCCACGAAAGGCGTCTTGTAGATTACCGTGATTGGTTCAACTTCGATGGGTGATTGTCTGAGACTTACCTTCAGCCGAGCGGTCTGGTTTATCTCAACTGCAACGTTTTCAATCAATTGTGTTTCGTAACCAATACAGGAAACCTCAATAGTATATGTGTTCGGTAGTACATTAAGAATGAAAAAAGCGCCCTCTTCATCCGTTGCCGTACCTGATTCTGTTTCGAGTATTATTACACTGGCATAAGGGATCGGTTCCTTCGTTGCCTCATCGATGATAACGCCTTGGACCTTGCCGGTTAGCTCACCAAATAGACATAGGACCAGAAATATATTTATCATTTTACCCCTCTTTCTATGATATTATAGTAACTATACCTATATTGTCAAGGCTCTGACTGGAAACCTCGTCTACGAAAATCGTCTATTGTCAGGCAAATGGGGTCAAATCTCGAAACTTGAAACTAATTGACGGCACTATAGAAATCCAAACAAGTGTTTGATGGCACGACCTTACCGATTATAGAAAAAGAACTGTGTAAGCAATGAATTCTCTGCTCTTAACAATTGGCAAAACCAATAAATCCTATACAATGTTGTGGGGAGATCAGAAGATAAAGCAAAATAGATTGTGCAATTTGGACAAAAGTATCTATCGATAATCAATCTTTTATTGACAAGTATGTCATTTTAATTATAATAGCACGATTCCTCGGTAGCTCAACGGTAGAGCATCCGGCTGTAACAAAAGCAGCTTCCACGAGAAATCGTGGTTGAAAAATCGGGTGAATTCAGGGAAGCCTAAGTTCTGATTTTTGTCATTGCGAGCGCGAGCGAAGCAATCTCATATTGGAATATGGTAATCCTGAGCCAAGCCCCGCACTTTTGATAAAAGTGCGGGGAAGGTGCAGAGACTATTCCGTAAGGAAGTACTTTTCGCTCAGTGCGGAAGGGAAGCGCCCGATCCCGCAATACCGGTAATAATTCGGTATCGGGAATGAGATAGTCCATTCTCTGATGAAAATCAGAGGTCAATGTAACCGGAGGGTTGCAGGTTCGAATCCTGCCCGAGGAGTTATTATTTCTCTTAACGAGGGTAGTGAGTTTAGAGAAATATAATCTCGAATCCCGTGATAACGGGTGAGAGATACCTTTTTGAAACTCTGTTTAAACAAATAATGGCAAAGATAATCCCACAACCTTGGTTTGTCTATATTGTTGAATGCAAAGATAAATCACTTTATGTGGGGATTACTACAGAAATTGAAAAGAGAATCAATGACCACAATTCAGGAAAAGGTTGTCACTATACTAAATACAGAAAGCCCGTTAAGCTTTTATTCTATGAAAAACATAAGAACCGCAGTTCAGCAGTCAAAAGAGAGCTGGAGATCAAAAAATTCAGCAGAGCGAAGAAGTTTGATCTAATAAAGAATGATTTCTTGAGTTGCAAATGAGATTATTAAGAGTATATTCGTAAATACCCCTCTGGCTTTTAATAAAAGCCCTTATTTTCTCTCTTGAGCTTTACGGGGATTAAACTCAACTTCTGCTTGCGTATCAGCTGATACTCTTGTATAAACAGCACATTTCATAATATTATTTGTGATGAAATATTAATTCTTTAACTCTTCCATTTTCATATTAGTTCTTTGCGGCCTTTCCTTATTTGATAAAAAGCAATTAATATTCCAATAATTGCAGCTACTGCTCCAATGACGACAGCGATAGTTTTAATCTCCAACCAAGTGAGTTCATTCATTTAGCTGGGTAAACCTCCTCATCTTTGTAATATGTACAGAGTTCCTCAGGATACTGCTAATCAATTTTAGGAGGGTAGAACACTCCCAAAATCATAAAATTATCGCGGAAGCGTTTCATGTTACCAACAAAGAAAAAAACATCATTTTTATCTGAGCACATTCGGGTTAACCAACGTTCTTTTATCTTTTCTAACAGTAAACCCTGCGATTTATATTTCATACGCCAGTCACGGTAAGCTTGTCCTATTTCCCAATCAATGATAGGATAGTTATGTCCAGGGCATGAGGGTTCATTATGACAATAGAATTTGTAGCGGAAATCATAAGGTATATTCTCAATCACCTCTTTATTTCTATCAAAGAGACTAAGCTGTGCATAGCATGATTTTCTTGCCATCTCATCTTTTGGTTTTGCCTTAAGGCATTCAAAATCTACATTATGTGGTCTAAAGACTCCCAAAGATTTATCATTTTTCTTGCTTTTTCTCAATATTTCGCACATAGACTTATCAAGTGTAGAAAGAACCATTCTTTTTCTTCTATCCCATTTATTTCTTGTATCTAAATAACCTAATACTTTAATACTACCTGCATCGATTTTGTAACTTTCTGGTCTTTTATCATCCTTTGGTTTATGTACTTTTACTTTAATTATACTATATTTTTTGAATTTTTTATCTTCATCTAAATCTCTAAAGGATATGGGATAAAGCCTTATCCATTTTCTTTTGTCAGTATCTATGCCTGCAACACAGACAGTTTCGCCATACTTTCTGCTCGGGTTAGGATATGCTTTTACAGTGATGAGGATTGTCTTTGTTTCATCATACATTTACTTTTAGATATGTTTAACCATAAGACCGTTATCATCGATTTTCATTACTTCTTTTGCAACAATACTACGATGACATTTGTCAGGAAATCGTTCATAACACATAAGACAACAATTTTCACCTAAGACAATTTCATACAGTTCTTCAATAATTTGTGCCTGAGATTTTATATATTTGTGATATTCTCTAAAAAAATAGTCATAATCACCATCAGATTTTAGCTTATCTCTTATAACCTTAGGACTTCCTAAATCTCTAAAATGAATGTACTGAATACCGTTATTTTCTAAATACTGAGACAAATGTGTTTTTGAAAATCCTTTTTTTCTACTGATAGGAATCTCTCTGACATCTATAAGGATTGATATGCCAAAGGTTTTGAGCTCGCAAATAAAGTCATCAAGATTCCTTTCTTGGTAACCTATTGTGTATAGCCTCATTGGTTTCCTCCATAACACCACTTTGCATGACAAAGAGGTATTATCCGTATCGTAATATATCATATATATTACGATTTGTCAAGCAGAATTTATTAATTTACACTCAAAAATTTCCCCTCTGCTCCCTTACCCAGACGAGAGGCGTTGAAAGGAATCTTTTAATAAAAAAATTCAATCCAAGCGGTCGCAATTCATTAATAAAAGAAAAATAAAATAAGGAAGTCGCTAAGGCTCGCCCCGTTAGAAGTAAGCCTAAATATCATAGATAATTATTGCGATTTTAAATTTTCTAACGGGGCTCGTCCACGCTCTTGCCTCTGCAAAAGCAAGTCAAATCAGAGGTTTTTTTCCTTTGTCATTTGAAAAACTAATTTTGAAGCTGTTACCCCAAAAAGAAAAAATGGATTTCGTAATGCAACCAGGTTTGTTTTCTTCGGTTTCTTTCCCTTGATTTAGTGATAATAGTAGGTATAATAATCATAATGATAATAGGCAAAGTAAGGTCAAAAGAGATATGAAAAAGCTACCAAAGTTTTTAAAGAAGTATTTTTGGGATGTAGAATTCAAAGAGATAGATCTACGAAAACGTAGAGTGTATGTTTTAAAGCGCATTTTAGAATATGGCGACGAACAGGCCGTTGCGTGGATGCGGAAGAATTTCAAGAAGCCGGAAATAAGGAATCTTCTGACTAATTATCGAGGGTGCTCTCTAAAAAGCGCTAATTTCTGGGCATTTTTATTAGATATCCCGAAAGAGGAGGTGCTATGTATGAAAAAACCCTCATCAAAGGCACAAAAGAGAATCTGGCCCTATTAGGACGTTCAGGTATTCAAAGAAGTTGTTTTAAGCAATATATGCCAAGTTGACGTTTTTATCCCTTGACACCTTGAAAATAATCATTATAATTAAAACATATGAGGAGGTATTTTTCTATTATTAGAATAAGACTTAAGTATCTGGTGCTTTTGGCGATTTTGAGTTCAGTAGTCTATGGACAAACCGGTGCCCGTTATCTAGTCATTACCCCGGATTATTTTTATAATACTTTACAGCCTCTGGTTGAATGGAAATACAAAAAAGGTATGAAGCCGGCAGTGTATACGACAAGCCAGATTGGCGGCAGTGACACGGCAACGGTCAGGAATTTTATCCTCAATTGCTATGACACATGGGATATCAAACCAGAGTTTGTTGTGCTGGTTGGCCATCCTGGGTTTATACCCATGCGTTATTATCCTTATGGTGGATACAGTTATTACACTGATAACTATTACGGCAATATGAACGGTGATCTTTACAATGAAATTTTGCCGGGTAGGCTTTCAGTTCAAGATACTACGCAATTGAAGACCGTTATCAATAAAGTCCTTGCTTATGAACGTCACCCATTTACAAGCGATTCATTGTGGTTCAAAAAAGGGTGTGCAATAGCAAATTGCGATGGCTCGGACGATTCAATATATCTTTATTGCATGAGGTATGCGGAAAGTCTTGCCGTTAATAATGGCTTTACGTTAGTCGATACATTGTGTGACTACTACGAGCATAACTACAACCATATAGTAAACGCGATAAATGATGGTCGAATGTTTGTGCAGTACCGCGGTAATGGGAGCGTTCATTGGTATGATCCTTTTGATATCAACCCTTATTCATTGGCTAACGGCAATAAGTTGCCAATCATTATTTCTACTACGTGCCAGACCGTTTCGTCAAACTCAGGTCCTATTCTTGGCGAGAATTTTCTAAGGGTTGGCACGCCGACGAATTTGCGAGGTGCCGTCGCATTTTATGGGGGTACGCGCAATACAAGTAATGCTGCCCATTTGAGAAATGCGGTTGCGATCGGTTTTCTCGATGCGATTTTTATCGATCAGAAACGCACCTTTGGCGAAGCTGGCGAAGGAGGGAGAAAAAGAGTTTATCAGCAATGGGGTGATCTTCGCGAATACAATAATTTCACCTGCCTCGGTGATCCTGAACTTAACTTGTGGACTGATACACCTTGTTCACTTGACGTTAAGCACCCTGAATTTGCGCCTTTTGCAGCATCCAATTTTGTGGTCACAGTTAAGAATGCCAATGACCAAACACCGATCAGCAGTGCATTTGTCTGTGTTGCTGGGAAACTAGATACCACTGTCTATATCCTCGAAACAACTGATACTAATGGTGAAGCATATTTCAGCGTTGATCCGCAAATCCTCAACGATACACTTTATGTGACAGTGACCGGCAGAAACCTTCTGCCTTATGAAGGGGCAATGCAAGTAAGAAGCTTCGACTATTGTTACATCGTCTATTTGAGCTCATTTGTTGACGATTCAGTAGGTGGTAATAACGATGGCAGGATTAACCCCACTGAGGATATTGAACTACCGCTCTGGATTAATAATCTAAGCGAGAGCACCGGGGTAGCGATTATTGGAAAGCTGGCTTCAAACGACAGCTATATTACACTGACCGATACTTTAAAAGATTTTGGTGATATCACAGGCAATGACTCTGCGTATACTGGTCCAGACGGCTATAATTTTATGGTAGCTCATTCATGCCCGGATGGACATCAAATAGATTTTGAATTGATATGTACAGATATCAATGATACAACATGGCTATCGACATTTTCAAAGACTGTCCGCTCTCCTGCTTTCAAGCTCAAAGGGATTACCCTTATTGGCGGCAATGGTAATAATATGCTGGATCCTGCAGAAACTTTGTCAGTAGTTGTCGCGCTTGAAAACCATGGTGCTGCTCCAGCCGACAGTGTAAGCGCTATCCTGCGTAGTGAAGCGTCTGAAGTTTCTATAATCGACAGTATCGGTACCTTTGGTCATATCGGTGCGGATAGTCTTGAGGATAATGACCAGGATCCTTTTGTCGTAATCACTGATTCCAGTGCGCCAACAGGCACTGTTGTTAGCTTTAAGTTGCTCGTTTACTCCAATTACATGAATGATACGATGCGCTTTGATTTGGTTATTGGACAGAAAAACTATTATCTCTGGAACCCTGATCCATTACCATCATCTGGCGAAAATATCCACGCTATTCTGAGTAGTACCGGCTATAGTGGTGACTATGGAACTAACCTGCCTTCAGATTTGAATAACTATCAGACATTACTCGCTTGTCTGGGTGTTTATTCAATTCGCTATGTGATAACGCAAGGGAGTACTGAGGCGGTGGCAATTACTGATTATCTGAACAATGGCGGCAGGGTTTATCTGGAGGGCAGTTCCGCATGGTTTCTTGACCCGCAGTATCACAATGGACATAATTTTAAACCACTCTTTGGTATCAATGCCATAACCTGGAGCGATGGCGATATGGGACCGGTCGTCGGTCAAACCAGCACATTTACCAATAGTATGTATTTTGATTATGAAGGTGAGAATAGATATATGGACCACACTGATCCAACTGGTACCGGCTTTCTGATATTTAGAGATAACAATAATTATTACAACTGCGGTGTGGCTAATGATCCTGGTTCATACCGGACTGTGGGCGTTTCTTTTGAACTGGGTGGACTTGTTGACGGGTCGCCGCCTTCAACGCGAGGTGCATTGCTTGATTCGATAATGAGCTTCTTTGGGGTACCACCACCGGGTGTGATTGAAAATTCTCCAGCGCGATTGAACATCGCTTATCTTAACATCTCACCGAATCCGTTTGCAAAACTAACAGAAATTAGGTTCGGCACAGAGCATGGGGCAAAGGGCATAGAGTTTTTGGGAATCTACGATATTTTAGGACGGGTGATTCGTATTTTCCCTACCAGTCAGTGTAATCTGAATGAATCTGTGAATTCTGTGTTGTGGGATGGTACAGACGAATATGCTCGTCCAATGCCGTCAGGTATATATTTTATTAAATTAAATACAGACAAAGCTCAACATATTAGAAAAATCATTTTGATAAGATAGGGGGTGAGATGAGGAAATATTTATTAGCGTTTTCTCTTCCTTTATTCATATTTAGTCAATCATTTGCCAAGAAACCCGAATATATTGATCCATATGATCGATCAATGACTTCATATGCAGAGTGGTCAGCAAAAATAGTGCGAGAACCATTTACGATTGGTCGTGTTTATCAAACCGCGCGCGAGAACTACCAAAATGAATTGGTTGACATCGTGGTGTATGCGCCAATCTATGATGGCATACTTGATTCGCTAAGCGTGTACATCAGTGATCTTGAATCAGAAGGCTATACAATCCAGGTTGATACGGTAAGGGGTTGGAATGCGGAAGATCTTAGGGATCACTTTATTGCGCTCCTGCCCAGTGAACTCGTGGGTGCAGTACTGATAGGCAATGTTCCATTTGCTTGGTATGAGATGGAAGGCGGCGAGGGGCGTGAGGAGTTTCCCATTGATTTATATCTTATGGATCTTGATGGTACCTGGATAGATAATGATGCAGATGGCCTGTTTGATAACCATACTGGGAATAAAGAACCAGAAATCTGGGTGGGCAGGATCTTTGCTTCATCTATAACCTGGGGTAATGAGATCTACCTTGTTAACAATTACTTCTCTAAGGTGCACAAGTACCGCACCGGCGGTTATAATATCTCTCAGAAAGCTCTTGCTTATGTGGATGACGATTGGTATGGATACAATGATTGTTCGCTCGGTGATCTTTATGATACTGTAGACGTTGTCAGGAATTACAATACGACAACCGCAACTGATTTTAGAACAAGGTTCACTGATGCCTATGAATGGGTGCAGATATGCAGTCACTCTTCGCCCTGGGGTAATACATTCAAATATACAGGTGGTTATGCCGGGACGGTATTCAATTTTGAACTCTGGTTTGAAAATCCACCGTGGTTGTTCCTAAACCTTTTCCAATGCAGTGGCACACGCTTTTTTGAAGAAAATTATTGTGGTGGAATCTATATCTTTGGTCAGGACAATGGTCTTTTTGCCGTAGGGTCAGCAAAGGTTGGCAGCATGCTTTATTTCTCTGATTTTTATGGACCTTTGAATACCGGGATTTCCACGGGCGAAGCATTTAAATACTGGTTTGCCCTCCATGGTATTGATGACCCTTCATGGTTTTATGGCATGTGTATTTGTGGCGACCCGCTACTTAAGCCCAAACAATTAAGTAATATGTATGCCAGGCATGGGCGTCGCACTATCACCATTGATCCAAGGTTCAACTGGTCAGACCCTGAACCAGTTGATCTGGATATAGAAACTGATGGTTATGTCGCAGCAACGACTGATGGTGCTGGTCGCATATGGGCAGCTTGGGTAACTGGTCGGTCGGTTTCGAATGGTCGTACGGAGATTTGCGTGTCGTATAATCAGAATAACGTCTGGAGTTCACCCGAGATTATTGATCCGTACATCTACTGGGATTTTTTTCCAGCCCTCACCTGTGATACTTCGGGTCAGGCAGTGCTTTCTTGGTCAAGGTGCTATGGCAGAAATTATGATATTTATCTAACTTCTTATGACGGCGCTAACTGGGCGGTTCCGTACCGGGTGAGCAGCCGGGCCACAGATGCCCTGCATCCTGCTATGACCGTTGATGGTGGGGCTCGACTCTGGGTTACCATGGAGCGTTGGAACCATCTGAACGGTGATATCTACTGCCGATACCATGACGGATCCACCTGGCAGTCGATGTTTGCGGTCACTATAGATGGAGCGAACGATTACAAGCCGAGTATGGCGACTGATAGCAACGGTGTTGCCTGGACTGCGTGGGCAAGTGAGCGTTACGAGGATAATAGAAACATTTATGTTAAGAATTACAATGCCGGTACTGGGCACTGGGAAAATCTACGGAGGATTACAAGCAACCCTGGTCAGGACCAGGATGTAAAGGTTGCGGTTGATGGTAATGGCGATGTATGGGTTGTTTGGACGACGTGGCGTCACGGGAACTCTGACATTTACCAGAGTTCTTACAACGGTTCAACCTGGTCAAATCCACAAGCGGTCACGACTGATTCGAGTCGGGACGAGCACTGTGCCTTAGCGATTGACCAGGATGGTTATCTCTGGTGTATTTGGCAATCAGACCGAAGCGGTGATTGGGAAATTCTTGCACGCTTTTACAGAGATGGACAATGGCACGACATTTCGAACATCAGTAACAACAGCTATTTCGATATTCTACCTGGGACCACGCTCGATGATTCAGGCAATATCTGGGTGCTTTTCCAGACCAACCGCAACGGCAACTGGGACATCTATGCAAGTAAACTCTTCTCTGATTTGATAGAACCCCAGGTTGTAGTCATAGCACCAAATGGTGGTGAGGTTTTCTATACCGGTGAGATCGATACCATTCGCTGGATGGCAATTGATAACATCGGTGTGGATTCTGTTTCTCTGGAGTTCTCAAGTAATGATGGAAGTTCCTGGCAATTCGTCGATAATCCAGGACCTCAGGATTCAGTATATGAATGGACAATACCTCCAGTACACTCGACTGAATGTCTGGTCAGGGTGCGGGCTTTTGACGCCGGCCTTAATATGGGTGAAGACGTGTCTGATTCCTTGTTTTCGATACTCGATAATATCGCTCCGCAGATCTCAGTATTGGTTCCAAACGGCGGTGAGATATGGTATTGGAACGAGGTTCATACGATTGAGTGGAATTCACAGGACAATGTCGGTATTGAGAGTCTTGATGTACACCTTTCACTTGATGGTGGTATGACGTATTCTTTGCTGCTCGTCCACATCACGGGCAATGATTCTCTATATGACTGGGCGATTCCCGAAACGACTTCCTTTGATTGTCTCATACGGGTAACGGGATATGATATTGGGGGCAATATGGACTTCGATGTCAGCGACAGTCTATTCACGATCGGTGAGCTTGGGATTGAAGAACTTTTGGGTATGCCCCAGGCGTTTGCCTTTAGTATACGGTCATCAAATCCCTTTATCCATGCACTCAATATGAGGTTGCAGATCCCGCACAAAATGCCAGTAGAGATTACCGTCTATGATGTTAGGGGACGCGTTGTTGAAAACATAGTGGATACTGAAATGGAGCAAGGTTACTACACGCTGTCTTGGAACAATTCTAATATCGCAGCAGGTGTATATTTCCTGCGGGTGAAAACAAAAGATATCAAAAAAACCGAGAAAGTTGTAAAACTAAAATAGGCTAGAGTCAAATACTCACGCATTACTCACTCCGTCACTCTGGTAATTACCAGAGTGACGGAGTATCCTTTTTTTAGATACGTTGGGATAATAGATTTTTTATTTTGCGGTATAGTCTCGGTTTTGACTGAGGAAAGTGCCATGTATAGAAGAGGTTATTGTGATATAAAGGGTCAGTCTTTTCATCAAAGCCGGTTTTTTCATATTCCTTGGTATGGGGAATGGGTGAGAATTCGCACAGATGTGCATGCACTTTCAGTTTATGGCATAGCTTTATCGAATCGATTATCTCTTCATGTTCCTGACCAGGCATGCCAAACAATATGTAGGTATGTATTGTATCTGCAGAAAAGCCGGCTTGTTTCAGAACCTTGACTGCGTTAATGAATTCATCAGTGTTCACCTTACCACCGGTGCGTTTTTGAACCTCTGGATTGGTCGTTTCCAGGCTCAAATACATGGTTTTAAAATTCACCTTATACATTAAATGGGCTATCTCTTCAGTTATATACCGACAGTGTAAGCCATTAGAAGCGTGAAAGTTCAACTTGTAATTGTGCTGTACGATTTTTTGCAGAAGGCTGGGAAATTTCTTGTTATAGAGCAATGCATCGTCAAAAAAGGCGATGTTTTTTGTCTTTTGTGCAAATCGGTCTAATTGCTTGATGACTACGTCATTAGCAAAAATGCTGAAGTTCGGGCACAATACCTTTATTGCGCAGTACGTGCAATTGAACGGGCAACCCCGTGAGGTTAGGATAATCCCATAATGGAGTTTATCATACAAAGAAAAATCAGGTGTAGTCCGAGCGGCGTTCAACTCAGTAGTTGCAGGATACCCTAAGTCAGCGAGTAGATTGATAAAATGTTCTTCTGAAGGTCCGGTAAAAACGATGTCCGCACCAGAATATTTTTTCGCATGCTTTTCACAGATCGTAGCGTAGATACCGCCGAGGATGATCTTGGTTTTTGGGAATTCTGCTCTCAGTATCTTAATCACCTCGAATACACCGAGATACCAGTAGGTCATGCTCGAGGTTATGAATATTATATCGGGCTTGGGCATTTTTTTTATTACTTGGATAAAACAATCCCTTGGTATGCCGTATCGTTTATAGCGTCGCGGCACCATTTTAAATATTTCGGGTTTCTCGACAACTTCATGGTGATATTTACCTCGACCAAATATATCGGTTTTGGTTTTGGTCTTGTAGTGCGGGTTCAAACGATCCATGCAATCAATAAAATCGATTTCAAACCTTAGTTCTTTCATAATATTTGCGACGGTCAATAAACCAACCGGTTTGTTCCAGAAATCGAACGCCTTGAAATCATACACCCAGGGGTTGACGAGAAGCGCACGCATGGGCTTATTGTAGCTATTTGGAATGAAATATCAAGGCTGCAATTTTTTCATAGGTGATGCCAATTTGTTATGTTCATGCCTGCAAAAAATGGGCGTAAAACAAGTTTTTTCCAACCTTGACATGACTGTGGAAATGATTATGATTTACATTAAATGGAGTGTAAGTGAGCACAAAAATATATCGATTCAAGTCTGTTGAAGAAGCAGATAGGTTTGAGTGGATACAAAGAATTAAGCAAGGTTTGCCCTATTGGGAATTTGATCGATTTGAGTATGCCAGACTTTGTATTGCCTTTGAACCAGGAATTTATAAGTTTAGAACTTTCAAAGAAAAGGAAGATTGGGAGTTTACCCAGGTCTGTGAAAATTGGAAACAGCAAAATTAGAAATATTGGCGGATATCTGCGAAAGATTCAATGAAGAGCAGGTTAAGTATGTAGTTTGCGGAGCATTTGCCGGCAAATTACATGGTATTGAAGAAATCTCAAAGCAATTTAGACCTACAAAAGATTATGATTTTATAATTGATGGCAGCAAAGAGAATGTTAAAAAAATTAAAGCTGCATTAAAGGACCTTTTCACGAAAATTGAGGATTTGCAGGATGATGAATTTGAAGAGTACACAACTATTCAGGTTGTTGAAGAAAAAAATGATCTCGTATTGGATTTGATTAAAGAGATGTGGGGAATGAATTATTCTTATGTTATCAAGGATGCTGTTATAATTGAGTTGAAGGACGTGAAGATTCCGGTAATAAGTATTAATAACCTCCTTTGTATGAAAAAAAATTCTTTCAGACCACAGGATAGGTTTGATATCTATTGGCTCACAAAAATAAAGGGGAGAAAAAAGTGAGTTTGTTAAGAGCAAGAACCACAGGGATTGCGGCGTGGGATGAAATATAATACTCCCTCTCCCTTGAGGGAGAGGGTTTACCCTGTGAAATAATACTGATTGAAACGTGATAAATCCATTACTATGTTCGCTACTGAACTTTCACTCTTATTACCGTCAAAAAACGTTGTATTTCACGGGGTAAAGGGGTGAGGGTTTCCTAAAATGTCTATTAAACAATCTGTCCAAGTTTCTGTTTCTTTATATTGACTTTGCTCTGCAGATTTGTAGAATTGTAGTATGGAAATAATAATTGTTCTTTTCTGGTTGGTCGCAATGGGAATCGGACTTCTGGCAACAGTATTCTGGATATGGATGATAATCGAAGTCGCGACAAAAGAGCCTGAAAATGGTAATGACAAAATCGTGTGGATTCTTATCGTGGTATTGGCTGGTGTTATAGGTGCAGCAGTTTACTACTTTGTAAGAAGACCAGAACGAATAAAAAAGTTCGGTAAATAGAAAGGAAACAATCCCTCTTGCTTAAGGGAGAGGGCAAGGCCTGTTCTATCACCAAGCCTTTTTGTCTTTCTGTTTTTGCTTCCTTTCTTTCTTTGACATTCTTTTTTTCTTGGTTTTTGGTTTCTTTTTTTCTTTCTTATTTGGTTGCTTTGCCATTATTTGTCCTTTTCTACAAAGGTTTTGCTATCTGCTGTAAATTGTCGACGAACTTCTTGAAGAATTCCTTTTCAGGAAAGATGCTTGCCAAAATCTTTGCGGCAAAAGGAGCCGCTTCTTCTGTTGGAAGGCAATACTGCATTTCCAAAAATTTCTTTCTAAATATCTTAACTTTCTTTTTCACATCAGTATTTTTTATGATAATCTCAGCTACGTATTCAGCAAGCACTTGGAAGTCTTTTTCTTTCATGCCAAACCTGGTCATTTCTTGGACACCCATTCTTATACCGCTTGCTTTAAGAAAGCTCTCATCATCGGGTAATGCTTGATAATTCGTTATAATATTATTCTCTTCCAGCCTTTGGGCAAGGTCCATGCCTGTACAGTGTTTACTTACCCGGATAACGACTTGATGGGTTTCAGTAAAACCATCTGCTTGGTCGCCTTCAACATCGATCCCCTTGTCTTTAAGGGCTTGGGCAAATGCCCGAGCATTTTTTCGCACCTGAGTTTGGTACTCTTTTTTAAAGACGTTCATCTCATAAGCTGCCATGAGTAGGGCGAGAAGTGTTCCCAAATGGTGGTTGCTCGTAGAGCCAGGGAAGGCTCGACTCTTGATATCTATCCAGAGCTTGGCTAATGGACTTCCTTTAGGTATGTTTGATGCAATTACCCCGCGTTGAGGACCAAAAAAAGTTTTGTGCGTACTGCCGGTTACAATATCAGCGCCTTCTTTGAAAGGTTCTTGCAAAACCCCGTAGAGACCAAGAACATGAGCCATGTCATACATAATGACTGGCTTTGGATCCCAGTCTTTTACAATATCACTGACAAATTCGACTGGTTCTTTATGCAAAAACATGGACTTACCAAAAACAATGAGTTCTGGTTTATGTTGTTCTAAGAGTTTCCTTAGTTCTTCGGTATCTGTTTTATAAAGACAATCTTTTTTCACCGGGAAATTTACAACTTTTTCTTTCCCGGTTGCTGGGTCTTCTTCGACATAATTGAAAAGGGAACCCATTGGTTGAGAACTGAGATGACCACCTTTTGTCAATTCATTATTCATCACCAATCTCAACTTGCGGAAGGGTTCACCTTGTTTTCTACCTCGGTTAATAAATTTCACATTAGCTTTAAACACCACTTCATTTGCCATTTGTCCGCTTATGGCTCTGAGTTCAACTCTGGGACAGTCAAAGTACTGCGCCATTTCCTGTCTCAAATCCTCTTCAACATCTCGAATTAAGTTGATACCCTGATAAAAATATATTTCTTTTCCTTTCATGGTTCGGTGCTCAGCATACCTACCAGATGGGTCGGAAATCTCACACAACTTCACTAAAGAACTCGGCGTCGTCTCAGAAGGGATGAGGTTAACACATTCCTTCTGGCGCCACCGGTTATTTTCTTCAATTTTTTCCGTTAAATTTTCTATTTTTTCAAATAATATTGACACATAAATCTCCTTGCGTACTTATAGTATTCCTTAAATTCTTGATGTCAAGGGTCGGAACAAGTTGGGTTTTTTGCCCAATGAATTGGGCGACTACAAGAAAATCAGAATTTGGTAGTGGTCGAGCTTGCTCGACAGACTTTTGCAGCAAGAGAGACTATTGACTTTTCCTGTTGCCTATGTAGAATTAGGCGGAGTTAATGAGATATGAAGCTTGCAGTAGTTGGGTTACAATGGGGTGATGAAGGTAAAGGTAAGGTCGTTGACTATTTGGCGAAAGACTTTGACATTGACGCCCGATTTCAGGGTGGTACTAATGCGGGTCATACGGTCCGCCACGAAGATCGAGAAGTCATTTTCCATCAAGTACCCTGCGGAGTCTTGAATAAAGGTGTTATCGGTGTTGTTGGTGCAGGGTGTGTGTTTGACCCGGCAATTTTCTTCAGTGAACTGTCCAATTTAAAAAAAATCAATCCCAAGATCGAAGAATGCATAAAAATCTCAAAATATTGTCATCTGATCATGCCTTATCACATTCTTATCGACAAGATACGAGAAGAATCAAAGCAAGGTATTGGCACTACAAAAAAAGGTATTGGGCCGGCTTATGAAGATAAATATGCTCGGGTCGGTTTAAGGGTTGGTGATCTTTTCAATCAAGAGTTCTTCAAAGAAAGACTGCGTGCGAATATTTCGAGAAAGAATCTTATGCTCATGGAAATCTATCATGCTGAACCTCTGTCAGACAGTGAGATATTTGACAAATATATGGACTATGCGAAAAAGCTCAAGCCAATAGTTATTAATGACGCCGCATATCTTAATGACGCGCTTACCAAAGGTAAGAACATCATCTTTGAAGGAGCCCAGGGTACTCTGTTGGATATTGATTTTGGCACTTACCCTTATGTTACTTCATCACATACTGTAAGTGGCAGTGTTGGCGTTGGTCTTGGTTTACCACCGTTTTATGTTGAGCAAGTGCTTGGCGTTGCCAAAGCTTATACAACGAGGGTTGGTTTTGGACCTTTTCCGACCGAGAGCACCGAAGAATTTGGTAAAAGCCTTCGTGAAATAGGGAAAGAGTATGGTGCGACAACAGGCAGACCGCGTCGATGTGGACCTTTTGATGCTGCTATTGTAAAATATGCAGCTCAGTTGAACGGTGTGAAAGAGATCGTTCTGACGAAATTCGATGTTTTGTCTTCATTTGATAAATTGAAAATAGCAGTGGGTTATACTAATGCACCGGCATTTGATCCTTTTATCGCGGATAGGTTAGAACCTTCCTATGAAGAAATTCCAGGTTTTAAGAAAGATATTTCCAAGATAAGGGATTATGATGCCTTGCCTGATGAAGCCAAAGAGTACTTGAAATTGATTGAGCACTACACTGGTCTAAAAATAAAGTATATCTCAGTTGGACCAGAAAGAAATGCCGTCATAAGGCTGTAGGTCAAGTTTTAAAAAACAACCGATTAAAATCAACACAAGGAAATATTTGGATCAGTGAACGCGGCAAGCGTTGACTTTAAGCAAATCTTTAACCTTCATGAAATTTCCCCTTGATTTCTTTTTAATTATGTATATATTTATTTTAATGGATGTTACAGAAGGAAGGGTCTGGGCAGAGATATTACTTGACCACTTGGTTAACAATTACAAAATCATAAAAAGGAAGGTAAAAAGCTCCGGAATCATGGCAGCGATCAAAGCAGATGCCTATGGTCACGGCGCGGTTGAAATTGCGCGGACACTTGAAGCTGAAGGTGTTTTTATGTTTGGCGTAGCCAGCGTTGAGGAGGGTATTGAATTAAGACAAGGCGGTATCACGTCACGCATTCTCGTGCTCAGTCCGGTTCTGTATTCGCAGGTTGATGTCGTTTTTGAGTATAACCTAATACCGACGATATCAGAGATGAAATTCTTTAACCTGCTTGACGAAAAAGCACGGGTTCTGAAAAAACCTATTCTCGTTCACATTGAGGTGGATACCGGGATGACAAGGACGGGTTTTCCGTATAATACTGCTTCAGCAGCAATCAGAAAGATTAGAAGGTCGCCGCACATCAAGATAGAAGGATTGTTTTCACACTTCCCCCTGGCTGATAGAGATGGCGCATTTACTAAAACGCAGATAAGACAGCTTGATACCCTTGTCCGAGACTTGGCTCGGCATAAGATAAAGCCACGATTTATACATCTTGCTAATTCGTCAGGTATTTTCAAACACATTGACTCACACCATAATCTTGTGAGACCAGGCATTGCACTTTACGGTCTTGCAGCATCTCCAGATATTAGATACGGCAAGGGTTTTATGCCGGTGATGGCACTGAAATCTAAGGTTGTGAGCGTCCGGACCGTGAAGGCACATACACCAGTGAGCTATGGTCATACCTTTGTTACCAAAAAGAGGAGTAAAATCGCTACTATTAGTATTGGCTATGGTGATGGCTACCCACGGGTTCTTTCCAATATCGCCGATGTTCTGATAAAAGGGAAAAGGGCACGTATTGTCGGAACCGTATGTATGGATTTGATAATGGTTGATGTTACTTACATAGCAGGTGTTAAGGTTGGTGATGTCGTGACCCTGATTGGGAAGGATGGTAAGGAGGAGATTACTGCTGAGGAATGTGCCAGGAAGTCAAAGACGATTGTATATGAGATAACATCAGGTATCGGACCAAGAGTTGCTCGTGTCTTCAAGTACAATGATCGTTTCATAAGCGTGAGAAACCTCTTGGGTCGATGGCGATATGATGGAAAGGTGTAGGAGGGTTCTTGAATTTTTATTTGTTCAACACAAGGAAGATATTTCCAAAAAGGAGGTATAGATGAAGAAATTGTTGATCCTTATGGTGTTTGTCTCTTTGTTTGCACAGGAGTCAACTCACCTAGTCAAAATAGATGATACTCTATGGGATATTGCAGATATTTATTATCAGAATCCGTTCCTCTGGCCCTATATTTGGCGCGCTAATTTGACGGAGATTGACGATCCTCACTGGATTTATCCTGATCAGATGTTTGTCATTCCACCTCATCCAGAAGGCGAGGTAACCGAGTATGAGTATGTTCCGGAAGCGGAACGTACAATAGTGTCGATACCACCAGAGAAAAAGGTAGCTGAGGTTATTTCAGTTATCGAGCCGGATCGAAGAATATTCAGTGAAGAAATCATCCATCGCGCGGGATTTATACTTGAGGAAGATATTCCACTGTGGGGTAAGATAGTCGGTACTGAGCCAAGTGGTGAGAAATTGATTACCAGTTACAAGAAGGTCTACATTGATCGTGCTGAAGACATTAGCGTCGGTGATATTCTTACAATCTACCGCCCTGGGAAA
Organism: Candidatus Stahliibacteriota bacterium; assembly: GCA_030602565.1. GTDB lineage: Bacteria > Hydrothermota > Tepidihabitantia > SM23-42 > SM23-42 > JAUVZL01. The sequence continues at coordinate 46,142 of JAUVZL010000004.1, forward strand.
ACAATTAATCATCCTAAGACAGGCGAGTTTCTTGGTAAGGAAATTATCGTCTTGGGCAAAGCCGAAATCATAGATATCGGCAATGAAGGTTCAAGGGCTAAAGTCATCGCTTCGTATGCTGTTATAAAGAAGGGTGATTACGTGCTTCCTTATGAACCAATTCTTGCCCCGGAAAATGTGGAGTTGGTTGCCACCGAAGATGAGATTGAAGGATACATAGTGGAAGTAAAAGATGAAGGTCTCCTCACCGAGCCGCACGTCTTTGCCTATATTGATCATGGAGAAAATACGGGCATCGCGGTCGGTGATTTATTTAATGTCTACCAGGAACGCAAGGTTGATGGTAAGGAGATGCCGGATTTCGATATCGCAAAGATTCAAGTTATCAGTGTTTTCCAGAAGGCTTCAATCGGTTTGCTCCTTAATGTGAGAGAGACCGGCGTGGTGAAAAGGGGTGAGAAAATTAGATTAGCTATGGAGGCAAGGTGAAGGATAAAGGCACATTAAGTCAAGTATACCTTTTTCGTGAGCTGACGCCTAGTGAAATGGATGTTCTGATTTCTATTTCCAAAGAACTACGAGTAAAGAAGGGCGAGTTTATCTTCAAAGAAGGTGCCATGGGTGATGCTTTCTACCTTATTGTCTCGGGTAGTGTGCGGATTTCAACGATCGTCCCTGGTGTGGGTGAGGAAGCTCTTACAATATTACGAGAAGGTGAGTACTTTGGCGAGATGGCTTTGATTGATGATGCGCCGCGTTCCGCGTCGGCTATTGCGAACGATGATACGATACTATTATTGATTGAAAAAGACAATTTTCAGAAACTGCTTGCTCAAGAAACCGGTATTGCCTATAAACTCTTGTGGGTATTTACGAGAACGCTATCGGCACGCCTGCGCAAAACAGATGAGCAGCTAAAGAGCATTCTCTCAATAGCCAAGACATTCTAAAAGATGGATCATGGGTTTGGAAGCTGGAAACTGGTAAGACAATATTAGACTTTGATTTGTCCGTAAGTATCACAGTTATTTGATTATTGTCAAGGCGCTGGTTTTATGAAGGAGTTGACAGCTACGGTAAAACATGTTTGATATTTTTGGCTCAAAAGATCCACAGAAAGCCTTATTAAAGGCACAGGAATACGTCAAAGATGGTCGTATTGATTCGGCTATTAAGATGCTTGAGCACAATCTAACTGAGGACAAAGAATCATTCGACCTTTACTTACTACTTGCCCGTCTTTATTTTGAGTCTGGAGAAAGAGGGAGAGCGGTCGAGACGCTGCGTGCGGTAAAATCAATCGCTCCACCGCGGATTGAGGAAATCGTTGTGCTTATGTCTGAATTGTATTACCAGCATGCCTCTATTGATTCTGGTGATTTCCTGCTCCAGTTGCATATTGAGCAACATCGATACGATGAAATCAGCAAAACGCTAAGGCAACTTAGCGATCGGGAACTGAAGCTTCTAATAACCCGCTACGATAAACTCAAGCAAAGTATCGAAAGCAAGAATGTCATTTCAAAAAGAGATTTTGAACATATGCTTGTGCTTTCCTCAATACGTTTCTTCACACACGAAAGTGAACGAGCCATTGAAGCCATGGAGTCTATGATTGATGTCGAGGTTTATGCCCCCATAGTACTGGAGTGGATTCGGATAATATCCCGAGAAAATTACAATGACTGGCGTGCTGCTTTGTTGCTTTTAAGAACACAAATGGCGGCCCAGGATTTTGACAGCGCTTTGAATACGGCCCAGCGAACAGCGGATAAGTTCGCAGATAGCGTTGATTCGCTAATTGCCATAATCAGTGCGGCCAAGCCGCCCAAGGAAATAGAGGGAACTTTCGCTCAATTCTTGACTGATTTGTACATTAAGAAAGGCGACCTTGACGCGTCAATCGAGCTTCTTCAAGATCTGTTGAAGAAGGATACCAAAAAAGTCGATGATGTCATAAAAGGATTGCGCGAACTTGAAAGGATTAACCCTAAGAACCCGAGAATTATGTACGCACTCGGCGATACATATGTCAAAGCAAATAGAATTTCTTTAGCAGTAGCTGAATACGGTAAGATATTAGAGGCTGACACAACCCAGCATGAACAGATCGTCAAAAAATATCAGGACGCATTTCAAAAAGCACCAAACAACCCGGAGTTGATTGATGGTTTGGTAAAAGCATATCTATCCAAGGATGACATAGGTGCTGCAGTAGATGTTGTTGAGACCGCCTATAACTCAGACCCTGGACTCCTCGACGAATATATTATTAATCTGAATACAATATTGGATCAGAACATGGACAATGTTAAGGCACTTAATCTGTTAGGCGTATGTTATGCACACAAGGGCGACCACGAAAGTGCGCAGTTGATATTTGAGAATCTTATAGACAGCCAACAGTACCAGTATGTTTTTGAATCAACCGAGGCGATTGTCAAAGAGAGACCTGATGACCTGGGTTATACGGATTTGTGTGCCAAGAGTATGTTAATGCTGGGTCAGGAGCAAAAGGCGCTGTCTTTGCTTGAGTACTTTCTCGATCAACACCCAGAACAAACTGCTTTGCTGATACCTACTTTAGATGCGATAATCAGCAAGAAACCAGACTTGGGTCCACAGATCATACCCATTTTCAAACAGTACAAGAAAGAGGATCTTTTTCTTGGTGAGCTTGCCCTGGCCCGGGCTTCGGCATTTACTGGTGACTATAATGCGGCGGTTGTGCTTTTCGAGAAACTATTTGAGGATGAGCAGCATAAAAACAACACAAAACGAGCACTGATCGAAGTTCTCCAACAAAGACCTAAGGTAGTACAATTGCTCTTAGCCGCCGCAAGGATATTCATGAAAGAAGGCGAAGTGGAAATCGCCACAAAATTCTTCAAGACTGCACAGACGGTTGATCCAAAAGCGTTTTTTGAAATTGTTGATGAATTCTATGATGCCTTGAAGAGTTTCCCTAAAGATCGTGAGGTTCGGATTCTATTAATTGATACCTTTTACAACCGGAAACTCTGGGATCGAGTTATTGATGAATCCAAGCATGCAATTGAAGTCTTTGGTCGCGATGCTCAATACTTTAACCTCAAATTAGGTCAGGCACTTGTTGAGAAGGGTAATCTAAGCGATGCAGTCAGACCACTTATGCTTTCACTTGAAGGTTCCCAAGATTGTTCTGGGGAAGTGATCAAATACCTGGATAAAATTTTGTATATAGACAGGAGTAATGTACCTGCCCATTTTGCACGAGGTAGGGCTTTGAGCAAAGCCCGGCGAATTGATGAAGCGGTTGAGGAGTACCTTTTGACGGTCAGAATACTCCCTGCCCGCGCTGAGTATGTATATGAGGAACTGCAAACACTTTCATCGAAATCCATAGCAAACCCTTTAATTGTTTTTGCCGTGGGCAGTGTCGAACTCGTTCTCAAGAAACATGATGAAGCGATTAAACATTTGTTGCAAGCTTGTGAACTAGATAATGAGTTGGTCAAACGCGTTATACCATTGTATGAGAAACTGATGAAAGCAGCTTCCTCACCCTTGCTTGATTTCTCTTTGGCTAAGGTTTACCATCTTGCTGATCTAAAGAGTTCTGCGGTCAAATATTATATTAAAGCACAAGCTGCTGAGAAATCTTATCTGGAACCGGCAATTTCTGAAATGAAGAAGATATGTGCCGAAAACCCGGATGATATTGAATCGCGCAAAGGTTTAGCAGAGATTTATTTCAATTTCAATAATCTCGAAGACTCCCTGGATTTGGTCAGTGAAGTCTATGAAGCAGATAAGAACGAAAGCACTTGGGCAAAGAAATTCGTATCAAACATTCTCCACAAAAACCCACAGCATATCCCCTCGTATTATTTCCTCGCGCATGTATTTCTGACTGAAAAAGCTCATAAAAAGGTTGTTGAAATCTACGGTAAACTGATTGAAATAGCGCCGGTTGAGATAACAAACATTATTGACAAACTCGTGATGTACGAGGAAAAAAGCGGCGAGCTCATGTTATACCTCGGTAACCTTTACAAAGACACTGGCGATATCAATAAAGCTCTTGAGCTTTTTGATGAGCTTTTTACCCTCGATGCGAGTTTTGGAAATGCAATAACATATCAAATCAAGGAGATATTAAAGAAAAATGCTCATATTGGTTACGCATATCTGTTGGCTCAGCGGATATTTGTACATCAGAAAGAGTATGAAAGAGCTATCGAAGCCATCAAACGGGCTAGAGAGATGATCCCTGGAAGTGAAGAAATAACTCTTAAACAAGGTCAGATTTACTACGAGATGGGTGTTGCTGATAAGGCAATAAAGCTCTACACGGAACTTCTTGAGAAGACAAAAAACCGCAAGGCGATATATCGGTTGATAAAAAAAACACGCCGCGATTACTTCAAGAACAAGATTGCAATGATAAAGGGCGATACAGATGAGGAGAGACTGGAGCGGGCAAACCTCTACCTCCTTATGAATAAGCTATCGAAGACTAAAAAGGAGCTTGATTTCGTGCCGCAGAGTAGATTTTCGGTCAAGCACCACACATTGTTGAAGGCGAGGCTGCAACTTAAGGACAGTCGTCCTATAAATGCCCTTGAAGTAATGAGAGACTTACCTGTGGATGAAGAAACCGCACCTGTTTATGCGGATATTTATGAAACCATGGGTTCTTATGAGGCAGCAGCACTTGTTCTGCGGGAGGCAGGTGTTGCTGATATGGAACAGAGGATTACAGGTTATGAAAGACTTGCCCAAGAGAGAAGGTTGGCAAAAGGAAAATATTTTATTGAAGGGAGGAGCTAATGAAATGCCCATTTCTGGCGATAAGAAAAGATGTGTTCGATAAAGATGGGAATAAAACCGGCGAGGAAATCGAACTTCAGGAGTGTGTAAGAAATGATTGCATGATCTACGATGGTGCTACTAAATTATGTTCGCTGCTCTCTTCAAATATGAAAACTGGGGTCTTGATAGATGATCTTAAGAACGGCTTAAAAGACATAAAAGAAGAGATGTTCCAACGGTCAGAAGCGCTTGGCATAGTACTGTCGACAACGGTGCAAACACTGCAGGAAGCTTTACTGGGACGTTTTGATATTTTGAAAAAGCAGAATGAAGTCATGGTTCTTGGTTTTGATGGATTAGTTGAGACGATAAGCAATAAATTTGAAGGCATCAAAACCAATTTTTCTGAACTCAACGAGACAACAAAAGCGCAGCGCGATGCATTAACTGAGAATTTCAAAACTTTGCGAGAAACTATCAACAGTCAGGTAGAGAGCTTGAAGTCAAATGGCACCGCACTACAATCAATGCTCGAGGAGATAAATAGCACATACTCTCAGTTCATCATAGAAGTCAAGAACTTCAATGAGGCGTTTCTTATAAAACTAACCGAGTTCAGCGATTTCAGTTTAAAGAATGAGAAAGCCAATGAAGCGACAGTGTCAAAATTGGATATTTTGAACGAGAATGTCGGTAAATTGGCGACTACAAATCAGGTAAGCCTGGAGACAATAAGTGGAGCGATTGAGAGGCTCGCAACAACGAATCAAGAGGTTTTGACCAAGCTAGATCAATTGGATCGTTTGGTCAACAGCACCGACGGCATCAATGATGCACTGAAAACTGAAGTTGCCGGGCTCAGAGCGGAAACTTTGAACGCATTGAGTGGTATATCAACCAAGTTTGGTGAATTAAGCAGCACGTTTGCCGATACAATGAAACCTGGTATTGACAGCATGACCGAATTCATGAAAACCGAAGTTGTTGGGTTGAAGACCGACGTGATCAATGCGCTCACCGATCTTGCTTCGAAGTTTGATGATTTGGGTGGAGTGTTTACAGATTCTAGCAAAGTGCAGGAACAGAGTCTTCAAGGGTTGATAACGAGTTTCGCCGGTGTTGGTGATAGCATAAAGGGCGATGTTACTGAATTGAAAGCGCATACTGCAACGATCCTTGAAGGGCTCAAGAATGATATAGGGGTTTACATCGATGGTGTGAAGTCAGAGATAAGCAATTTGAAGACCGATCAGACAGCCTCATTGAATAATGTTCAGGGTGTTATCATCCAGCTGCAGGAACTATTCAAACAGTCATCAGACAGTCTTGCGTCGATGAGCGACATGATGAAGAATTTAAACAGCAACTATATTGAATCACTCGGTAAGATTGCTGGTTTGGCAGAAGGTATGACAAAGGGCGTCGACAGGGTTGGTGAAGGAATGCATGATTCAGTAAAGGATCTTGTGAAGGAAATGAAAACCGAGATCGGTGCACTTGAGAAGCAGTATGAGAAAACATTTGGTGATATTGCAAATCTTGCTGGCAAGTTTGATGAATTGAACATTCGGATCAGAGAGATGACAAAAGAAGTGGAAAAGGAATTCAAAGATTCCTTTGACCGACAGGAGAAACTCTCTAACTACACCAAGACAATTCTTGAACATATGAAAGAATATTTCGTGAAGGAAGAAACGCGGTACAAAGAGGAGCAAGAAAAACGATGGAAGAAAGAAGGACTTGATCACTTTGACCGTGCTACATTGTATTATTATCGTGGTAACTACGAACTTGCTGTAAATGAGATAAACAAAGCACTGGAGATTGAGCAGACCGCTGAGTATTTGAACCTCAAGGGTTTGCTCCTTGCCGAATTGGGTAAATTCAATGAGTCAAAGAAGATCTACAAGAAGGCATTGGATATGGAGCCCAATATGTCTGAAATACACAACAACCTTGGCTTGCTGCATCTTCGGATGAAGAAACTGGATGATGCAGTAATCGCATTCCAACAGGCAATCAAGAAAAATGTTAACTATGCACACGCCTATGTAAATCTCGGTAAAGCTCTAATCGAAATGGAGAAGTATGACGAGGCTATTAAAGCCTATGAACATGCTATCGAAATAGATCCCTCGAACCACGAAGCCCGCGAAGCAATAAAGTTGTACAAAGAGGGCAAAATTGGCGAGTAATATCGTCAAGAGGTAACAAAGATGGGTATCCTTGACAAACTAAGAAAAGGCAAAAAGAGTAAATCGGTTTTAGACTCATTGATCAAGAAGAAAGAGCCGGACAAAGCTAAGGATGCAACGATTGAAAAATCAGATGACATTGAAGTTCGGGAGTTAAACCCTGTTGATGCAGAGAAGATCGCCATGCCCGAGGACATCGGTATGGAGCCCCTAGAAGAAGACGTTAAGCCTATGCGGGAATTTAGAACTGAAGGTATGCACGAATTCACTCTGGATAGTCTCGGGAATTCACCAGGCGAAAAGTTGAAGGCAGAATGCAAAGCAAGGGTTAGTCGTCTGCTTGCTGAAGATAAGATAGATGAAGCGATCAGCGCGCTTCAAGAACTAAAACGAAAGCTCGCTGAACAAAAGTAGAACCTATATTATTTCTTTTTCTTGAACTTCTCCTCTAATGCAGCATGGGCTGCAGACAAACGTGCAATAGGCACCCGATAAGGCGAACAAGATACATAATCCATGCCGATCTTATGGCAGAAATGGATTGACTTTGGGTCTCCACCGTGCTCACCACAAATACCTATTTCGAGTTTGGGCTTGGTTTTCCTGCCGAGTTTAATGCCCATTTCAAGGATTTTTCCAACGCCGTCAATATCAATTGTCTTAAACGGATCATCTTTTAGAAGCCCCATTTCAATATATTTGGGAACAAACTTTGCCACATCGTCACGAGAAAAACCAAGGGTTGTCTGCGTCATATCATTTGTACCGTATGAGAAGAAATCGGCGAATTCGGCAACTTTGTCTGCGGTTAGTGCAGCGCGCGGGATTTCAATCATTGTACCGATCATGTACTTCAGTTTCACACCATATTTCTTCATGGTCTGCTTGGCTATTCTATCAACGATCGCTCTTTGATTGGCGAGCTCACCAGCTTCCATGACCACTGGGATCATGACCTCAGGTATCACCTTTATGCCCTTCTTAGAGACTTCGCACGCGGCCTCAAATATCGCTTGTGCTTGCATTTCGGTTATTTCCGGATAGGTAATGCCGAGACGACATCCGCGATGTCCAAGCATAGGGTTAGATTCGTGCAAAGAGACAACTATTGACTTGAGGTTGTCAAATGGTACGTTCAAATCATCGGCGAGTTTCCTTATTGACTCATCATCCTTAGGAAGAAACTCATGTAAAGGTGGGTCAAGGGTTCTAATGATCACTGGCAAACCATCCATGGCTTTGAAAATACCGATGAAATCCTCACGTTGCATGGGCAGTAGTTTTGCTACTGCTTTTCTCCTTCCTGCCTCATCCCGGGCAATGATCATCTCGCGCATCGCTGCAACACGTTCAGGTTTGAAAAACATGTGTTCAGTACGGCAGAGTCCTATGCCTTCGGCGCCATAATCGCGCGCAATCTTGGAATCTCCAGGGCGGTCCGCATTTGTTCTTACACCTAATCTTCTAAAGGAATCAGCCCATTTCAGTAATTGAATCACGTCTTTTGTCATTTCTGGTTCGATTAGTTTTACCTCACCTAAGATGACTTTTCCTTCGGTTCCATCAACGCTGATTATGTCACTTTTTCTCACCATTGTACTGCCTGCGGTGAATGTCTGGGTGGTCATATCGATATTTATTTCACCACAGCCAACAATACACGGTTTGCCCATGCCACGTGCAACAACGGCGGCGTGTGAGGTCATGCCACCGCGTGCCGTGAGCAAACCTTTTGCTGCTTCCATGCCGTGTATGTCATCAGCAGATGTTTCGAGCCTCACCAGGATAACCGCCTTGCCGTCCTTGGCAAGCCGAACAGCCTCTTCTGATGAGAAGACAACTTGACCAACCGCCGCACCGGGTGACGCAGGCAAGCCTTTAGCAAGGGTTTTATATTTAATTGTTGGGTCTATCATAGGGTGAAGGACCTGATCTAATTCAGTTGGTGTTACGCGCAGCACAGCCTCTTCTCTTTTTATCAGTTTCTGGGTCACCATGTCGACCGCAATCTTGATATTGGCAAGGGCGGTTCTCTTGCCAGCTCGTGTTTGGAGTATCCATAGTTTTTCTTGCTCGACTGTGAATTCAACGTCCTGAAGGTCACGGTAGTGTTTTTCTAGTTCTTTGAGTATACTGATGAGTTTATTGTAAGCAGCAGGTTGTAGCTTTTTCAGTTCAATCATCTTTCTGGGGGTTCTAATGCCGGCTACCACATCCTCACCCTGGGCATTCTGGAGAAACTCGCCATAGACTTTGTTTTCGCCGGTTGCTGGATTGCGCGTGAACACGACACCGGTTGCAGAGTTGGTTCCCATATTGCCAAAAACCATTGACTGTACATTTATTGCAGTTCCCCAATCATCGGGTATCTTGTATATCCTGCGGTATTCTTTTGCCCGCGGGGTGTTCCAGGAATTGAAGACTGCGCCGATCGCTCCCCACAGTTGTTCCCGGGGATCACCTGGAAACGCTTTTTTCGTTTCTATCATGACCAGCTTTTTGAATTGTTTAACGATTTCTTTCCAATCATCACCACTAAGATCGAGGTCGGTTTTGGCACGCTTTCGTTTTTTCATTTTATCAACGAGTGCTTCGAATTTTTCTCGAGGGATCTGGAGGACAATATCTGAGTACATTTGAATAAAACGGCGATAGCAATCATAAGCGAATCGATGATCACCAGTTTTCTCGATTAATCCATTTATTGTCGAATCATTCAATCCAAGGTTGAGTATTGTATCCATCATCCCCGGCATCGAAGTACGGGCACCAGAACGTACTGAAAAGAGAAGGGGATTTTTCTTATCACCAAACCTCTTGCCGGTAAGTTTTTCTACCCTTGCAATGCCTTTTTCGACATCCTGTTTCAAAATCTTTGGGTACTTTTTCCTCTTGAGGTAGTCGATACACAATTCTGACGAAACAGTGAAACCAGGCGGTATTGGTACCCCAAGGTTTGTCATCTCTGCAAGGTTTGCGCCTTTTCCACCGAGTACGTTTTTCATTTTTGCTGAGCCCTGTGCTTTTTTGCCACCGAAATTATAGACTAATCTTTTTGGCATTTTTTAGCTCCTTTCATTTTACTCCGTAAAATTTGATTTAGATAGATGTAGGCGGATTCAGACGGATTTCCATTTTCTTCTGTATGCATCCGTTACTATTCGTTTAAATTCTAAGATGTTTTTTCAGAAACATCTTGAGTTTATCAACTGATTTTATTCTTAGCTCATAATTCACTTTTGCCGTGGGTTTGTTTAATGTCATCAGCTTGTGCAGGTCGACCGGCGTTGCCATTACTATTGAATCAGCCGGTACACTATTAATGCTTTTCTCGAGTTCTCTTATCTGCTTCTGTCCATAGCCCAGGGCAGGTATAAGCATACTGATCTGTGGATATTTTACATACGCTTTTTGTATTGACCCGATAACATACGGTCTTGGATCGACAATCTTCTTGGCCCTGAATTTCTTGGCGGCAACAATACCAATACCAAACGACATGCCACCGTGCGTGAGTGTTGGACCGTCCTCAACAACGACTACTTTGCGGTTGCGGATCAGTTCAGGTTTATCAACGATGCAAGGGGATGTAGCTTCGAGTATAACAGCCCGCCTGTTCAATTTTCTTATATTTTCGTTGAGCAGCTTGACATCCTTGCGTGAGGCAGTATCGACCTTATTTATTATTACAATATCAGCAAACCTGACATTCGCTTCTCCTGGATGATATACGGTTTCATCACCAACACGGAATGGATCAACGACAACGATATGCAAGTCAGATTTGTAAAACGGCAGGTCATTGTTGCCGCCATCCCAAACAATAACATCAGAGATCTTCTCGGCTTGTTTCAAGATCAGTTCATAATCAACGCCCGCAAAAATAGTGTTACCTCTTCTGACATGCGGTTCATATTCTTCACGTTCTTCGATCGTGCACTTGTGGCGATCCAAATCAGCCATCTTAGAAAACATCTGTACTGCCTGTTTTTTTAGGTCACCGTACGGCATTGGATGCCGGATTGCTGAGAACCTTACACCCTCCGCCTGCAGGATATCGCATATTAGCCTTGTCGTTTGACTTTTGCCGGCACCGGTTCTCGAAGCACAAATCGAAACAATCTTTTTCCGGGATTTTAGTACGGACGAGCTCAGACCCAATAACCAAAAGTCAGCCCCCGCGGCAATTACTTCGGACGCCTTGTGCATTACATAATTGTGAGAAATGTCCGAGTAAGAAAAGACCACAATATCGGCTTTAAATTTCTTGATTGAATCGGTTAATTTACTTTCTGGCAAAATAGGTATGCCACGCGGATACCTTTTTCCGGCAAGTTCTTTAGGATACTTACGCCCCGCGATATTGGGTATTTGGGTGGCGGTAAAGCAGACCACTTTAAAATCCTTATTTTTTCTGAAAAACACATTGAAATTATGGAAATCCCTTCCTGCTGCTCCCATGATAATCACCCGCCGCATAGAAATTCCTCCTTTCGATTATGACCTTCATTATAACCCACAAATCACTGGAAGTCAATGATATTGGAGATTGTGATATTGGAGATTGAATATTGGTAGACATTTGATTTCTAAAAAAACCCCATAAAAACAGCACTTTAATATTGACAAAACTAAACTTTTGCGTATAATATAGTGTCATAAGGGCGAATAGCTCAGTTGGCGAGAGCGTCTGCCTTACAAGCAGAAGGTCACCCGTTCAAGTCGGGTTTCGCCCAATGTGCTTGTGTTTTAAAGGCAGTAATTGTAATAAAATTATGATAGAGAGAAAAAAGGAGACGGGTTTTGCCAAAAGGAAGACGAGGTATTAGAGGGGGGCTGAGACCCCATCTCGATGATCCGTATTTGACTAGAAAGAGTTACAAGGAGCCGACTCTTTGTCCGCGCTGCGGACTTGTTTATAGACGCCGGCGGTGGCAGAGAATTCCAGATTTTGATCCAAAACTGGCAGTCGGGCAGCATAAATGCCCGGCCTGCCGGAAAGAAGAAGATCATTATGTAATGGGGATTGTCTATATAACTGGTAATTTTTTCGCGCAGAGACGTGATCAGATTCTCAATATGTTGAGAAATGAAGAAGCTAAAGAGGTTACTCACAACCCGCTTGATAGAATCATTAATATCATTGAAAAAGATGATGAGGTTCGGGTTGAGACCACCTCGGAGAGTTTAGCAGTTCATCTGGGTAGAATGCTGTATCATTCCTATGGCGGTAGCGTGGAGTATAAATTCTCAGATGAGCAAAAGTTGGCAAGAGTCTATTGGTACAGAGAAAAGAAGGAGGAAAAATGAAAATAAAACCGCTTCATGATAATATTCTTGTTGAAAGAATTGAGCGAGAGATGAAAAAGGGCGGTATAATTATCCCTGATACGGCAAAGGAAAAACCTCAACAGGGTAAGGTGATCGCAACCGGCGACGGACGCAGGGACGAAAAAGGGAATAGGATCCCGCTTGAAGTCAAAAAAGATGATATTATTCTCTTTGGTAAGTACTCTGGTAATGAAATTAAATTGGAAGAAAAAGAATACTTAATCATGCGTGAGGATGATGTCCTGGGGATTATTGAGCAAACCAAGAAATCAAAAGGAGAATAGACATGGCAGCAAAAGAAATAAAATTCAGCGAAGACGCAAGAAGGGCAATTTTGAAGGGTCTCCAGGTATTATCTGAGGCGGTGAAGATTACCCTCGGCCCAAAAGGAAGAAATGTGATTCTGGAAAAGAAATTTGGATCACCAACGATAACCAAGGATGGCGTAACCGTTGCCAAAGAGATTGACCTTGAGGACAAGTTCGAAAATATGGGTGCGCAGATGGTTAAAGAAGTAGCTTCCAAAACGTCTGACGTTGCTGGTGATGGAACAACCACAGCAACGATATTAGCCGAAGCGATTTATCGTGAAGGGTTAAAGACTGTTACTGCTGGTGCAAATTCTATGGAAGTCAAGAAAGGAATCGAGAGAGCAGTTGAAGCAGTGGTTGACAATTTGAAAAAGTTATCAACAGTAGTTAAAGGGTCGAGCGACATTGCGCAGGTTGCAGCTATTTCGGCAAACAATGATGAAGAAATAGGTAAACTTATTGCCGATGCTATGGACAAGGTGGGTAAAGATGGCGTTATTACGGTTGAGGAAGCAAAGGGCATGGAAACGACCCTTGATGTTGTTGAAGGGATGCAGTTTGACCGTGGGTATCTTTCACCTTATTTCATAACCAACCCCGACCGCATGGAGTGTGTCCTTGAAGATGTTTACATTCTGTTGTATGAGAAAAAGATCAGCTCTATGAAAGATCTTTTGCCGGCCCTTGAGAAAATCGCACAAAAAGGAAAACCGCTTTTAATAATCTCCGAAGAAGTCGAAGGCGAGGCACTTGCAACATTAGTCGTCAATAAAATAAGGGGTACGTTGCAGGCTGCTGCAGTAAAGGCGCCAGGTTATGGCGACCGTCGAAGAGCCATGCTAGAAGATATCGCAGTTCTCACTGACGGTAAGCTTATTTCAGAGGATATAGGTCTCAAACTTGAGAATGTGCAGATTTCTGATTTAGGTCAAGCAAAGCGGGTTACTATTGATAAGGAAGACACGACGATTATTGAAGGTGCAGGTAAGAAGGTAGATTTGCAAGCAAGAATTCAGCAGATTAGAAATGAGATGGAAGAGACCACTTCAGATTATGATAAAGAAAAACTCCAGGAAAGGTTGGCAAAACTTGCTGGTGGTGTAGCAGTTCTGAATATCGGTGCAGCAACTGAGATTGAAATGAAAGAGAAGAAGGCTCGAGTTGAGGATGCTCTTCATGCCACAAGGGCAGCAGTTGAAGAAGGTATTGTACCAGGTGGTGGTGTTGCCCTGATTCGCTCGGTATCAGCCCTTAATGAACTGGAGCTAGAAGGTGATCAGCAAATCGGTATTGATATTGTAAAGAGGGCACTTGAAGAACCGACCAGACAGCTTGCTGCAAATGCTGGAAAAGAAGGTTCAGTAATTGTTGAACAGGTCAAGGCAGCAAAAGGCGCTTTTGGTTATAACGTGATGACTGAAAAGATCGAAGATATGGTTGCTGCTGGGATCATGGATCCAACCAAGGTGACACGGTCTGCTTTACAGAATGCTTCAAGTATTGCAGCGCTCCTTGTCACGACCGAGGCCGTAGTCGTTGAAAAACCTGAAGAAGAAAAAACACCACCAATGCCAGGCGGTGGTTACGGCGGATATTAAATGAGACACGGAGAAGGGGGGATGGGGAGTATCGGTGATATGCATAACCAGAAAAAAACAGGTTCTTTCACCGTTTCTCCCTTTCCCCGGTTCTCCCATACTCAATAAGGTATGCCTACTTACGAATACGAATGCACCAAGTGTAAATATACATTTGAGGAATTTCAGAAAATCACTGACAAACCTCTGCAAAGATGTCCGAAATGCCGTAGTAAATTAAGGCGTTTGATTAGTGGAGGTGTGGGGTTGATCTTCAAAGGGAGCGGATTTTACGCAACTGACTACAAGAAACCTAACCTGCCGCAACCCCAGGAAAAAAGAAGTACCGAATTGAAAAAGTTAGACAAAAAACCAACCCCGCCTGCTAAAGTAGATTCAAAACCGTCAAAGACTGCTGACAAGAAACCTTTAGAAAACAAAAAATCTTAGACTAATACTTAACCAAATACGTTGATTTCCAAACAGAATTGCGTATCATTGGCGTATAAGATGATGTCAATGCAAGTCGAGAGTCCTGTATTCATCAGTGTGGGTGAGCCATCTGGTGATTTGTATGCCTCATTCTTGGCCTGTGATATGAAAACCAAAACGCCAGGTCTGAGAATCTTTGCAGTGGGCGGCAAGAACCTGGTGGAGAGCGGGGTGGATGTTCTGGTAGATTATGATAGAATGACGACGCTTGGTTTTACAAGCGGAGTCTTAACAGCCTATCGTAATTACACAATCTACGGAAAGATCGCACGCCTGATGTACAGGATTCGACCTAAGACATTTATTGGGGTTGCTTACCCTGGTTTGAATATATTGCTCTGTAAGTATGCAAAGTATCTGGGTTGCAGAGTTTATTATTTCCTTCCACCTCAGATTTGGGCATGGGGTACATTCAGAAAATACTTTATCAAAAAATGGGTTGATAAAGTCATTTCAGTTTTCCCGTTTGAATACGAATTCTATAAAAAAATGGGTATTGATACAATTTATTTCAAAAATCCATTATTTGAGAGGTTGAAAAAGTACAAAAGAAATGATTTTAAAAAAAGAATCGGTCTCATGCCTGGTTCACGCAAAAGCGAAATCAAAAGGAATTTGCCGGTTATGATCGAGCTGATGAGGAGAATTGCTCAGAAAGGAAACGATATCGAATTTGTGTTGATTTTGCACTCAAGTCTCATAGGAGTAGGGCGTTCACGCCCGTTCTTCACGAGCCTAAAGGCTCTACTCCAGGATAAAGCAATAATT
This sequence comes from Candidatus Stahliibacteriota bacterium, assembly GCA_030602565.1. Lineage (GTDB taxonomy): Bacteria > Hydrothermota > Tepidihabitantia > SM23-42 > SM23-42 > JAUVZL01. Next base: position 61,610 of record JAUVZL010000004.1, read on the forward strand.
ACAAGTGAAAATCGCTATCAAGCCATGAAGAACTGTGATTTGCTCATTGCCTGTTCGGGTACGGCGTCACTTGAGGCAGCAGCAATGGATATACCTCAGATTTTCTTTAATCGACCTTCATTTTTTGATTATCATATCGCAAAAAGATTCTTGAAGATCAAAGAGTATAACTTAACAAATTTGTATTATAATAGAAAAATAGTACCGAGTATTGTGTTACGTAATGCAGATTATATCTTACAGAGATTATTTATTGTAGTCAGTGATTGCATTTCTTGAAGAAAAACTTCATCCTCGGAACTGACAAAACCAAGTTTTATCTTTGAATTATTGGATGTTTCAGATATTGACTTCCTGTTTTTATATGGTATAGTACAAAAGGTGATAAATGAAATTCTGTAAAAAATGTCTTCTTCCAGAAACATATCCAAAAATGAAATTGAACTCAGCGGGGTATTGCAACGTATGTATTGAATATGAAAGGAAATTTGGGGATTTTGATTTTGAAAAATCCGAATCAGAATTGAGGAAAATTTTAGAAAAAGAAACTGCAAAAAACAACAAACTTATTGTAACATGTAGTGGCGGGATTGACAGTTCATACGTTTTGTATTTATGCAAAACTAAATACAAACTTAATATAATCGGCGCCAATTTTGATCATGGTTTCCAATCTGAAACCGCCAAACAAAATCTCTCTAATTTAAGTAAAATTTTGAATATTGGTATTACCACAGTGAAACCGGATTATAGAATTTTATATCGACTATATCGCGATTTTTTGTTAAGAACCGGCGATTTTTGTACGCCATGCTGTCAAGGTTGCTGCCGTTCTGGTTTTGTAGTTGGTGACAATAATAACATACAGACAATAATCCACGGTGGTGTGTCTGGCTCGCGGGTTGAATTCAATGTTCTCGGGATGTATAAACATCATTATGAAAGATTTATGAAGGTAGTTGGTAATGATTACAGTTTTGAGGAATTGCAGGATATAGTAACGCCAACAGATGAAATAAAAAGATTTAATCTCATTTCATTACCTCAATATTTAAACTGGGATGTAAGAAAAATAATGAGAATATTAAGTAAAGAAGTAAACTGGAAGGCGATGTCAAATGGTCGGATCTGGCACGTAGATTGTATGATTGCTGATGCTGCCGATCATTTTCTTCAAAGGAAATTTGGGTTTTCAAGGCACTGGATGAGTATTTCGGCAAATTTACGCGCCGGTTTCATAAGTATTGAAGAAGCTCGTACTATGCTCAATGACCAGGAAGAAGGAGTAAGAGAGGAACCTAAAGAAGCTATTGATGCATTATTGAAAAAAACAGGTCTTGAGAGGAAGGAAATTAACGAACTACCATTTTTTAACAGCGAGCCCGCTATTAAATTTCTACCATAGAATACAATAACAAAAATTACCCTATATTGCTACCAGATGATTTTGATTGACGACTATGTTATTTCGTATATAATAAATTGTGGAGACAGTGAATTTGGTGACAAACCCTTTTGGCATTGGCGAGAAGTTAATTTTTGAGCTATTGAAAAAGGGCGAGTCAGTTTACACGCTATTCCCTTCTCCTAAAGGCGTCCCCATGTCGTTTCTCGGTAAGATAAACCTTAAATATGGCTTCTTTAGATTTGATCGCGACACAAATGTTGATAAAACACTACCCAGGAAAGTCAAGTATGTGTGGCATTTGTATGAGGTATATAATGGTTCTTTCACGACGATTTTCAAATCAAATCCATGTGCCACGCTGCTTTTGCTCGATTGGGCAAGAAAAGTCGGCGTCAGTAAATTCATATACCTCTCAAGTGGTGAGGTCTATGGTCAGGGGCATGACCTCGATGAAAAGGCTGGCTATGACCCACGCAGTTTTTATGCGACGACTAAATTCGAGACAGAAATACTTTTCCGCTATTATTTTAAATCATTTGCATTGCATACGGCGCGGGTTTTCTTTCCATTTGGAAAGAATTCACCGCCTGGACATGTGTCGAACTTTTATCAAGCAATTAGGGACGGTAAAAATGTTGATACAGAATACAGTATTATTAGCCCGACTTGTGTTGATGACACTATTGCTCCTTTGGTGAAGCTTCGGGATCTTGATGGGCATGAAGTGTTCAATCTATGTGGGAGTCCGGTCAGGGTTGATGATTTGGTCGATAAGATCAGATATGTGTGCGTCGGGTCGCCAAAGAAAATTAGTGTTGGTAAGCTCGAGCTCACCGGAAACAATTCAAAGGCGAAGCAAGTGTTGGGTTATCTAGAGACATCCCTCAATGAGGCAATCAAGAACTCTTTTGGCAAATAGTCCAGCATCGCAAAATACGTGGTTTTCAAACACCCCATAACTGAATGATTGATGTACTTCTTGTAAACCCCAGAGAACAGGGTGGTTTTTTTGAAAGAATGCCTCCGCTTGGTCTTGCCTACATGGCAGCTAATCTTGAGAAGCACGACCACTCAGTTAACATCGTGGATTTGGAAGTGGGGGGAAATGAACTCGGTCCGTGGTTAGAGAAGTCCAAACCAAAGTACGTGGGTATTTCGGGTACAACGCATACGCGTTTCGAGTCTTTTCATTTGGCAAAAGAAACAAAAGAATTCGACACAGCCATTGCTACTATCTATGGTGGGGTCCACGCTACTTTCACTGATATTGAGACCCTGGAGTGTATCGAGGATATCGACTATGTGGTACGTGGTGAAGGTGAACATACTATTGTTTCGCTGGTTAATGCCCTTAAGAATGGCAAAGATCTCAGTAAGGTTAGGGGCATAACCTATCGTGACCACGAAGGTATCCATAGAAATCCACCGGCTGAACGCATCCATGCTCTTGACGATTTGCCTGCACCAGCTTACCATTTACTTGATATTAACAAGTATGCGCTCAATATGGAATTCATTGACAAACGAGGTATTTCAACTATCACTTCGCGTGGTTGTCTTGCCCGATGCAGCTTTTGTTCAGCTAGCCGTATGTTCAACCATCAGGTTACAACGCACTCGGCGCCGCGTGTCTTGGATGACATTGAGTTGCTCTTTGACAAATTTGGATACAAGGGCATAAAGATTTTCGATAGTACGCTAACTATGCAGCGAGAACATGTAAATGACCTGTGTGACGAAATCACGCGCCGCAGATTGAATTTCCCCTGGGAATGTGAGATACGGGTAGGTACGGTAGATCAGGAAATGCTTGAGAAGATGATTGGTGCCGGATGTTATTACGTAAACTTTGGCGTAGAGTCAGCAAGTCAGAAGGTATTGAACCTTATGCGTAAAGGTTTTACAGTAGAACAGGCACAGGAGCTCTTGGATTGGTGTATTAGAATCGGGTTGAAGACAAAGGTCTTTTTTTCCTTTGGCCACATCGGCGAGACCATGGAAGATGTGGAAAAAACATTCGAGTTTATTGACAAGAACGCGGACAAAATAACAACTGTTGCGAGCGGCGCTGGTCTCAGAATTTATCCTGGTACCTATTTGGAAGAGTACGCCGTGAAAAACAGATTTCTACCCGAGAAGTTCAAGTGGAGTCTGCCTTATGATGATGAACGGTTGGAATCAATACTCCAGACGAGATGTGTGCCAATCCTGCTCCAACCTCAGCTTGGTTTTGTAGAGCTCGAAAGAATCGCGCTCAGGATTTACCGTCGAAGGTTCAGCGGCTTCCGGGGTTTAAAGCGCGGTTTTACAAAGATTACTGACAAAGATAAACTTAAGAAGTTGTGGAACCTTTTGAAAGTGCAGGTCAAACAAGTTTTCAAAAAAGACCGGTCCTTGAAATGAAAATATTGCATCTATCATTTGAGAATTTTCAGGATGTTCCCGGCTTATTGAGTCGCAGCCATAGATTTTTTGATGATGAAGGTGTCCTGGTGACTATGACACCTTCAACCCTGGGTTTTCCCAATGGGATAATGCTAAACTACCCTCTGCTGAATTCTGGTTTGATAAGGGCAATGCGCCGGATGACCGGGCGGCAAAACGTCAATGTGCTCGAACATGAATTGAGATTGAGAATCAAGGGCGAAAATATATGGCAGAGGACGTTTTTCAAAATAAGGGATATAATTTGGTTGAATCAACTGCATAAATCATGGCGACGTTTTGACCTCGGTAATTTTGATATTTACCATTTTGATGGCGACTTGCCATTTATCTTTGGTGACCGCATTTTAAAGAAACTTGAAAATAAGCGGATTGTCACGCATTTTTTTGGCAGTGAACTGAGGAAATGGGGGATGAATCCGTTTCTAAAAGAGTATGCACAGTTAAGAATAACGTCGGAATTGGATCATACAAAAATCGATCCATCCTTAGTATTCATACCGATTTCTTTTGATGTTAGTGGTATTACACCGAGACAGCATGAGAATAAAGTGCTGAGGATTGGTCACTCTCCAACGCGTAGATCGGCAAAAGGTACCGGAGATATTATCAAAGCAATCGACAGGTTGAAAAAGAAGACGCGCCTTGAGTTTCTACTCATTGAAGGAGTTTCAAACAAAAAGTGTATGGAGCTCAAAGCGACGTGCGATATCGGAATTGACAATATTGGTAATTATGCAGGAACTGGTTATGGCCGAAGCGGGCTTGAATTCCTGGCTTTAGGTATTCCGACAATAGTAGAAATTCTGGATGACTACGAATACCTTTTGCCTGATCATCCTTTTGTCAAAGCGACCAAAAGGAATTTCGAAGATGTTTTACATAACCTTTTGATAGATGCTGAGCTGAGAAGGAAGAAACGGGAGCAGGGTTTAAAATGGGTGAATGATTTTCCAGCACCCAAACGTATTATTACCAGGATATATGAGGAATATAGAAGACTCGGTTGGATTAATCAGTAGATAGAGAAAAGGGTCATGTCATACAGATATGCCGCGCTACCTGATGCTTTGAACGCATCAAGCTGCGTTCCTAAAAGATCGAGGTAGGAGACAAAGAGCCTTTCTTCATCTACACCACAATGGGTGGCGACATGAGAGAAGACGAGCCAAACCCTTTTGTTCCCTCTAAGCCTCTGTAGATCTTGGTAATAATTGGTCCAGTCCGAGCGGGATTCAATGCCCTCGACATATTCAATAGGAAAGCCATATCTGTCATGATAATAACGAAATGCATTGAGTGAAGCATAGTAAACATATATTACATCGCCATCGTGCAAATTCTCGTCAACGTATTCTAATACTGTACGGAGTTCTTCTGGCGCGCGCGGTTTGATAAGGTGATAGCCGGCAAGCAATACTGGATGAATGAGCAGGATGACAACCAATGCTATTCCCAGGAAGTTTGACTGATGTCTTATTTTGTTTCTGATATCGCTGATCCCCTGGGCAATGACCAGGATCATAAATGGCGCCAGAAAAAGGAGTAGTCTACCTTCAAAAGGGTATCTGTGCAAACCTGATGCGATTAAAGCCAGAAGGATCGGCAAAACCAAAAGCAAGATAATTTTTTTCTTGTACCTGAACATTATGGCACACCCCCACAAGAAAGCCAGTACTGCTAATAACAGTTCATATATTGAAAGCCCCACCGGGAATTTGAAAGTTCGCAAAAAGACATAAGCAAACCATTTGATATCAGAGAGCGAGGTCGGGGGTAAAGGCATGAAACTTGACTGCCAAGCGGTTAATAGTTGTTCGTGTTTGCACAGGCTACTGAGGGTGACAAGGTAATTGGCAAGAAAACTTGCTAAGCCAAGCATGGTGGCGATAAGCAGACTGGGAAGTGTAGACCATTGCGGTCTGCGTAGGGCATAGATGTATATGACTATGAGCGATGCGCAAAATACGAATAGAGCCGGGTGTGAAAACCAGAGGCAAAGGGCACTGACAAAGCCGAAGAGCATTGTGTATTTGATCTCGAATTTCTTGTCGAAAACTAATATTGCCAACCAGATAATTAAAAGTGCTATGAAAACGTCGCTAGAGTATTGTTTTACTTCTGAAGCAAAGTAAATCAAATGATCACCGACCGCAAAAAGGACAAGGGCGATGGTAAGCGACTGTTCGCTTATGGTTTTCTTGGCAACTTTGTAGAATAGGAATAGCGCACCTATTCCCGTGATTAAAGGCAAGAAACGGAGTCCCAATTCACTCAGCCCAAAAAGCGTGCTCATGAACTTCTGCAACAATAAGAAGCCAACCGGAGCAGCCTGCGCATAGTCGAGCGGTTTGAGCAGTTGAGCATATGAACGTTGCACAATGTTCAATGCCAGTGCCGCTTCCCCCTCAGTGAGTGAGCGATTATAAATGAACTGGGCGATCCTTAATACAGCACCTATCCCTATTATTAACCAGGGGATTATTCTCGAAGAGAATAGAGAGTTTTTTGCTCTATCGTCAATCTCCATTATCTCCATTATATTAAACATAGTATACAAGTCAACCGTTTTTCAGGACAATAGCCTTGACTTTGTCAAAAAAGCGTGTAGAATATCCCCATGATTTTAGATAAAGAGTACGGACCACCTTTAAGGACGCAATACATAATGGCTTGGTCATGTCTTCCTTATATGCATATTGACAAATAGTCAATTTCCATTAAAATTATGTTGGACTTATGATTGATATGGATGTGGTTAAATACTTGGTAGAAAAAAAGGTGCCGGTTGATGAGGCACTTAAAAAATACTTTGCTGGCATAAACGCCTTTTTTGACGTAATGTATTATTCCATTGGCAATGGTAAGAGGATAAGGCCTATTCTCACCATTGCGAGTTACGAGGCTAGCGGCGGGAAAGATTCTGAGCAGATAATGCCGATAGCCTGCGGTCTTGAATTGATCCATACTTACTCGTTAATCCACGACGATTTACCAGCTATGGACGATGACGATTATCGAAGGGGTAGAGTTGCTGCCCATAAAAAATTCGGGGAAGCCATGGCTATACTCTCTGGCGATGGTCTGTTCGCTCATGCCTTTGAACTCTTTGCACGGGGGAATGGGTTGGCAAATGAGAAACTCGCGGTAATAAAGTCAGTCAGTGAGGTGGTTGGGCCAAAAGGGGTTGTCTATGGTCAAACCCTTGATATTAGTAAAGACATGGCTCTGACCCCAAAATCCTTAAGACTCATTCATCTAAATAAAACCGCCAAATTTATCGCGGTTTCATTGAAATGCGGTGCGATAATGGCACAGGCATCCACATCTTTAATTGATGCATTATACAAAGCGGGTATCTGTATGGGCATGCTTTTTCAATACACTGATGATATCCTCGATGTCGTAGGTGAAAAGGAAAAATTGGGTAAGACTCCAGGTAAAGATGTCGCCGCGGGTAAGCTGACCGCACCGGCAGTCTATGGTTTGGGAGGTGCAAAGTTTCGTGCTCGGCGGTATGCTGAGCTTGCCAAAGAGAGGTTTTCCAGACTTGGCGAGAGATTTGATATCTTCAGTAGGATTACCGAGTTTATACTGGATCGGACATTCTGATATTATGTTCTCAGGTAATTACACAGTCCTATGCTTATTCTAAGTAAGATCAAAGGTCCCAAGGACTTGCAGGATCTAACACTCGAGCAATTACAGGTACTTGCTCGTGAAATCAGAGAGAAGATTATCAATACGTGTGCTCAGACCGGTGGTCATGTTGCACCTTCGTTGGGGGTTGTAGAATTGACCATCGCGTTATACAAGGCATTTGATGTTGATGTCGACAAAATCATCTGGGATGTTGGCCACCAAACCTATGCTCAGAAACTGATTACTGGCCGCTACTTGAAATTCCACACGATAAGAACATATAAAGGGATTAGTGGTTTTCCAAAGAGGAAAGAGTCAAAATACGATGTCTTTGACACCGGGCATTCTTCGACCTCTTTGTCTGCAGCAACCGGTTTTGCTTTGGCAAGAGATCTGAAGGGCGACAAGTTCAATATAATAAGTGTTATTGGTGACGGATCATTAAGTGCGGGTATTGCTTTTGAAGCACTCAATCACTTAGGTCATTTGAAAAAGGACGTGATTGTTGTCTTAAATGATAACGAGCGTTCTATCGGTGACACAGTAGGTGCGCTGTCTCAATATCTAACAAGAATTATTACGACGCGGACCTACAATCGCTTTCGCGATGACCTATGGAAATTCCTGGGTAAATTTCCACCGTACACGAGAGACCGGAGCAGGAATCTTGCCAAGTTATTCCAAGAGGGATTAAAGGGTCTGTATGCACCGGCAGTGATCTTTGAAGAACTTGGCTTCCGATATATTGGTCCGCTCAACGGCCATAAGCTAAGTGAGCTGATCGATACTTTCCAGAGAGTAAAAGAGATGAAAGGCCCAAGGTTTATCCACGTCGTGACGAAGAAAGGCAAGGGATTTGAGGCTGCTGAGAAGCATCCTGAAGCATTTCACGGCATCGGACCCTATTGTCCAGAGACCGGAGAAGTGAAAAGCAAGGCGCAATCCTGGACATCGGTATTCGGCGATGCCATTGTAAGGCTTGCCAAGAAAAACAAAAAGATCATCGCTATTACTGCTGGCATGTGCCTGGGGACTGGTCTGAAAAAGTTTCGTGAAGAAATACCAGAGCGATTCTTTGACGTTGGCATCACTGAACAGCACGCAGTGACCATGGCTGCAGCACTTGCTATACAGGACTATGTACCGGTTTGTGCAATTTACTCAACATTCCTTCAGCGCGCCTATGATCAAATTATCCATGATGTTTGCCTGCAGGATGTACCGGTTATTTTTGCAGTTGACCGTGCCGGTCTGGTTGGCCAGGATGGCCCAACCCACCATGGTCCATTTGATATTTCATTTTTTAGATGTATACCGAATATAATCGTCGGCGCACCCAAAGACGGCGATGAATTGATTGCGATGCTCAAGACCGCAGTCAGTGAGCATAAACATCCCTTTGTAATACGCTATCCAAGGGGTACCTGCCCGCCGGTCAAGAATAATAACCCTGATACGATCCCCATTGGTAAGTGGGAGATCCTTGAGCAAGGTCGAGATATCGCCGTGATCGCGGTCGGGTCAATGGTCAAGCAAGCACTCAGTGCCCTCGTTATTTTGAAGCGCAAGGGTCTGAACCCGACAATAATAAATGGTCGTTTTATCAAACCCTTAGATACTGATATGCTTCAAGAGCTCTCAAGGGGCGTTCATACAGTCATCACAGTTGAGGAGAACACACGCCGCGGTGGTTTTGGCAGCGCCGTAATGGAATACTTCTCAGAAAAGGATGGACCGGTCAAAGTCCATTGCATTGGTCTTCCCGATACGTTCATTGAACATGGTTCGATAGATATCTTATTAGAAATCACAGGACTTAATGGAGCGGGTATCGCCGACAAAATACTTTCTTTTATATGAATTTAATACTTTCAATCATTCTTTTTTCGCAGTTGTCAACGCCCTATGAGACCCAGGTATTTCTCGATGCTGACGGTACGTTTCTGATCTATGCACGTTATTATCAGGGGGAGTTTATAAGCATTGACAGCGTGGTGAGTGTTGATAAGTACCTCGATGCAGGTCTTATGCTACGTAATCGCGAGGTGCTTTTACACCATCTCAAGCAGGGTTTGAGACAAAAAGGTGGCTATGCAAGCCAGGGTCTGTTCGGTACTTTTGAAATAGCTTTGCCTAAAGGTGGTTTTAGTGATTTCATGGGCGAAACCAGCAAACTTGATGTAGGTGGACACGTCAATATTACTATCGGCGGTAGCGAGACGTTTATTTCAAACCTCCCTGGTGAATCTGAATTCTCCTGGTTGCCTGAATTGGAGATGAAACAGGAGATGTCGATAAAACTTGACGGTGAGGTTGGTGACCGGATGCGTGTCTACATTGACCATAATTCAGAGAGGATAAATGAAACTGAAAATAAGATTACAGTTTCTTACCGTGGTCGGGAAGATGAAATAATCCAAGAGATTGAAGGTGGTGATACTGATCTGTCGATCCCAGCGACTACATATACTGGTGACATACCTTCGCATCGCGGTCTTTTCGGAATCAAATCATCGGCAAAACTAGGTCCTTTAGATATCGTCGCCATCGCATCAAAAGAACAGACCAAAACCCAGGAAATAGAGATAGAGGGTTCTACCCAGGCCCAGTATGACACGACCTGGGCAAAGTACTATGAACGCCGTCGTTTCTTTTACGTAGGTACGTATGATTCAATCGTTAAGCTAAAAGTTTATGTCGATGATAATAATGCTCAGAATAATAATCAGGGCGTAACATTCTTTGCCCATGCTTACCTTGATATTAATGATGATAATATCCCTGACGACACGACTATTCAGACAAATCGTCAAAGCGGTTATTTCACTGAGCAGCTGGAAGGTGATTTCTATTTTCGTATCCCGCAATCAAACATAATTGAGCTCAATTATCAGCTGCCTAACAACCAAGTGCTCGGTGTTTGGTATGTAAAGATAAACAGTCTGGGACAAACCGATACAGTGGGTATTGTAACTGATGCAATACATAGCGATACAATGCAGCTAAAATTGATCTGTCCTGATATCCTCGATACATTGTCATATACTTGGCATTATGAAAAGAAGAACTACTACCAGGTAGTAGCACCCGGGTCTAAGCTCGATTCACTGCGCATCTACTATATAACATCGGGCGGCGAGCATATAGATAATCAGGATGGTGTGTCTTTTATCCAACTCCTTGGACTCGATGACGATAAGAACAACCTGATCGATGAAAACATTGTTTTTTTCCAGGGGCGCGGTTTACTTATTTTCCCAGACACCATGCCTTTTGCATCGGCGGTGCTTGAAACCCCAGACATCGAAATTTACACTAATCCGTATATGACCACTCCGGGCAAGTTCTATTTGTATAAAAAATCCATGCAAGCTAAGGCAGTCTATATGTTGCCTGATAACGTGAAGAAGGTAACGGTATTTGTTGATGAAGTATTGCAGGATTCTATAAACGACTATCATGTGGATTATGATGGTGGCATACTTGAATTCAGAAAACCTATATTGCCAACGCAAAAGGTCAGAATCAAGATTGAATATGCGCCATTCTTCTCAGCGGCAGAAAAATCTCTTGTTGGGCTGCGCAGTACGGTGAGACCTTTTGGAGATGCAATGCTTGGGTCTTCGTTCTTCTATCGGACAGAATCGTATCCAATGGACCATGTCCGGCTAAAAGAAGAACCTTTTAACAGGATGGTCTGGGAAGTAGATTTCTCCTATCCGCAGGATTTACCGGTTATTACAAAAGTGATCGATTGGCTGCCCTTGGTTGAAACGGAAACTGCTTCGAGGGTGAACATCAATTTTGAGGGCGCGTACTCTTTTTCTAACCTCAATGCCAAAGATGAGGTCTTTCTTGATGATTTGGAGTCATCGACCGTGATTAGCAATGATATTTCTGTTGCTAAGATCTCTTGGGCACTCTGTTCAAAGCCGATTGACAAAGATACTGCTAACTTTGTGCAGAACAGGATAATCTGGCATAATCTTCGTAAGGAGGATGTTCTCCATGCCGATGATATATATGAGGATCCTCTGGATCCTAATGAAGCAGCTGATGTTCTGAAGATAATTTTCCAGCCTGAACATGATTCGTCTTTTGGTGGTTTGACCCAATACATCTACAGTGAGAACTTCGAAGATATTGAGAACCTTGAACTAATAATAAAAGGCAAAGGCGGTGTTATTCATGTTGATTTTGCACAGGAGATCAGCGAAGACCAACTGTGTCGAAATGAAAGCGGTGAATTGGTTGGTTATCAGGCTTTTGACGATGAGGATAATGATAACAACAATGTTTGGAATCAGATGGGCGAGGATACTGGTTTGGACGGCGTGTACGGCGATGATGATGATTATGTGCCGGGTGCGCTTGATGATGGTAATGATGATTACCAAATCTATGACTATACCGGTGGCACAAACGGTACTGAGGGTAACGCATTATGGGATACAGAAGACCTTGATCGCGATGGCAATTTGAACACAAAGAACCGTTATTTCAGTTATTCAGTAGATCTTGGCGACACAACTTCAACACGCTACATAAAAAACGCTGGTTTGACTAATGGCTGGAAAATGTTCCGGGTGTCAATTAAAGATTCTCCAGAAATGGATACAGTGTTCGGTCAACCAAATTGGCACGATATTAAATACGTTAGGATTTGGTTTGATGGTTTTACCAGTACCGAGACCCTGATGATATACAAATTGAGTGCCACGGGCAGCAGATGGAAGAACTACGGTTTTGTTGGCGGTAAGTTACCGCCGCCTGGTGCGGTCTTTACGCTTACCCCGGTAAACACCAAAACTCATTCATATTACAGATCACCCTATCATGAGGAGTATGATCAGTTTGGTCAGACCAAGACTGAGGGCGGTCTGGAATTCATGGTTGTGAATATCCCTCAGGGGATTAGCTGCGTTGCCCACCGTAGAACTGATGAAAATGAGGATTATCGTGCCTATGATACACTGACTTTTTACTTGAATGCGCACAATACAAACCCTCTTATTTCATTAAGATTGGGCAGCGATAGCCTGAACTTTTATGAGTACACTACTGAATACAATAATGGTGAGTTGGGCATTAACAATTACCGACTCTTCAAAATTTCTATGCAGAGCTTCATCGACCTGAAGAGGGATAGAGATCCAGATGCTGATACGGTCAGCGATTTTACTCATACGGTTGTTGGTAACCCCTCATTGTCCAATAACCGGTATTTCGAAGTAAGAATTACCAATCAGTTTGTCACGTCACTGACCGATACAATATGGTTCAATGATATAAAGTTGAAATCACCAAAATCAGAAGTTGGCAGGATCTTTCGTGGGAATGGTTCACTCATACTTGCTGACCTTGCATCATTGAACTTCGCTTATGATGAATCAAACGGTCGGTTCAAAAGATTGTCTGAGTCCAAGGGCATCTCAACGGCGAGCGCTGGTCGAGGCTACTCAGTAAGTGGAAATATCTCGCTCGATAAGTTCCTACCTTTGGATTGGCACTTCAAGATACCGGTTGGCATGAGCTTCCGAAAAAATACCTCAGAACCAAGATTCTCCTATTATTCTGATGATGTTGAGATTACAGGGGAGGATCGAGAAGAACAAAAGTCCAAGACTCTGATGCGTTCATATACCGTTGGTTTTTCCAAATCACAATCAAAAAACTGGTTTATGAAAAATACAATTGACCGAATCACCTTTAACCATGACCGAACCCAGATCTATTCGCGGTCTGCTCTTAGCGCTGATACATCAGGCATCAAGAATTTCAGAGGTTCTTACACACTCGCCCCAAATCTGAGCTTCACAGTACTCAAGCAGAAATTCTTTCTTTTACCGAAGAATATTAATTTCAATGCCATCTACGCTGATAATTCAGTGAAAGCGTACCATCGTTCAAGCCTTGCTGATTCTTTTGAGCAGACTATCGGTGGTGCACAGCATCGTAAAACTCTGACGCCATCTTTCTCGGTTGCCTATTCACCCCACTCTATTATCAACGCTAATTATAACTTTGCTCAAACCCGCGATTCAGTTTTTGCGAGTAAGCGATACGGTGAAGAAGTGAGCAGAAACCAGAGTTTTAATACTTCGTTCTCTCCAAATCTTAAAATCGTCACACCGCGGTTCACATTCAACTCATCTTATAATGAAGATTTTCGTTTTGAGATCAGGCGGGACCAGGATCTGCGTAATGTAAGCAATAGTGGGACTTATGGTGTTGACGGTGCTGTAAAAGTGGGCAGTATTGTGAGACTATTTACAAGATTGAGAGACGAGACTAAAGATACGCTCTATGTTGCTGGCTCGCCCGGGTGGATAGCCAGACAAATTGAAAGATTTGTAGGTTACATACAAAACGTGCAATTCAGATACTCACGACAGCGTAGTTCCAACTACCTCAATGTAAAAACACGCCCTGACTTCGATTATCAGTGGGGGTTGGTCGATTCAATACCTCCTGACGATATTGCCCAAGGTAGTTTTCCTGGTCGGGGGGTTGTTGACAACTATGGGTTATCGTCTGGGTTCAATTACAAATTCTTGAGTGCTAATGGTGGTTATACTGGTACTGTGAACCGAACTTTCAATTATGGTGGAGCACAGACCAGAACAGATAACATGTCGTACCCGAACCTGAGTGTCCGCCTTATGAAGCTCGAAGCCCTTCCTTTTCTAAAGAAATGGTGTCGCAACTCATCCATTCTGACAAATTTCAGCCAGACATTTGAAAAACGCTACGATGTGGTTGCTGATTCAGCACGTGACTTGGTTTCAGATTCCAAGACCTTGAATTTATCTCCTGTGGCAAGCTGGCAAGCAAGTTGGATCAAAGGGATATCAACGACCCTGGAGGTTAACTATTCAGAGACAAATAGCAGAGATTATTATGCTGACACCATGGCCGTGGAGTCAAAGATGATTACACGGGGTGGCTCAGCAAGTTTTGCCTATACTTTTAGTGCGCCAAAGGGTATAAATATACCACTCCTCAGAGGGATAAAATTTTCCTCTAACCTATCAGTGAACTTGACGGTTAATTATAACCGGAGCACTAACTATTATAACGACCTCTTAAATCCCGCGACCAATACGAGCACCTTGAGTTCAACAGTCGGGATGTCTTATAATTTCTCCTCGTCCATAACCGGCGGTGCCAATTTCGATTACTCGAAAAGCGATGACATAAACAGTGATCAGGACACAAGAAGGGTTGGGCTCAATATCTGGACAAACATAAATTTTTAGACAAAATGGCTCTCGGAGTAAACAAAGAGCGTAGAGGTTCCTTTAGATGTTAAACAAGATTGCTGGTTTTCGCCAGGTGCTAATGATATCAGTAATTTTGTTTATTAACATAGACTTGCTGTCCGCGCGTCCACCCTATAAGCACTTTACTGATTTTTGCCACATTGGCGAGCGGGTACCAGGGACTTCAGGCCATGAGAAAGCCGGTGACTATATCATCGGCAAGATAAGCAATCCCGAGGTTGATTCATTCTACACACACGGCGCGTGGTTCTATAATATCTATAAAAGGTTTCCAGGTGACAATTCAAGGATTGGGATTGCTGCACATTGGGATTCTGACATTGATTGCCCGGGCGCGAACGACGGCGGGTCAGGTGTCGCAGTTTTGCTGAGTTTAATCGATACACTCAGTCTTAACCCGCCTCCAATGAGCGTGGACATTATCTTCTTTGACGGCGAGGATGTTGATAAAGCGGCACTTCTTGGCTCCAATCATTTTGCCTCAAAATGCGTTGACCATTATTCATTCATACTTGTTCTGGATATGATTGGCGACAAAGATCTGCAGATTTTTCAGGAGGGTCATTCAGTACAGTTCTTTCCCGATTTAGTTGATTCTATTTGGCGCATCGGTATGGATATCGCGCCGGCTGTTTTTATCCCGGCAATCAAGTATTATATTATCGACGACCATTATTCCCTTATCAAGTATGGAATAAGGGCGATAGATGTTATTGATTTTGATTATCCATATTGGGATTCTGAAGATGACACGTTTGACAAATGTAGTAAAGAAAGCCTGGAAACCATGTATCGATTTCTTTTGAGAATTGTCTATCCGGAATACATCTATTGAAAAATACCTAAATGCCTAAAACACCTAAATACCTAAAAATTATTTCATTATGAGTAAGCGCGAA
This sequence comes from Candidatus Stahliibacteriota bacterium, assembly GCA_030602565.1. Taxonomy (GTDB): domain Bacteria; phylum Hydrothermota; class Tepidihabitantia; order SM23-42; family SM23-42; genus JAUVZL01. The sequence continues at coordinate 77,287 of JAUVZL010000004.1, forward strand.
ATATTGGTTTTGGTAATCCTCATCGCAGTTCTTATTGCATTGAATGTAGTAAACTATGCAAAGCGAGAGAGGCTAAAGGCAAATACCATTGTTGTTGTTGAAGAGATCGCGGTAAAGATACCGATAAATACTGCCCAAACCGACGAATTAGATGTGCTGCCCGGGATTGGTCCTGCCTTAGCCGGTAGAATAGTGGCGTACCGTAAAGAACATGGTCCATTCAAAACAGTAGAAGATATCAAAAAGGTTAAGGGTATTGGAGACAAGCTTTTTGAGAAAATGCTTCCATTTATAGAGCTATGATGGGCAGAGTGCTTATTTAAAAGGAGGAAAAATGTTATTGTTTTTATTGATACAGTTATTCAATGTTGACCAGGGGAAACTCGATTGGGCAATGGAAACAATGAGACCCCATCTACGTCACAAGACCTTTTCGTCCATTTGACTTTGATTTTTACAGGCTCTCCTACAGGTTGCCCCGCGTATTTTCTATATTACAACCTTTGATGCAGAACCTGAAATATACATCTATGACATACTTGGCCGTCAGATTCATGAGATAAAAACTCCTGAGCTTTACTGGACCGCTCCAGCGAGTGGTATCTATTTTATACAGGATAAAAAGACCACCAATACCAGGAAGATAGTAGCGTACTAGACAACGTTTTTGCGGAAATGGGGTCACCTATGAAAAAATTGCAGTCAGGTGATCATAATTTACTATAATATATTTTTATTCATTTGTCAATATTGACCTCCTTGCTGATTACCAGTATAATAATATAGGACCATGAGTCAGTCACCTATACGTACTCGTGGTACAGTATGTTATACGACTCCGGTCGCGCAATCAAATCTCAGAACCTTTTTTAAGGTTATGACCCCAAGGCGCTGGCCGGAGTTGTCTTTCTTGATAAGGTCGATTGAATTTGAGCATGGCGTATATTGCCCGGAGCATACTGCGGGCCACAGCAACTCGGGCGGTTCCATTTCCGTGTTTATGAGCAACTCGTGTATATAGATCATGGTAATGGTCTGACTTTCTTATTGCATG
>JAUVZL010000035.1 GCA_030602565.1 Candidatus Stahliibacteriota bacterium
TATTGGGACGGAAAGAGGAAATTATTAACAAGCGGTATGAAAAACTGGCCTTGGCAAGGGCGAAAAGGATGGAATATAATAACCAATTTTCCACCTTAAATCAGACCCCTGTTTTGTCCGATTCCCGCTGAACCAGTACACCCAGATATTAGGAAATATTGGAATGTTTTACACCCGAAAAAGGGACTTTGGTATTGCATTAAAATATTATAAAGAATCTTTGAAATATGCTAAAGAAATGAAATACCTTGAACTTATTGCTAACAATTTAAATAATATCGGTGCTGTATATACAAGTTTAAATGACCTAAAATCAGCATTAAGTTGTTATGAAAAGTCTCTGAAAATTTTTGTACAACTCGATATGCCCAGCAAAATTCAGTTAACCAGAGAAAACATTGAAAATCTCATAACGAAATAAATAAAAATTCAAACCCGCAGAATAAACGAACCTAATCGTTTATTTCAATATGTAACGGGTTTCAAAACTTGACAAATCAAATCTCTCCCCCGGACAGCTCTTCTGTGCGTACTTCCTGTGTCCCACAATCTCAAACGGCACCTTTAATAATTTACCTGTTTGTTGTCTATAACCTCTCGGTTTACTCGAGATCTACGACATCCTGGTGAGGTGACCTTGACAACACCTAAATTGCTCTTATAATTAGTATAGAGGAGGAAATACGGAATTACAATATGGATACAGATATGTAATTTCGGTAATCATTAAACAAATGGGGTCAAATCTCGAATAGTGAATAGAAAATGGTCCTAGACAATAAATCTAAAATGTGTAATATACCTTGTCCGCTCAGGAGGAAATCAAGCCCCTTTTTGTCCAGTTTAGAGGGGAGCAGTGCGATATGGTACGGGAAAGACGTGGGGGTCACCGGAGTGGATTGGGGTCAAATCTCTACATTCTACATATTTACAGGGCATCACCTATGAAAAAATTGCACTTCGATGAACTCAGTACAGGCTTAAGAAATTGCAACGGTTTCTAATTAAAAAAACCAGCCGAGACTTTAGGCTTTGTCGAATGTCAAGCTGCAAGTATCGCTATAGTCTCGAGTCTAACGAAGTTAGAGAGAGGAAGTATTGAGATGACCTGCCACCTTTTTCCTTTTTAATATAATATGGTTTTATACCTGTGACAAATTTGTCACAAAGTCCTCCCTTGACACACCAAGTGGTGGGGGTATAATTGGATGGTAGATAAAAGGGGGTAATATGAGGAAATTTTTAATAGTAACTCAAATCGTTGTATTCTTTTTTGTTTTTTGTTCCAGTCATTACACACCACCATATGAGAGTGAAACAGCAGCAGAATACGAAAATGGTTATATTGAAGGCAAAATGCAAGCGAGCAGAAAAGTTCAATCAAGTTGGATGTGGGGTGGTTGTGGTGGCTCATTAGTACTTGGTCTGCTTGGTGGGGGAATCGTAACTGCGATAGGTTATAGCTCTGGAGAATATCCACCATTTGAGCCAAAAGGAACTGATACATACAAGAGAGGGTTCATTGATGGCTTTCAGGATGGTTCATCAGATGCAAAAGGCCAAAAAGCACTGACTGGATGTTTAGTAGGTACACTAATCAACGTAGCTGCAATCGTTCTTATTGTTACCCTAGGAGATTAACTAAGCCGATTCACAATATTTCTGTATGTGCCCAGGCTAAATCTCTCTTCCGGGCAACTCTTATGAACAAATGGGGTTAAACCATAAAGGACAGTAGTGAATAAGGGGTAATGCGTAGTGAGAACAACAATTGGCATCACCTATGAAAAAATTATCCCTTACGGAATTCGATGGCAGTGATAAAAAAGCAGATTACGGTGATAGCACAATTCATCCAATGGCATAATGATCGTAAGTTTAAGAGGTAAAAGGAGGAATCATGTTTGATCTTATAATAAATAATGACGAGAAAAATCATTATGACATTATTAGAAAACTTATTCGTAATTCAACAAAAATATACATTTCTGTTGCATTTTTGAAAATGTCTGGATTAGATTTAGTGAAAAATGATTTCAAATATGCTTTTAAGAAAGGTAGTGAGATAATATTTGTATGCGGTCAAAATTTTTATTTAACGGAACCAGTTGCGTTGAGAAGTTTATACAAACTTTTTAAACAATACCACCAGAAAACATTATTTTTATATGATATTAATAGAGAAATGTTTCATCCAAAATTATATTGTTTTGTACAGGGGAAAAAAGCATTTGTAATAGTGGGATCAGCAAATTTTTCAAAAGGAGGTTTTCAGAGTAATATTGAGATGTCCATGACCGGAGAAATATCAACCTCATCCAGGATTTATAACTATTGCAAGACATTCATTAAGAAAATATTACAAGAAGATAATAGTATAAAGTTATCGGAATTTTATATTAGTCAATATGAAAGAAGATATACAGCATATCATAAACGAGTGAAAAAAGCGATAAATCAGGCAAACAAGGAAATTGATGCGCTAAAGGAACTTAACATACCATTGATAAAAAAACAATTGGTGTTATATAACAAAGATGAAAAAGGATTGAAGGATTTTAAGGAAAGAGTAAATAATTATGCACAAGCGAGGGAGATTTTAAATATGATGTGTGAAAAACGAATTAATTCCAGGAAAGACTTCATGTACTTATATGAATTGCTTGTTGGCTTAGCTGGGCAATGTGGATTGTGGTATTCAGGTGGATTATACAGAAAAAAAACAGATGTTGGATATAGTTATAAACTATTTCTTAGGATGGTTCGTTCAATAAGGAAAAATATACAAAGAAATCCTCAATCACTTTTTAAACTCGGAAGAGATTATACAAATAAAATCTACGGGCTTGGTGTTAATGTTCTTACCGAAATTATGAATACTTTTTCCCCGAAGCGATTTGCTGTTCTAAATATGAATCCGTTGACTACTTTAGCATATTTTGGATTTTATAGATTCCCAGAACCGAATAATTTTAAACCAGAAACATATGATAGATATAATTCATTGATTGCTGAATTGGTCGAAATATGCGAATTTTCAAATATGGGGCAGGTAGATCACTTTATGAATTATGTCTATTGGAAAGATGCTAAGAAGAAAATACGTAAAAAATAGGTTTCTGGACAACACCTCATAACCTGAAGATATGGGGGTCAAACCTTTTCTGAAAAATGGCGAAACGGAGAAACGGTGAGCCAACGTAGGACGTTCTAGTGGAACGTATGAATGCCTTGGGTGCGAAAGCACCTTAGGGTGGCATAACTTTTTGTTTAAGAAAGAGAGGAGGAACTATGAAAAAAATTTTATCAATATGTTTTGTGGGGCTACTTCTTGAATTTGCATGTACTCCGAGGATAATGTATCCTCCAAGCGTAGTAGCTCCTGTGACTAATCCACAAGCAAAAATTGTAGCTGATTTATGTTTTCGTATATCCGCGCGTGAAGAGAAGCAATTTTATTACAAATTTGCAGACCGAGATACTATCATCTTTAATGCTTGGACAATAGCGGGCAAAGACATAAGTGAGTTGAGTATTATAAAATGGCCAGAAACCCCTGTATTCAATTCTTGGTCAGTTCCAATTGTTGAAAATAAAAAGATATTTGTTGAAAAGGAAGCTGTGTACTGCTTTGGCTTTAAGAATTCAAGCCTTTTGTCATCTAAGGTTTATAAATTTACTCTCCACCGTGTTCCTACAGAGGAAAAATCTCCTGATTTCAGCACCGCAGTTGAATGGGATACTCTTTATGATACAACATATGTTGCAGATGTTGAAGAAATTCTATTAGGTGTAGACACTATCACCGAAGAAATAGTGGATACTCAACTAAAAATCGGTTCTCAACTCAGTGGTGATGACCGTTCTTATGTCCAGATAAGCATCCCGGAAGGCACTGATTACCTTGCATACTGGATTGGAGTAGGGCAGGAAGCAAATGAAGGCTTAAAGGAAATGGCTCAACAATTACCAAAAGCAGCAGTGGCATTAGGAATAGTAAACCCTGTCGCCGCGTTTGCTGTTGGTCTTGTACCTCAGCTTTTTACACTAAGCAAAGGACGTCAAGTGGATTATTTCTTTATTGCTGATTATCAAAATTTGACTAGCTTTTTGTCAAATCAGGCTTTTTACATGATAAAGAAAGGTGAAGAGGTGATAACGGATTACGCAAAAATGGATGCACCAACGCAAAAGACGATTTATTTAGGATTATATAACTCACATGGTAGAATATCATCGAGACTCGTTACTATCAATATTGTTGCAGTAAAAATAGAACCGCAATATGAATACCGTGATGTAAAAAGGCCTGTAGTAAAGAAAAAAGCCGTGCCTAAAATTGAATAAATAAGTATAAAGTATATGGGATCGAACATGGATATGGGGTCAAATCTCGAATAGTGAATAGAAAATCGTCACCGGGGATTGAAGTTTCTGGAATGACCCCTTGTTTGGCTAATGGGAACGGTGCATGACAATATGACTTTATTACCTCTAATCATACTGTTTTGTTCATTCTGGCTCCAGTAAACAAATGGCATCACCAATGAAAAAATTGCCTCTCATTCTATTCGAGACCTTCGGCAGCGTTTTCTAATTAAAAAAATCAGCCGAGACTTTAGATTTTGTCGAATGTCAATACCTGCCACCTTATTCTATGAAGAAACGTTAAGTAATAGGTGGTAGATTTTGGGTTTCTTTTTCTTTTCTGGCCCATTCCAAGAAAAATCTACTAAATGCTTCATGAATAGCGCGTATCCAATCCGCGGTTCCTTCTCTTGTTATAAAATCCAAGAGTCTATTATTCCAGTACTCCGGTTGATAATGAAATACACCATGTCGATAGCGCTTCAATAGATCAACATTATTCGATTTAAGCAAACTATTTATTGATTTATCTTCTAGTTTCAATTCCTGCCAACCTTCAATAACTACATACAAAGCCGCATACCAATATGACATGTATAAATGCTCAATAAGCCCGTTTTTGGTGATATGACCGTCTTCAAACATTGGTCCTGAGTCATCCTTTTGTAGTGTTTTGTCGAAATGAACCCTCATTCGGTCAGCCCAAATGAAATATTTGTACAGGGAAACCATTTTGTTAAAATCAGTCAGACATCACCTCCTAGTGAATCCATAATGGGTCTTCCATGATTTTAGAGGACAATTTTCACACCTACACAATTGTATATCTCTACTAGGCTATGTCAAGGTAGCACGACGGACTTGTGGTCCGTCGATTCTCATCTATTAACCGCTAACGGATGTGGGGTCAAATCTCGAATAGTGAATAGAAAATGGTCATTGACGATAAGCCTATAATGTGTAATATAAATCAAGCCCCTTTTTGTCCAAAATAGAGGGGAGTAGTGCGGTGCAGTGCAGTATTAAACCAGAGTTAGATATATGGAACTTCATTCTTACCGATTCCTAATAAGCCGGGTGAAGTAAAAAGTAAAAGGAGGTAAATAAATGAAGAATCCAAAAAGAATTAAGGGTGCAAAGCAGGCATGGGAAAAGTATGGCGATGAATGGTTTGAAGATGAGATGAAATTCAAAGCACAACTTGAAGAAAATGGTTATGAGATTTTGGCGCACAGAGGTGGGTATCCGGACTTCATGTATAAAGTTGACAATGAAATAAGATTTGCAGAAATAAAAAAGGGTAATAATCCATTAACTAACCAACAAAAAAAGGTTTTGACGATTCTCCAGAAAGCAGGTTTTAGAGTTAGCGTTCTTCGCTATAAAAATGGTAAGTTTGATGAGGACACAAGCTGGATGGAATGATCACATTCAAGATTAGGATCATTACCATAATCACTGTTCTGCTTTTCGGTTGTAGAACATAATTTAAATGAATTGAGCTTAAGAAATTTAATGGGGAGATATTATGGTGTCCAAGGTCACAGCAAGATGTATTCTATCGATAACTGTGACGATTATTTTAGATTTGTACTTCTGGAAATATGTAAATAACGTGTACCAAGGAGGTAATCATGCCGAATGATGAGAATATTTCTATAAGTAAATTTCATGAATATGCTCTGCATGCCAACGCATCTGTACAACATTTTGATTCTCCACCCCTGAGTCAATTCAGAAAATTTACAGACCAAGCAAAAAGCTTATTAATTAATAAAATTCGTTCTTCCTTTGATGATTTGTATCCATTGTTAATACAAGTTCGACCGTGGTTGATTAACCTGGATCTATTCAGTACAGCTGGTTTGATCTATAATGAGGATGCTTATACCAAATTGATGGCGTGGGTGCTCAATCCTGAAATCCATCCAGGGTCTGCTTTTGTTAGACAGTTCGCTTGGTTTGAGAATATCATACCGTCATTCAAAGCTAATTCAATTAGCCCCGTAATCCCAGTGCTGCAACCTAATACAGATGATGGAGTACCCGATTTAGTTTTGCCGTATAGCTCATTTATTATTGCTATTGAAGCAAAAACTGGTTCAGAAGAGCATGCAACACCATCCACAGGTTTACCTCAAACTGTTGCATATCCTAAGGCCTTATTGAGAAAATATAGTCTGCCAGAAGATTTTCCTGTTTACATGATTTTTATTACACCAGATGGTCGCAAGCCTGAAAATTCTGAGGCAATAGTTACCACCTATGTAGAATTTTGTTATTCAATAATAACTAAATTAAAAATTGATATGTTTTCGGATGAACTTCGATTTGCCTTTCGTATGATTTTTACTCATTTACTCACTTGCGCAGTTCCGCATGGTGTTGATTTAAGATCAATAATAGAACGATATGATAACATTAAACAAGAGAACGATAATGAAATTACTCTATTGTCTAATTTGGGAAGTATATTAACTTTTAATAATCTTTTTTTCCCTAGGAGGTTACTATGACGGACTTTAATGGATTTAATGAAGCTGCATTGTTATTTGCAGAATATGCCGCTGTTACTACAGCAATATATGAAGAATATAGAAAAGATGTTGATAGCTTTTTTAATTTTATCCGAGAGAAAATTGCATCTTTAGTACAGCCAAAGTCAATACAAGAAAACTTGACTTCTGGATATCGCTATTGGTGGATAGCTCCAAATGATAAGAATAAGGACTCGTATCCGCAATTATGGTTCGATACTCGTTCAACTGAAATTGTGAAACCTGGAATATTGCGATTAACTGCATGTGCGCCTAACGCAGCCGGTGATTTCCAACAGCAATTAGCACATGTTGCTGAAGATCCGAGTATATCAAATTACTGTAAGCTTGCACGTGGGGGAACTTGGTCTTTATTTGAAGTAACTGTTAATTATGAAGATAAAAATTATGAAACCAACGTAGTAAAGCCTATTGCTACAATACTGTTGGAGATGTATGAAGTTTATAATAAATTCAACGAGTAAAGGCGTATAGTAGCACTATGATTTTCGTCACATGAATCCTATATTTATTGTATCAGAATATTGATTCATTGTTTTAGTTCATTAACATATTCTTTTTGATTGTTGACATATTTTTCGGGCGGGGCGAAGCCCCGCCCTTGTTATTCATTCATCCTTGATTATCAGATACGTTCCCGGTGTGAATTCAAAGATTTTATCTCCGATGTGCAGAATCGTGATTTCCTCAATATTCCAGAATTTCAGGTCAAATAACTCCATTTTAGTCTTTCTTTTTCCATGACACGTTTCAATCGTCACTGGATGAGAAGGTGGCAGGTCTTGACATTCTACAAATATTGTATATGCTGTAAGTATGTCACGTCCGTTAAGGGTCGAGTATCCAGGTGCGTTATATCATGTGGTTTCTCGTGGTAATGGACGGTTGTGGTTATTCAAACACGATGATGCCTACAGTATGTTTTTAGATATATTAGGGGAATATATTAAAAAGTATTATGTTATTATTCATAATTTTGTCATCATGCGCAATCATTTTCATCTTGTAGTCGAAACAAAGTTGCCTAATTTAGGTGTTTTTATGAATCAAGTATTACGGGATTATGCGATGTATTTTAATCGCATAAGTCGGCGTCGGGGCAGTGTGTTTCAGCGCCGTTATGGTGCCTTTTTAGTACAGAAGGACGTGTATTATAAGCAATTGACCAAATATATATTCTACAATCCGGTGAAGGCGAGATTGGTTAAGCATCCTGATGCGTATAAGTGGAGCAGTTTGTGGTATATTATGCGTCGGTATAAGAGCATACGGTGGTTTGATCCTAAGGTATCGCTTTCTTTGATTGGCGGGCGACGGGGATTAGTTGAGTTATTAGCGGATCAGGCTATTCTGCCGGCAATGGAACCGGTGTACAACCAGTTTTATGGAGATCGGCAGTGGGCTGATGATCTGATCGAAAAGAGTAAGTTAAGCGAGGAAATCCGTGGTCATGGTTTAATGGAAAGAGGTTATATCAAGCAGCAAGAGGTTATTAAGGCGGTTGCGTTGCAGTACGGTATTACTGCCGACGAGTTATTACGTGGTGTGGTGCCGGATGCAATGATGGTATTGATGTACTTACTCAATGTCCATACGCCATCGAGGCTTGTCGAGATCGGTCAGCTTTTCAGGTTGAAAAAGTTTACCGTTGCACAGCGTTTATGGCGGTTCAAGAAGCACGCATTGTCGAATACACGCACTAAGAAAATCATTGGAACGCTGGAGAAAAAACTCTTAAGATGACACTGTGTAGAATGTCAAGACCTGCCACCTTTTCGAGTGTGGTTACGACAATAGCAGTAGGAAGTGCTCCCTGGGGTATTGTATCTTCATCTGATGGTGAATTTATCTAAACTGGGATGACGATCCTTGTAGAGGTTTAACAGGCAAATAGATACGAACCTTGGGTGCAGAGCGTGATTTGGGTTCAGATTTGGACTTTGGACAACCGAGCTGAGCAACCCAACGGACTGGTGGTCCATCGGATTAGAATATTGTCAACATTTATCTTACATCGTTAAAATCACGTACTGCATCTGATTCGTTGACACGGTGAGCAAAAACAGTATTATTTATATAATGAGAAATAATGATTTAATAATGTACTTCATGTTATTCTTGATGGTATTATCTCTCGCGAATGGGCAAAAAGACATCCCGCAATTAGTGGAAGAAATCAAACCTGCCGTGGTTACAATTTTAACTTTTGATCTCGGCCGCGATGATACCCTCGCGCAAGGTAGTGGATTTTTTGTTAATCCTAATGGAGATATTATTACGAATCTCCACCTGCTGAGGGGTGCTTATTCAGCAAAAGCAAAAACAGCTGACGGCAAGGTACATGATATTGTATTTGTACTTGCAGAAAACCAAGGCGCTGATCTTGTCCTTGTAAGAATCATGCCATGGCCTGTACAGAGGGATTTTGCATATTTAGATTTAACTACAACCCTACCTGTTCAAGGTGAGCATATAGTGGTATTCGGAAGTCCTTTTGGATTAGAGCTTTCCGTTTCGGACGGTATCGTTGCCGCTATTCGCGAACTGCCAGGTTTTGGAAGTATAATCCAGTTAACCGCACCAATATCAGCTGGTTCCAGTGGAGGCCCAGTTGTTAATATGCATGGTGAGGTCATTGGCATAACTACATTGCAAGTGATAGAAGGGCAGAATCTCAATTTCGCAATACCAGCCAAATTTATACTCGAACTTGACTCTAGTATAGTGGATTTCATATTCAATTGGACACGTGATAAGAGCGAAAAGACTATTCAAACAGGAGATAGTCTCTATAATTGTGCAATGACCTACTATTGGCTTGAAGACTATGAAAAAGCATTGTTTCATTTTCAATACGCTGTAGAACTCTATGGCGAGCTTACTGATGATATCTTGTACTTCCGTGTTATGACAAGTCATTATAATTCCTTATTATTATCAGGAGTTTGTTATCAAGAAATTGGACAGCGTGAGATGGCTATGTGGGCATTTAGCAAAGCTATTTCAATAGATCCTGATTATGGCGCAGCATATGACAATTTGGCAAATGAATATTGTGAATTGGAACGATATGCTGAAGCAATCTATGAATTCAAACGGGCAATCAAAGCGGATCCTGATTATTATCGCTCCTATTGTAATTTGGGAATCCTGTATCGTGAACTCAAAATGTACAATGAGAGTATTGCGATATGCAACCAACTCATTAAACTCAATCCAGAGTACGAGAAGGCATACAGAATTTTAGGAGATACATATCGTGACGTTGAATTATTTGAAAAAGCCGCCATTGCATATATGCAGGCAGTTCGACTCGATCCAAATTATGTTGACACGCACAGACATTTAGGAGACGCATATATAAAGCTTGGTTCATATGCCATGGCCGCTGAGGCATATAAACAGGCAATTCAACTTGATCCCAATAACGATTCTCTTCACTCAAATGTAGGTATAGCTTTATCTCTTGCAGGAAAGCCTGTTCAAGCAATTGTGTTTCTCAAACAGGCTTTGGCGATTAACCCAGATAACGCTGGTGCACATTATCTTCTTGGTATGACATTTCGTCGTATAGATGATATGAAGGCGGCTCTTGATGAATACAAGATACTGAAGGAGCTTGATCCTGTGCTGGCTGATGCCTTGTTTAAATCGATTTACAAATAGATGGACATGATTGATTTTATCAGCTTTGGACTTATGTCCGCCGCGTCTCTACTAGGAAGTGGGGACGGTGCATCTCGATAGACTCGATATTTACAACATGACAATATGACTTTATTATCTTTGATTATAGTGTTTTGTAAACAAATGGGGTCAAAATCTCGAAACTTGACAAATGCTACAGAGGAAGCAAATCGTATCATCTTGTTAAGACTTGGAGAAACGGTTGCTTCGTCTATGAAAAAATTGCATCGCTTCAAAAAATTAAAAAAAACGCTTGACTTTGGAGCGTATGAAGCTATATAATATGGGGTATAAAAAAGAAGGGGAGTGATCCCCACTAAAGAATTGTGAGGACAGACCTTAGGATGTCTCTACTAAAAAACTGGCTTTTTCTCCCATTTCGCCTGAAACATAACAACACGACGAAAATTATCCGCTGCGGGCTTTTGAAATAAAACATTGGCAGATGGGCTACGAAGAAATGGAAACAGTGGAAAAGAGTCTTGCCTGGATTAAACAGAGGGCAAAGAAGTTGTGAAAAAAGTACATTTGTATAAAATAGAGTTAAAAGATAAAACAGTATACCGCGGAGAAATTATTCAAAGTAATGGTAAGGTAATTTGGCTTAGATTGTTAAATGATGAAAAAATTCATCTTTTCAAGAACAGTATTATCAAAATTAAGGATTTAGGCTGGCAAGAAATAAAATAACCTGAGCACCATTGTCAAATTACCTTTTTGGTGTCTAAGCTGTCAACACAATTAGTAACTACTTCACATGCAAACTCTCATAAATGAAATGTGACTTTTTTGTTAGTCGTTGAATATTCAACTTAGATCTATGTTGCTATTTAGCTTTAGTTGTTGTAATTTTTGGATATGGAATTACTATTTTATAAACTTGATATGCTTTGAATCTTAGTGCTGACTTTGTTAATCTGTCGTCATCATGTTTTAAAACATATCTTCTTTCACCCCAGGCAATCCAAACAAATTGCTTGTCTTTCCTTTTTAAGTAATTATCGAAGAGGTCTTTTCTTAAGTAGACAAGTTTATGTGTCGTGTGCCAAGGCTTTCCCCATTGTAGTGTAATACTGCCAGTCTGTCCTTTCCTATCTAACATATCAAAAGATTGTGGTTTAATATATAATCCAAGGTTCATTGCTAATTCTCTCGATGGAACATAAGCATTCTGTCCATAATTAACAGTACTGTGGTAGCTTTCCCACCCGAAGTTTCGGACGGGAGCTTCAACATCAATCGTTTCTATTTTTTCAAAACATTGGATTATATAACCACGCTGAAAGTCCTTTTTTCTAGGAGGATTGCTAAGGTCATCGAGAGCTAATCGATCTTTTTTAGTCAGCTTTGAGTTAATCTTCCGGATGATTTGTGATATATCATTAGCTTGTTTCCTTCTCACTCTGATTTTTTGTAAAACTTCTGCAAGTAAAATCCATCCTTTTTTAATCGGGACCTTCCTTTCAGTTCTCCCAATGGGTATTGTAATGGTTTTTGGATATTTAGTATAAGGGAATGTCTCACACCACGGGATTTCTCCAGCAAATGTATATATGTCGTCCTCAATTTCAGGTAATGCTCTACCAGCCACAATGATTTTGTTCTTATTCAGCAAAAATTTTCTGATATCTCCTTTGTTAATGAAAAAACCCCGTGGGAATATGAAAAGGCCACGTTTAGAATTTAAATCTTCTTGATTAATATAACCATCCAAGAGGACCCAAGGACCCTTCTTTTCATTTATCTTCTCCATGATTAAATATTCTTTTATATTAGGAGACGGTCCACTTTCAATCCATCTGCCGAGAGTTTTTGGCTTTCCTTTGAGATAGTCTCTGTCGATGATTTTTACAATCTGCGGCTTTCCTGGAAAGGACGGATCAATATCTACATCCGAAGTTCTGACGCGGAAATCTGTCCATTCCTCACCATCTTCATAGATATCGGCATAAAATCCAGCAAGCTCAAAGTATGCAATCCATGAGTATTTTTTACCATATCTTTCTATATCGATATTTTCTGAAGCTCCATATCTACGATAATCGACGTCTCTTGCAATGTTTTGGTCAATGCTGCTAAATTTTCTTTCTTCGTATCCGAGTTGCTTCATTCTCCAAATAATCATCGATATTGATTCTTTTAACGTTGGAAAATTCCTTAGTTGATAATCACCTCTCTTCGATATAGAGCCAATAATGTATCTTGAGAAATCTGAATGAATAGGGCCAAAACCATAAGTTGCTTTTGTGTCGCTGGTAAGTTGTGTCTTCGCTGCTTTGTCTCGTTTCCAGTTTCGGATTCCACCGTCTTTGAATGGTGGCGTAATTCTTCTTTTTTGGAGTTTGCTGAGTAGTCTAGGATTAATAAAGAGAGATAATTCAATAAGACGCTTCGCATAATCTCTCATTAAAATATGTGTTGTAGAATGCGGTGCGCGTTTTGTGAACATTAGCTTATACAATTTTTTTGTAAATAGGAACAATGTCTTTTTAAACTCAACAGATTTTAGGGGATGAGCCAATGCCATCGCTACACCATAGGAGATAGCAAGCATTCGCTCGGGAACATAATAATCATCGATACTCAAGGATTGTTCTGTAAGTTCAAACAACTTGCGAGGATATTTCCTGCCAAACCAATAAAGTACTCTGGTAGTCTTGTCTCGTAAAATACGGTTAGTAGATGTAAGAAACCACATAAAGATATATGCCAGAACATTTAGGATTTTGTTGCGTTCTTCGGAGATATCGCTTCTTTTGCAGATAGATTCAAAATAATCGACACGGCTACTCATTATCGAAGAGTTGAGTCTTATCCACTCTGACCATATTCTGTCTCTATCTGGCATTGGAAGTTTCATTAACAAACGATCCAAAAAGTGTGCATTCAAAGGATGTTCGGGGAGATGAGCAACATTAAAAAGATACGTGAGAATAGTCTGTTTTCTATTAATTTTACCATCATTAAATTTATGGTAAATCCAAGATATTGCTCTTTTCGTAATGAATTTATATGGGACCTCGAAAAGGGCTGCTTCTTGAGCAAGGCTCATTGTGTCATTTAATTGTGTGATTTCAAATAGATGCTTTTTGATTTTTTGTGGAAGCAGAAATGCAATCCATTCCATTATATCCAAAAGACGCGGATGTGTGTACTTTTTTTGTAACATTACCTTAATTTCATTCTTGGACTTATTTTCTACTAAATTTACAGCTATTAAATATTCTCCAAGAAGTTGATGTGTAAATTCAATGACTTCTCCACTGCTTACCCAATTCATGTCAAGTAGTAGACCTTCATGGATAATTGCAAATGTAAGACTGTCATGTACTTGAACCTGAGCTGGATCTTTATTATCGATTACCTTTATAGTCTGGTATTTGGTTAAGTAAGTACAATTGTTCCTCCAAAGAAATTTTGCGAATGCTAATAACCTCATACGGATAATAGAACAACCAGTGGGTATCTTAAGCTCGTTGCATATAGCATAATCACATTTTTTGATATATTCTTCAAACACATCAGCTATAGTGAAATCTTGTACATCTAATTTTGAGTATGCTCTTTTTGTAGGATCACCATAAGTTTTACAAAGAAGACTCACAAAAAATCGGTTCTCTAAACCTTTCGATAAATGATAGCCGACATGACTCAGTTTAATTTTGAAATGTTTGAAATATCTAAACCTATATGAATCTATTGATTCACTTTCGTGCAAATAATAGCTGTTTGTTGGTTGCCTATTCCTAAAAATTTCTTCAGCATAACTATCACGCGTTGTTACTACAGTACAAATCCACGCTGATTTTGTTAAGTCAGTTATTATCTCTGCAAGTTGATTTCTCCAAATATCCACTCCAAGGGGACACTCATTGAGGGCATCAATCACAAAAAGTAATCTCGAATGGTGTGTTTCTGCAGCGATTTCAAGTGCATCCACCACTTCATCCCAATTATGTGTAGATGAAATGCCTAATTGTTCTTTAATCTGTATCTTTAGTGACTGAGCAGTCGTAAAATTGGCACCGAGAAGTAGTATTGCTAGCTTATCTTTATCAACTTGATTTTCGCACGCACGGCAAACAAGATGGGTTTTTCCCATTCCAGGTCGTGATAGTACGATAAGTTGCTTACTTTGAAAACATCTTAATAGCTGCAATATATTTTGGTAAGTCCTATAGAATTCTTCTATTTTATCTTGGATTTCTCTCAGAGGAGGGGAAATGGGGTCAAATCTCTACATTCTACATATTTACAGGGCGTCATCTATGAAAAAATCGCAGCGGTTTCTAATTAAAAAACCAGCCGAGACTTTAGATTCTGTCGAATGTCAAGCTGCAAGTATCGCTATAGTCTCGAGTCTAACGAAGTTAGAGAGAGGAAGTACTGAGATGTCGGAGATCCTGAAGAATTGAAGGGACCTGCCACTTTTTACCAATGTTTAGATTTGACCCCAATCAGTGGTAATATCATGGCATAGATGAACGCTTGATTTTTCACAAGGAAGTCATATAATATGGCAGTGAAAATGGAATTTTTTGAAGCCATTAA
The DNA here is from genome assembly GCA_030602565.1 of Candidatus Stahliibacteriota bacterium. Taxonomy (GTDB): domain Bacteria; phylum Hydrothermota; class Tepidihabitantia; order SM23-42; family SM23-42; genus JAUVZL01. The sequence goes on from JAUVZL010000035.1 coordinate 15,165, forward strand.
CAGAATTGCAATAGTTATAATCCCCAAGAAACCATTTTATGATTGGCTGAATAGAATAGAACCGGGTGAGGGCACTGATGAAGAGGCAAGTGAAGACAAAGATAATACAGTTTACTTAATACCTGATTTTGATGAACAATTTGAGATTGAAGCGTATCTTAAAAAGATATGTCAGAGAATCTTTAAAAATGAATTGGCGTCGTGGTACACAGATGAATCATTATGGCCCGAGAACAGAACCTGGGATATATTCAAAGAATGGTTTGATATTGAAATGCACACTGTATTATATGACACGCTTGATGATGATATTGAGAAAGATTGATTAGATGAAAAAATTGCCTCTCATTTTATTCCTCTCATTACTTCATCTCGCTACCCTCGATATCTTCGACGAGATCTACGACGAGACCTTCGGCAACGGTTTTTAATTAAAAAAACCAGCCGAGACTTTAGATTTTGTCGAATGTCAAGTTGTAAATATCGCTATAGTCTCGAGTCTAACGAAGTTAGAGAGAGGAAGTATTGAGATAACCAGTCACTGATACGCGTGACCGCGTCTAAAGGTTCGACTAATTGAAAGGCATTAACGGGCATCTAAATATTGACTTCTACGTATTTAAATGTATAATAACATATCAGTGAGATGATTATTTTTACAGGAGATTAGACAAAATGGGCAAAAAGTATAAGAGTCCTCCAATAATAGAATCTGTTTGTGAATTTCGTTTACCTCCAGATACTAAATGGGATTTAACCATTCCGGGGTTGATATTCGAAAAGGTCAAAGAGCAGTTCCCACACAGAGAACCAAGAGTTTTCCAAGAAGTTGAGTTCAAGCAAGGTCCACAAGGTGTAGAACAACTAACACACTCGAGAGAGCGCATTTTGTTCTTAACTAATGATAGGAATATTTTTATTCAGGTGGGACATCGTCTCTTTGCAATAAATTGCTTAAAACCTTATCCTACCTGGAATAGATACAAACCCAAGATTGAAATAGCTTTTAAGGCGTTAACCGATACTATTGAAGTTAAGAATCTGCAGAGAATTGGGTTGCGTTACATCAACCGCATTGAAATCCCTGAAGTTTCTGTAAAATTAGATGATTATTTTGAATTCAGACCATTTCTAGGTTCACGCTTGCCAAAGGATATGAAAAACTTTATAGTAGGATGTGTTCTACCTTTCATCAGTATGGGAGCAGAATGTAATTTACAATTGACTGCTGCAGTACCAGAAAAGCACGGCAGTCATGCTTTTATTTTAGATCTAGATTATTTCCCCGTTCAATCGCAGATCATTCCAAGTTTTGAGGCATTAAACTGGGTGGAAAAAGCGCATACACACATTGAAGAAATTTTTGAAGGTTGTATTACCGCACGTTTGCGGAAAATTTTTCAAGAGGTAAAATAGATGCCAGAAACCTCGATCTCAACTGCATCTGCTAAAAGAAGTGAATACATGATTAGAGAAATTGGCCAAAAGTACATTGTGGGTGAACCTTCAGAATCCCATGCATATACTGTACTTAACGGCTTATTGCCATTGCTGTGCGAGCAAAAATCAAAAGGTGTAATTGGGGATTTTGATTTAACAAAACTAGCACCCTACAGTCTTGTTGATATTGATAAGAGCTCCGACATAACCACTGAGATCGAAACACTTCTGAATTTATTGGTATCAAAGAGAATAATAATTCCGAAACCTGCCGAAATCCGCCGCTATCTTATGGTCTATACGGATATGATACATATTATTTTACCGATTTGCGGTATAATCAATGAAAAATTAAATGCCCCTGCCCAAGTTTCTCTCGAAGTCTACAAAGATCCTGAAATTAAAGACGAGCATTTGGTCATCTATATGCGTCAGGCTGTCTACGATGATAAAATAATGAATATCATCGATGAGATAAACGAAGAGTGCGACGGCTTACTTCACAACAAATCAGGATGGCTTATTATTACAACGGATTTTAAACCTCCTCAGAGTGATAAATGAGCTTTGATTGGAAAGAATTTTTAAATTTAGCACTCTTTTTGAAAGGCGATTCCAAAATAAAATATAGTAGTGAGGCAGCATGTCGCACCGTTGTCGGCAGAGCATATTTTACAGCTTTTTGCAGTTCAAGGAACTTTGCACGGGATAATCAAGGTTATAAACCATCCTATGATGATGAAGACCATAAAAATATCAGAAAACATTACCGGATGGTGAGAATGTACAAAATTGCCAAGTTCTTAGATCATTTAAGAATTTGGCGTAATATGTGTGACTACGATGATGTAATCACTGATGCAGAAGCGCGGAATACAAATATATTAGCTAATACTGCAATAGAACGAGCACAAAAGGTGTTGGCAGAGTTATCTAAGTCTACTGATTAGACAAATCGGGGACAGAGGTTAACTTTATGACACTATCTAATATCGGGAAATAGAAATAGGGGACGGTGCCTGACATTATGACATTTTCCCCACGGGACTATTATTTATTGCTCAAACTAAGAATAATCATCATACTAACATGGCAGGGTGTCATATTGTCATGCACCGTCCCTCACGCTTTTAACATTTCCGCTTGGTAATATCAATGCAAATCGACCCCTTGACAACACAGAAAAATCTCTTATAATATACTAGGTCGGTATGAGAGGTACAAATGTTCCGCATGGGACTTTCCTGTGTAGGGTATTTGGGCCTCCTTTGTATTTAAAAAATTAGTTTTTATTGTTATGTTATTGGTTTTAAGAGTTAAATGATATTAAAAGTGATAGATTATGATTTTGATAAATCTCTTGACTTTCTTCAAAGTTAACAGTAGAATTTAATGGAGTAGAGAATGACGGGAAAATTCAGGGAGGGGAAATGGGGTCAAATCTCTACATTCTACATATTTACAGGGCGTCATCTATGAAAAAATCGCAGCGGTTTCTAATTAAAAAACCAGCCGAGACTTTAGATTTTGTCGAATGTCAAGCTGCAAGTATCGCTATAGTCTCGAGTCTAACGAAGTTAGAGAGAGGAAGTATTGAGATGTCGTAGATCCTGAAGAATTGAAGGGACCTGCCACTGATAACAAATAGTGCTGAAGCTAAGGCTGGCTGGGAATTATATCGCTCCTGGTATGAAACTAAACGAATTCACCAAAGTCTGAATTATCAGACCCCGAAGCAGGTATGGGAGTTACAGAAATTGACTCTTGACGAAGAGTCTAAAATGTGTAACATAAATCAAGCCCCTTTTTGTCCAAAATAATGGGGTGCACGTCGAGATAGTCAGGAGTAGAGCCTTTAGGCTCGTGGGAGCGGGCTTCGGCCCGCGAGGTTAAATGGTAATTGGTGAATGTTTAAATATTTAACTTTTTAACCCCCGCCAAAGGCGGGTCCGCCTCAGGCGGAAGTTACCAAATTGACTGGAACTAAACTAAGTATTGATGAGGCATTAAACTAAAAGGAGGTTGAAGTGGCTTCTACTTCAAAGTTGATAGTTTTGCTGGGACTTGTAATTATGAGTCCAGTTGTAAGTCTTGCATGGCAAGAAAATGGCGTTGTAATCTGTGATGATCCAAATTTACAGGCTAATCCAGTGATTGCATCTGATGATTCTTACGGTGCTATCATAACATGGGTTGACCACAGGGCTGGTAACTATGATATCTATGCACAGAGGATAGATTCATCAGGGACTCGTCAATGGACACCTGTAAATGGTGTTGTAATCTGTGATGCAGTAGGGACACAGAAATCTTGCAAAATAGTACCTGATGGCTCAGATGGCGCTATCATAACATGGAGAAATGACAATGCTGACTGGAATATCTATGCACAAAGAGTGAATTCATTAGGAGAACGCCAGTGGTCACCTTTGGATGGTGTTTTGATATGTATAGATGATGGACCACACTCTTTGTGGCATTATGAGACTGTTGCTGATGGTTCAGGTGGAGCTATCATAATATGGAAGGATACCGAGGGTGCTGGTGTGCCAGGCATAGTCTATGCACAAAAAGTGAACTCATCAGGAACGCTTCTATGGGGCTCAAGTGGCAAAGTGGTTTCTGATGCATCAGAGCATGCGAAAAATCCAGTCGCTGTGACTGATGGTTCAGGAGGTGCTATTATAGTATGGTGGGATCAAAGAACCGGTGGTGACTTCGATATCTATGCACAGAAGATAGACTCAGATGGGAATCGTCAATGGGGCGCAAGTGATCTATGTGTCTGCGATGTAGTAAATGATCAACAGGATTCCAGGATTGTCGCTGATGGCTCGGGTGGTGCCATCATCACCTGGGATGATGATATATATGGTAATGGCAGTTATTATAAGACCTATGCCCAGAGGGTAAACTCATCAGGTAGTCTCCAGTGGGGAATAAATGGTGTCTGTATATGTGATGAGATAAGTGTGTATCCTGAGATTGTAGCTGATGGCTTGGGTGGTGCAATCATTGTATGGCAGGATTACAGAAGTGGCGGCAATCTGGACATTTACGCACAGAGAGTAAACTCGTCAGGAATATCTCAGTGGACTGCAAATGGTGTCTGTATTTGTAATGCAACAGGCAATCAGACCAATCATAAGGTAATAACTGATGGCCTCGGTGGTGCAATCATCACCTGGGATGACCAGAGGGATGGTAGACATGATATCTATGCACAGAGGGTGGATGATGATGGTAATATTCACCCTAACTGGACCCAAAATGGTGTACTAATCTGCGATACGACAAATGCTGGCTTTACGGGCATTCACCCGCAGATTGCAACTGATGGTTCAAATGGTGTAATCACAACCTGGCAGGATGGAAGAAATCCTGATAATAATGGTGATATCTATGCACAAAGGGTAACTGCCGATGGCGCAGGCATTATTGAATCCTCATTTACTGCTGCGCCTCACAAAATTTCGTTCAGGTTATCACCAAATCCATTCAAGAATTCAGCTGTTTTGTATGTCAATTTACCAAAGTCAGGACTGATAACAATTCAACTCTTTGATGTTTTGGGCCGAAGAAGATACTCAAGAGAGATAGAATATACACCGGAAAATAATGCCTATGACCTTAAAGAGATTATTACTGGCGAAATTCCTAATGGCATATATTATCTTCAGATAAAAACAAACGGAGGAATTAAGGCAATGGAAAAACTCGTCAAGATCGAATAATATTCATAATGAAGGATAATTTATGAGGGGAGACTTTGAGTCTCCCCTCATAATAAAGTTGTCGTGAAAAAACATTTATGTATTTGGATTTTTGACAATAAAAAGGGAGGTGTATTATGAAAAAGTATTTTGCTCTTTTAACAATGTGGGCATTGTTAATCTGTCCAGAAATATTATTGGGCGGTTGGACTTGTGCCACCCCGAGTGCCGCCTGGTCTCCAAGATTTGTTTTTCCAACCGTTGTCTTTCACGACACAATGTGGATAATGGGCGGATATGGGGTTGCCGAGAGTGATGTTTGGTATTCTACAGATGGTGTAAACTGGACCTGTGCCACCTCAACTGCCGGTTGGCCACATAGGCTTGGCCATACGGCCGTTGTCTATGATAACAAAATGTGGCTGATGGGTGGATGTGTTAGTGATGCGAATCGCTATAATGATGTCTGGTATTCTACAGACGGTGTAAACTGGACCTGTGCCACCTCAAATGCGCCCTGGTCAAAGAGATTTGGCCATACCTCAATTGTTTTTGATAACAAAATCTGGGTTATTGGTGGCTATCCTTACTCAAATGATGTCTGGTATTCTACTGATGGGGCAAACTGGATATGTGCGACCTCAACTGCCTCTTGGTCAGCAAGATTTTATCATACCTCGGTAATTTTTAATAACAAGATGTGGGTCATTGGCGGAAGGAGTAGTGGCAGTGTCTACAAAAATGATGTCTGGTATTCTCCAGATGGCATAAACTGGACTTGTGCCACAGCATCTGCGGGCTGGGCACCAAGGTATGAACTTGCCTCAGCTATTTTTGATAACAAAATATGGATAATGGCCGGATATGCGAATGGTATAGACAAAAATGATGTCTGGTATTCTCCAGATGGCGTAAGCTGGACTCAGGCCCCTAATGCAGAATGGGTAGCAAGGCGTGGCCCAAGTTCGGTCGTCTATGATAACAAAATCTGGATATTGGGCGGATTTCCAGAGCTTAAAAATGATGTCTGGTATACCTCTAACCCCGGTGGTATTGAGACTGTTGACTCGCAATCACCTTTTTATTTGAAGATCTCTGGAAGCCCAGCACGCCACTCCATTCATATCAGATACTCAATTCCTACCCTTTCAAAGATTTCTCTGAAAATATATAATATTTCTGGAAGGATTGTTAAGACAATGACCAATCAGATGAATGCCTATGGCGAGTGCGAGATCGTGTGGGATCTCCGGGACGCAAATGGCGAGAAGGTATCCGAAGGCATTTATTTTATTCAGCTGCGGATCGGAAGTTTTACAGATATAGAAAAGGTAGTAATAATCAGGTGATAGATGAAATATCAGCGCCTGAAACAAAATTGGTGAAATAAACAGAGGGGAGATTATGGTAGCATTCTTTTCCTTTATTTTAATCAGTTCCTTCCCCATTGCTACTGATGGCTATGACCATTGCCTTTGCTCAGTAGCATCAGATGGAACAGATTATTTGGTGACCTGGGAGTATGACATTGATGATGACCGCACCTGGCGTCTTTTTTGCCAAAAGGTCTCAAATGCCGGTAGTCTTATCGGCGATGAGCAAAGGATCTGCACGGGTGAGTGGACCCAGTGTGCCGCAAGACCTGTTTATGGCAGCGGTCTCTATCACATCGTCTGGCAGGACCTACGCAGTGGCTATGCCACGATCCGGGGAAGAAAGGCAGGCTTAGATGGCATTCCATATGGTGATGATTTTGCAATATCCCCTGGAAGTGTGATTGAATCTGAACCGGCAATCTCATGGGGGACACTATACTTCTTGGTCACCTGGTCGGCATCAATAAGTGGTTGGGCACAACTTCATGGTCAAAGAGTGAATCCAGATGGAACATTGCCGGGTAGTGAAATCGTCATAAGTGCCGGCAGTCATCACCATCATTACTCGGCGGTATCTTTTGGTGATACAAGGTGGATGGTTGTTTGGGTTCAAGGCACAGGTTCAGCAAGCGACCATAATATATATGGTCAGCGGTTAAATATGGATGGCACCCTTGTTGGCAGCGAGATTTCCATTTCAACAACGGTACAAAACGAGTGTGCTGTTGCTATTTGCTGGACTGGAACAAGGTGGCTTGTCATCTGGTTTGAAGGTCAATCTGGAGCCGGGACCAATGGCAAGGTTTACGGCCAATTAGTAAATTCAGACGGCTCTTTATATGGTTCAGCAATCACTATCTGTGGCACCCCAACTGCGGCATCCTATTATGGCTGGGGGCCGGCTATTGCCTGGCAGGATACCTTGGCCCTTGTTGTCTGGCCTGATGCACGAAGTGGTGTGCGGAATATCTATGGTCAATATGTAAAAGATGATGGTTCATTATCGGGTGAAAACTTCATTATATCTTACTCACCAAATCTCCAGCAACGTCCCGGGGTCAATTCAAATGGTTCAAATTTTTTGGTTGTCTATGAGCAATATGACCAGACCGGAAACTGGGAATGGCATGATATTTATGGCGAAATTATCACACCAGGGGCTGGTATTACAGAAAATCGGAAATCGGAAATCGGAAATCCGAAATTGACGGTCTCGCCCAATCCATTCCGTTCGAACGTAATAATAAACTATGCACTAAGCAGTAAGCACTATGCACAAGAAAATAAAGAAGTGCCTACTGCCTACTCCCTACTGCCTACTATTCGTATCTACGATGCGGCAGGCAGATTCGTTAAAGATTTCTCACGCGCTACGCCTGACGCCTTACGCCCTACGCAAATCACCTGGGATGGCACAGATGATGCTGGCGAAAAGGTCCCTAGCGGGATTTACTTCGCTGAATTGAAGGCATCAAATGGTGTCAGAGAGGCGAAGAAGATAATCCTATTAAGGTAATGAACAGATGGGTTACAATGTTTGAAGATAGAAAGATCTTCATTAAAAAGGAGAGATATGTTTAAAAGAATATCCACAGCTCTGTTATTCTTTATAATAATCACACCTGGTTACGGCCAGGAATGGATTGCCCGATATCAGGGCCCCTATGGTGAGGATTATGCATACGCAATAGCGGTAGACGGCCAAAAGAATGTCTATGTTACTGGTGCGAGTCAGGGTCCCGGCGGAGGATATATCCCTGATTATGCAACCATAAAATATGACTCACTGGGGACAGCACAATGGGTTGCCCGCTATAATGGCTGTCCCACTGAAAACTGGCAGGATGAAGCAAGGGCGATTGCCGTTGATGGAAATGGAGTTTATGTTACCGGATATACAAAATATTACATCGTTGATGATTCATCTGACTACTGCACAATAAAGTATAATAAAGAGACCGGTGAAACCCTCTGGATAAGGACATATAATGGGACCGCTAATAATTGTGACCAGGCCTATGCAATTGCCCTGGATGGCACTGGCAATGTTTATGTCACCGGCAAGAGCAAGGGCGATGGCACTAATTTTGATTTTCTTACTGTGAAATATAGCCCGGATGGTGTCGAACAATGGACGGCAAGATATAATAACCCTTCAGGTAATGGCTGGGATATTGCCTATGCACTTGCGGTTGATAATAACGGCGATATCTATGTTACTGGTGAAAGTTATGACCCGACCACCTATTATGACTGCACAACGATAAAATACAATTCATCAGGTGCCCAGCAATGGGTGCAAAGATATTCTTGTCAGGACGATTATACTGACGAGGGAAATGCAATTACTGTAGATGCAAGTGGCAATGTTTATGTTACTGGACGGAGCGTGGACACACCCACTTCCTGGGATTATCTGACGATAAAGTATAATTCAGGTGGTGTCCAACAATGGATACAAAGATTTGATGGTATTGGTGAGGGCGATGAACCATCAGACATTGGCATTGATAACCTGGGAAATGTCTATGTCACCGGGGCTTCAGGCATTGGTGGTTTTTTTCAGACCCAGTATGCAACTGTCAAGTATACATCCACTGGTACACAGGAATGGGTAAGGACATACATTGGACCGGCAAATTTTTCTGCCAAGGCGGCTGCTATCGCCATTGATAATCAAAATAACATTTGTGTCACTGGTAGCGATGGTGCAATTGATACCACCTGGGATTATGTAACGATAAAGTATACACCATCTGGCACAGAAGAGTGGGTTGCCCGATATTCAGCCGGCATACCAGCGGGTGATGACCAGGCAAGGGCCATTGCCACTGATATGGATGGCAATATCTATGTTACTGGCTCAAGTGAAAGTGCCGATGGCAACCCTGACTATCTCACAATAAAATATCCACCATCAGGGCCGGGTGTAGAAGAGACAGTAAATCCAAAATTCAAAATCCGAGAGCCCCAATTGGTGGTCTCGCCAAATCCATTTACTACATTTACTATGATAACCCTAGGAGATAATGTCCCAATTTCGATCTATGATATATCTGGCAAATTGGTTCAACGCATAAAGATTCACCGCTCACGGGTCATGACTATTGGTGAGAATCTTAGCCCCGGTATCTACTTCTTAAAGACAAAGAATTGTAGGCCGGTGAAGATTTTAAAAATAAGATAAATCTTGGTAAAGGAGTAGAAAAAATTTCCTACTCTTGTTTTAAAAAGGAGGTAAACCGTGGATAGAAAAATGGGAGTTATTATTAGCCTACTGCTCCTTTTGATGGGAGCAGAGGTTTTTGCTGACTGGAGGATTACTTATTATGATGGTAAAGATGAGATGCCCGCCATTGCCTGGAATGGCAACTATTACCTCATAGTATGGCAGCGTGAGAATATTTCTGAGGACACAGTATTTGTTTATGGTCAACGTGTCACATCGGCAAGGACATTTGTTGGCGACAAGATCCCAATTCTGGATGTGGTTACAGGCCCTGCCCCAGACTATGAAAAGGAACCAGAGATTGCCAGTGGTGATTCTAAGTGGCTGGTAGTCTGGTGGGAGTTCTGGGGGTCACCCAATAGATATGTTGTTCGGGGTCGGATCGTAAACAATGACGGTTCAATTAGCGGGATACTGGATATTGCAACAAACACTTCACTTCTCTGTAATGATGCTGATGTCGCCTGGAATGGTGTAAAGTGGTTGGTTGTCTGGGAGCAACACGCATCCGGAGAGAAAAAATATACCGAGGGAAGATTTGTACACATCGATGGTTCAATGGATACCCCATTTGAGATTGAGCGGAATGTCAACTACGGCAGATACAATCCCAAGGTAGCTGCATGTGGTTTGAATTTCTTCGTTGCCTGGGAAGATGTTCCCGAGGATGGCGTATATCCAAATGATCGGTATAATATTTTTGGTAAAGGGGTAGATAACAATGGAAATCCTGGACCAAGAGTAGAGATCTTCAAGGACAATACTCAGTATGTGCATCTTGATAAAGTTTCTGCTAGTAATAATTATTTTCTCGTCGTCTATGGACCTTATGAGAACCCTAATCATGTATGTGGCCGGCGGGTAAACTCAGAAGGCACTGGTACCGTTGGCGCGAATATTGCAATCAGTTCAGCAGAAGGAAGTGCAGAATGTCATGGGGCAGCATGGACTGGGAGTAATTTCCATGTGGTATATCGGTTGGGTTGGAGTCCAATAATAGGAATATATTGTCGAGAGGTAAACGAGGACGGAAGTTTGGGAAGTGAATTCCAAATCTCAGAAGATTTTACTGCCCCATCGTGGTACATTAGCAATGCCCAAGGTGACACGAATTGTTTAAATGTATGGGATGGCTATGCGGGAGATAACTACGATATCTACACAGATGGCACTGGGCAGGGTGGAATAGAAGAACAACGAGGGATAAAATTCAATTCAGCTGAGGTGGTAGTTTATCCCAATCCATTCCGTTCGAACGTAATAATAAACTATGCACTAAGCAGTAAGCACTATGCACAAGAAAATAAAGAAGTGCCTACTGCCTACTCCCTACTGCCTACTATTCGTATCTACGATGCAGGCGGAAGATTGGTTAAAGATTTTTCACGCGCTACGCCCGACGCCTTACGCTCTACGCAAATCACCTGGGATGGCACTGATGATTTTGGTCGTGAGCTTTCAGCTGGTATCTATTTTGTACGTTTTGAGACTGAAGATTACAGGGTAGTAAAAAAGGCGATACTATTAAAATAGAGTGATGAAAAAGGTTTAAACAAAGAAAATGTAAAAGACGTGGGGTCAAATCTCGAATAGTGAATAGAAAATGGTCACCGGGCATTGAAGTTTCTACAAGATATGGGGTCAAACCTTTCCTGAGAATCTACAGAGTAGAGCGACGAATCATTGACTTCTGCTGCGAATTTGCGATAATTATGGTAAGGAGAAAGATAAATGCTTCTATTAGTTTTCATTATTTTCTCTCAACAATCAATTGATATTGAAACTGTCCGTGACAGCGTAGTCCACCAAGTTGTTGTCGGTAGATTTCAAGATGCCATTGAAAACGCCAAGTCAGCGATTGTTCGTGAGCCTAATGACTGTCTACTACTCGGTGTTATTGAGTACGCATTTCGTCGCGATATAATCCACGATCTTAACAATAAATTTCACTATAGAATATCGAACATTTACCCCAAAGAGATCCTTAAATCATGGGAGAAGATTTATGACAAGCATTCGACAAGCAATAATTTGGCAAAGTTGTTAGTGGTTGTAAAGGTACTTATTGATTTAGACGGTTCGGTAGCTGAAACTCAAATACTGTTTACTGATCTGCCCCACCTTTCTTTGAATATGTAGCTGAGGAAGCAGCGAGAAAGGCTAAATTTGAGCCCGCAAAGCGATTCGGTAGACCGGTCAAGGTGTGGATGAGTTTACCATACAAATTCAGATTGAATTGACTTCTTTTGGAGATTTAAGATAATAGCTAATGTGATGCTTACACACGGTTGTGGTCGCTGCCTCTCACGGAATTCGAGACCTTCGGCGTGACGGTTTTGGGTAAACGGCGGATTTTTGTAAATAAAGGAGTAAGAGGGATATGAAGAAACTAGTTATTGCTATTATTATACTTGTGTCGGTCTCTTATGGTATCGAGTACTCACTGCGTATGCGAGCATTAGGAACTGATTTTGCTTATTTGATTCCAGATTATGAGACAGATCTTCATCTGAATCCAAACCTAATAGGTGAAAAAAGATTAAAGAGTATTGAATATAATAGGTATCTAAATACTCCATTAATGAATAAGTGGTTGACGCTCAGATGGTTTGGCAAAAAATCTGCCTGGAGTGGTCAATACTGGGGTTATTTCGCAGAAAGCGACAGACCTGGGGATTATTATAGAAGGGATTATGATTTATCAATTAATGATAACTGGATGCTGGATCTGAGAGATAAGTTACCTAAATTTTTAGCAAGTGATGTATGGAACATACGTAATGATTTTTCTTATACATATTACTACCGGTATGTTTCAGAGGCAGATTTCGAAAAAAAATGGACTTTGAAATACATTCTCAACTCAAATAGTTCAATTAAATTAGGTTCAAATGTATTTCTTATTACGCGAATTGCAGGAGGAGTGTACAGGAATTATTGGCATTACTTTGATCCTACTCCGGTTGTTTATGACTCATGGGTTGTGCTATTTTCTAGTAGGCTCGGCATATATTACCGTACAGACTATGATTCCAATAAGTTCACCTCCTGGTATATCGATGTTGGTGGGCCCCTGTCAACTTCAACTATTGATCGGCTACCTTACTCAATATTTTCCAATGTTTCATCATATAACGATAAGGAATTCAGTTTCTATGGCAGGACATTTATTGTTCAGTGTGGATGGGGGAAAAGTTTTCCAGTAACTGATAATGGCTTTATTTGTCTTGGGATTCGTGAGCACTCACTTATGCAGCGAACAGAAGTGGCTGATGTGGATCAATATCTTAGAGGTATTAACAATGAACTATCATTACCGATTGCAGTCGAGTATACCATTAATTGTGTCGCGATTCGTTTCGGTACAAATTTAAAATATAGAGTGGAATCGAGAAGGCAATGGGATGATTTTTCGACATTAGCTCATAGCACTGTACATGGACTGCGGTTAGCGTATTCCTTTGGTCTAAGTTGGTATCCAATAGAAAAGGTTACAATCGATCTATATAATAGTGTGAGTCTTGAGGATTTAGATTACTGGGCAATCTGTTTGAAGTATCAACCATAGGAGTAATTATGTTGAAACGAATTACTTTAAAAACAATAATCATTTTATGTGTATCGAGTTCAGTATTTCTCTTTGCAGAACCGCTAAATCGCCACCGTGTCGGTCTAGGTTATGCCAACAACTACTATGGATACACCTATGGTGCAACATACTCATACGTATTTTCATCAAAATGGTCAGTGGGAATTGGATTTTCAAGTGGCAAATTCGATTTTATTCATAAGGCTCACACGAGTATGTTTGGTCGATATTATTATGGAGAGAATGATTTGGATATTACAATTCATATTAATCATTTCATTGATTTTGTAATTTGCCAGGAAAGGAATACGCAAAGCAGAATCTATTTGTTCAAGAAATACGGCTACGGGTTTTCATATTATAATATAACATTTGAAGAAATAATGTTTGATACTTTCACGGATTGGGAATATCGTGGTGAAATAGATTATGTAAATACAGCTTTGTTTCTCTCAGTTGATGTTTTAGGTATCAACCCGGTTAAGAAATTTCCGTTAACAATGACGCTCGGTGCAAATGTCTATACTACTGTCCTAGATGCTCCTCAGGAAATAACACTGTACCACGATGATTATATTCCGTGGTATATAACCATGGATGCAACAAGTGATTTCATTCCTATTGTTTATCCACAAATATTCCTAAAAATGGAGATTTCGTTCTAAAGGAACGAATGGGGTCAAACCTTTCCTGAGAATCCCCGTACGCTGTCGCTACGAGGGCAGGCGGAGAATGGGCAAACGGGGATGGGGAGATACGCTACGCTGAAGACATGATACTCTGAAGATACATCCGTCAAAAAGAGGGGCGGATTGAAGACACGCTGCGCTGAAGCAAAATAACAATAAAAAGCGTCCCAGTAGAATATGCTTCGCATTC
>JAUVZL010000097.1 GCA_030602565.1 Candidatus Stahliibacteriota bacterium
ACAAAACATTGGTAAAGGCGATACTATCTACATACCACTGAATGCGGCTCAGCTCATTGAGAACACTGGTGAAGAAAACCTTGAATTTCTATGCATTGTTGACCCGGCATGGACGCCTGATGCAGAAAAGATATTATGAGCCGAAGCCGTAACATTCAACAAACGCTGGCAGGTCAAATGTAACGGGTCAAATGTAGACAGGCTGACCGAGAATAAGGAGTAGGGCGTTTACGCCCGTATTTGGGGAGTGCAATGTCTCCTGACATTGCATGCAACGAGAGGACTCGTTGCACTCCAGAAAATGGTTCCGCACTGAGCGCATCGATGCATTTATTTATCCGTCGTTTGGTATCTTTGTCTATCTTCTTATAATATTTTTCCGCTTCATTAGAGATAAAAACTTCATACATCTTCTCTGATCTCTGTCCACTTTTTGACTCGGCCTTTCCTGAAATCCTCATCGCCTTTCATAATACTTTTGAGGAGCTCTTCGTCCTTCAAAATCTCTTTTGTAACACTTAATTCCTCTTTCACCTTCAAGTAAGCAATAAAGTCCGCTGCTTCCTTCTTGTATTTTTCAGAAAGCTTTTCAAGGTCATTAAAAATCTTCTCTTCAATTATTGTCCTTGTGCCCATGTTGACCTCCTCATCACCATTTTTTGTGAAAGTTTAAAAAAGAGCTTCTTGCTTTTAATCTCCCTAACGCCTTCAATCCGAGAATAGAAACCCGAGATATGGGGTTTTACCTTTTTTATTAGTATCAATAATAACCGAATTCAATGATTTGTCAAGAATGCGATTTTCACCAAAAATAATCTTATTAAAAGTTTAAAAGTGAACGCCTGCCTCCAAAATTCTTGTGCCTAACGTTCTCGAACGCTGGCAGGTCAAATGTCTTATATGGGATATAAAAAGTTACATTTATCAACAAAACCAGGTATGCCGAGACGCAGTTATAAACTATTTTTGAATATAAGAACTTCGAATTAAGAAATAAAATGCTTTTCTCTCGAAATATCGTGACTCCTGGGTCTTGACAAAATCGATTATATGTGTATATTGTATTAAGTAAGCAATATTATTTGTTGTAGGACTGTAGGATACTCATATTCGCAATCCATGAAACAAATAAAAGCTTGAAAGGAGAAACATGACATACGGTACTGTAAAGTGGTTTGACAGTAGAAAAGGATTTGGCTTCATCGAAAAAGAAGATGGTAGTGGCGATTTATTTGCCCACTTCCAGGATATCGCCGGTGAAGGTTACCGTAGCCTGAATGAAGGTGAACGGGTTAAGTTCGAAATTACTCAATCCCCCAAAGGGGAAAAAGCCACAAATATCGAACGTGCGTAAACACGCATGTTAGAGAAAAAAGGGGAGTGACTTTGTCACTCCCCTTTTTTCTTTGTTGCTATTGATCCAGGGTTACGCCCACGTTGTTTTCGTCAAGTTTGTACCATGCTCCAGTGATTGCATCGACTACTACAGGTACAAGTCCACATATTACATCTAATATAACCCAACCAGCACCTAAATGATTGGTTAACGTATATGTTTTGGTCGCGTAGCCCTCTTTCTTAAACTCAATGTGATAATACTTATTTGATTCGAGATGCAACTCTACGGGAGTTGTACCTTTGTAATTGCCATTAATGTAGACTTTCGCACCCGAGGGGTCGCTTTGAAAATCAACATACTCCTGTGAACCTTTAAAAATAGTCGCACAACTAATGAACAAGAAAACCAACAATACCAGTACACTTACAATCGAGATGGGTTTTGTCTTACCTATCATATTTCCTCCTTTCTATTGAAAAAATGCTAATGCCTTCATTTCCAAACTACATCATTATATACGGAAAGCAATTGACTGTCAATCAGTATCTATCAAAGAAGCTACAAGAAAGCTGTTGCATCAGAAGATATCATTGCTATAATAAGAACATGCATAGAAAATGTATGTTGTTTGTTTACATTGGTCTTCTGTTCATATATATGATCACGTGTGGACAAGTACGCCGAGCTTCTCAGCTGACTCATGGAACAATGCAGGATATCAAACCAGCGGTATTCCAAAAGGGTATGTGGCTAAGAGCTGCCTCAATGGCTTCGCCGGATTCTATACCTAAGATTATCCAAATTGCCAAGAAATACAAAATAACCGACATTTACGCGCAGGTCGTCGTCGGAGGGTATTCCTATTACCCATCCACAATAATACCGCGCAGCCAGTATTTGGCAAAAATATCAGGACCAGTTTATGATCCGTTCGATTCGCTTATCCGCGCCGCGCACAAGTGTTCGATTCGTGTCCATGCCTGGGTAAATACAATACTCATCTGGTCGCTTACTGAACCACCCGACTCAACGCGGCACATTTACCATACGCATCCTGAATGGTTCATAAAAGATGTACAGAATAAGAGCATACATGAGTATTCCAGAGAAGAATGGTTTGATGCGGGGCTTGAAGGATTGTACTTAGACCCGGCAAATACTGAAGTACAAAAGTATCTTGCAGATATCTCCATTGAAATACTCAACAGGTATCCGGTTCTTGGCATTCATCTGGATTTTGTTAGGTACCCTGGTATCTGGTGGGGGTTGCCAGAAAACGACACAACCGCGATGTTTGCTGGTCTTGACGCCTACAATATACGCTGGTTCAATCTTCTCAAGTATCCGCAAAGTACATTCATCACAAGATGGATGTGCTGGCACTACTGGAAATATGCCAGGCAAAAGGAAAAACATATCCACGATGTTGTTCAAGCTGTCCGCCGGGTCGTTGACCAGGATACAATACATCCCAAGCGATTACTTACTGCAGCGATATTCCCGAATCCAGGTCTTGCCAGATACCGCTTCAGCCAGAATTGGATGGACTGGGGCAAAATCATCGATTATCCTGTTGCCATGTCCTATACAGACGATGCGCTTTTTTTCTCAGACCTGATGCATTATACAATAAGCCAGAGAAATGACGCAATATTCGGTATTGGATTCATCTGGCCTGATATGGAATCTGCAGCTTATCTGGAAATCAACGATGTAATAGGAAATAACGGTGCTGGTATCTGCTATTTTGATTTCACGAGTTTAGATACTATGGTCGACTTTGCAAAACTCAATGGGAAAGCTGCAGCAGACGAGTATTACCCAATCATTGAAAAAGAAAAGCCGGGGCAAATCACTGATGTTTTCCTTGACCTACCAAAAGTTGAAATGGTGACTCTTGGTAAACCTTTTCTTGAACCTGGAGAGCATCTTGGATTTGCCGAATACTTACTCTCCTTATCCCTGAATCAGGAACAAGACTTAAAAAAGATGGATTTAACGCATCACGGACTGATAGAACACATTCACGATGATATTGCTGCCTTTAGGTACCTTGATTCACAGGTCTTCCCTATCTCAGACACTCTTGTTACACCACAAAAAAGAGAAGTAGACTTTGAATTCTTGCCATGGGGTGAAAAAGATAGCGTAGTCGTAAAAAAACAAGCTGAAAACATAAAGGAACTAACGCAATGTATGACTGTCTACCCCGATGTTCTCAGTGATATTGCCCGCGCTGCCTTCAAGGCAGATATAAATAAAAAGGAAATCTGGAGTGTGCGCCGGGGTATTTATGCGCTGGAAGTGAAAAAAATACATGACGCTGGTAAGAAAGTGGCTCGTGCCGATATCTCACAAAAAAACCTACCCATCTATTTGAACTGGACAATAAAGAATAAGATCGATAATATTTTTGTAGGATATTGACATTTTGCATTTTGTAGGTAATATAGAAATAGGATAAGGTAAAAAAGGAGGTTGTATGAAAAATAGATGGATTGGAGCTTCAATAATATGCCTGATCATGCTTATTAGTTGGAGCTATGCAACTGGGCTCAAAGACCAAGCTGAGAATCCAGTACGCCACGAGGTAGAAACAAATACAAACCCTGTGGTATTACGGCAAGCCATCAATGATGACTTTGAAAGAGCCACGATCGCTCCCTGGACCACCTCAGGTTATGCCTGGGATATTAGAGACACAAATAATACCTATGGACCTGACACGCATGCAGTTTCAGGATACCGGTATGCCGGATGTCCGGGCGCAGATATCGCTCAGTATGCAGGGACCCAGACCGGTTATCTGGTAACACCAACTATCGATATCACGGGTTGGGACTCATTGTTTCTCTCATTCAATTTCTGGGCTGATTGGGAAGGAACACAGACGAATTTTGATGGCGGTATCGTTCAAATTTCTCCTGATAACGGGGCATCCTGGATCCAGATCGATTCCTTGGCTGTATCGCATCTTAATCCAACTTATGATGCTCGATTAGCCGGGACTGGTGCATTAGGAACTGCCTGGGCATATTGTTATGACAGATATTACTGGGTCAATGTAGGTTCTATGGACCTGATGGTTCTGGGATATGCAAATCCTGGTGACCAGATACAGATCCGTTTCACCTTCTGTTCAGACCCAGCTGCTGCAGGCATGGGCTGGTTTGTTGATGATGTACGTATTGACCAAACGTCACCACCTGATCTGCAGCCACCAGTGATCGTTCACACACCACTACCTGATACAACCGATACGCTCAGCAATTATACTATCACGGCTACAGTTACTGATGTTGGTTCAGGGCTCGATACTGACTCAGTCTATCTTCATTATCAAATCGAATCCGGCTCAGAAGTGCATGTAATGATGATCAATGTCGGAGCTGATGATTACGAAGCCGATATCCCGGCGCAATCCTTTCACACCGACATATACTACCATATCACAGCTGCTGATATTGCTGGCAACGAAGCCTCTACACCGGTCTATAATTTTGAGGTAACCAATGCAAGAATCATTATCTATGACGATGGACAACCGTGGTGGGCACCGGGTGTTGTCACTCCTGGCCATGGATGTTTTACCCAGTTCAGATTCCCTGACGTCGGTATTGATAGCGGTCTCGTTCACCAGGTCAAATTCTTATTTGAAGGTCCAGGCGCCTATGATGTACGCATCTATCAAGGAACTACGGGCCAGCCAGGTTCTCTTATTGATTCAATAGCTGGTTTGAGTTCAACTGGCTATGAGTGGAATATGGTTGAACTAACGAATCTCGACATCCGAACGAATGACGAGGTCGTCGTTGGCTATATCATTGGCACTGGCGATTCACTCGGTCTTTTGAGAGATTCATCCTTGAATTATCAAAGCCAGATGTGGGAATATGTAGGCACCTGGCAAGGCGGTACGTCAGGTGATTTTATGCTCCGGTTAAAGGTAATTCCGATAACCTTCACTGGTATTTATGATTCTGAAGGTAACCAGATCGCACCGTTCAATTTCGGACTCGGGCAAATCGCGCCTAATCCCATGCACAAGAATACCGCGATCGAATTCTATCTAAAGTCCGGACAAAAGACATCGCTCAATGTCTATGATGTCTCTGGTCAACTTGTCAGGACTCTGGTGGACCATTTCACAGAAAGCGGAATACATCAAGTTTCCTGGAATGGACTCGATAACCATGGTGTTTCGGTTCCAAGTGGTGTTTACTTCCT
>JAUVZL010000099.1 GCA_030602565.1 Candidatus Stahliibacteriota bacterium
ACGACACCACACCACCAGCTACCACCAAGGGAAAATTAACCACACTGTCTAATAATACACCACCAGATACACCACTAACCACACCATACACTGAATCACTCACACTATGACCATAATTCACTAAATACGGCAAAACCTCTACGGTATCCCCTAAAACACTATATGCCTGACCAAAATGACCCAAACTCGAGGCTAAACCAATTAATTGAAAACTGTCAACACTACTACCACCAACATAACCCACGGAAACCTCAAAATCTAAACTGTATTCATCAGGCATACTAGCAGAAACTTCAAAATACAAAGGCGTCACATTATAACCAATAACACCAACCCCTATATCACCATAAAACGCACTGTCAATATTTACCTGGACTAAACTATCACTACACACTAACTCAACATACACACTCTCGGCTAACCCACCACCTGTATTCGCTAACCCTAAATCCAAATACACCGCCTCACCCGGATTAACTACACCATCTGAATTACCTAACGTATCCACGACCACACAATTACTAAACACTACATACGGCTCAACCGGCACCACACAGACCGAATCAATATGCATAATATAACCTTTAGCCATTACCGCATACTTTAGATAACCCGCAGACTCGGTACGCACCCCAACTGTCAAAACCCCGCCACTCACTGACTCACGCACAAAAGTCTCCTTAGGCTTGTAAAAAACTACATCAACAACCCGGCTATTCACTATCCCCGGATCTACGATTATCGTATCATAACCAACATGGAGTGAGCCTGGCTGGACAATCAAAGAATCAAAATGACGTGGGTTTGTATTCCACAAAGCGAGCGTGGGATCGCCTAAAAGGGAAATCGAAAACTGGTGTACACGATGCCAGTTATTGACCTGGGCATTACTAATGAATTTTGCTTTAGCTGTAGCAAGGGCTTGACTGATCCTACCCGTAAATAAATGCCGGAACATTACTTTCATGTATTCCTTATGAATGCTTCCTTCGCTTGAACTTGTCGGACCAATATAGCACATACCGCCACCATTTGGATTCATCACCCAGTGTTCACCTAAACAATCAGACTGAAAAGGGTTTGTATAACAGGTTACAACAACCATCAAACCATAAAGCGGAGAATTAGTCAAAGAATCAAAATAGAAATTGTCTATGTAAACTCTGGGCGGGGTAAAATGGATGCAGAGATTATTCACATCACCATGGCCTATGCTCGTAACTATACCAAATCCGGCATGAATCGAATCTTTCAAAGACTGCAGGGTGAGGTTATTGAGCGTTTCATCAAGAAAGGATTTTGTAAAATGTTTGGGCAGACAGAGCCCAATTTCATAGGCATACGGTAATCCAGGCCAGTTATTATCAAGGTTTGAGCTGAAGAAAAGTGCTTTGGTCTGTATGTCTGTATTGTTTGGAAAAAGATAGGCTTTGACTTTGTCGAGATAAAACAGCACTTCAACACTTGACTTTGAAGGGATACGACCAACAAATACTTCGGGGTAAAAATCAATTGAATCACTTACTTCACCGAATCTCTCATCACCATCTCTATTCCAATTTCCATCAAGGTCTGAATAATACAGATCCGAGGAAATCGGCAGCCAGAGTTGTGACCAGATGAGCGTTCTATCTACCCAGACATATCTCGTCGGCACGATTGGTGTATCACCGCCTAAAAGGACAAAAGTCGTGCCCCATTTATCAAATGCATCCTTTATGAAATGACGTATCCTTTCTGCATCGTCAATCCCAGAATAGTATTGGCGGATCCAGGATATCGGTTTAACCACCGTATTAATGCCAAAATATTTCTTGAATTCAGCATAAGTTTCATAGGCACTGGTCTGTGCATTATCAGTAATGATTAATAAATCAACTGGCGGCCCAAATAATGAAGGCAGGTCAGTAGGCAGTGAATCATGAGGGTTATCTTCAACCCTGATAATCGGACAATACTGTGCGTTTTTTACAAGATGTTTGTTTTCGACGAAATTAAGCAAAAAATCATTGAAAAGCTCTTTGCTCAAAGCCGTTGTCCTATGTGGTGCAATACCTACTGGACAATGCTCAGTCCCTGCCTCAAGGATGAGATTTTCAAGAATATACAGTTTCTGGGTACCTGGGTTGTATCGAAATGGACACACAGTAATCTGCAAAATCCGGTAGCCCCGCATATTACCGCAGTGGAAACCAATGACCGGGCTGACCGGGAATGATGTTGATGATGAATATGCTCCTAAATCAGGTGGCGTAAAAACGGACACGGTTTCCAGGCAAGTTTCTTGCTGTTTTGGATAAAGCCGGAATTGACCAGGGACCATGCGCCACGTATATTCCAGTATCCTGATCTCTCGCACTGTTTCATTTTTTGGTATCAAGTAGTTGCAGACATAAGCTGGGGTTTCTGGAAACCCTGGCTTACCAGGCAAGACAATGGACTGATCTACCAGGATACGATCAAATCCATCGGCTTGCTCTATGTGATAATCTATTTTATCAAGTGGAATATCAATTGTAATTCCAGTCAGACTACTAAACAGCATAAGTATAGCAAGGATATGTTTCATCAGTACTAGTTATTATAAAAACAATAATCGAGTTGTCAAGGCTTAACCGAGCTTTCGTGTTGACATTGTTAATGATTTCTATATAATTGTCCCATGAAAAGAGTTCTTTTTTCTCTTATAATAATGATTATTTTTGCTATACCGTTATTGGTCAGTGCGCAAACCGACCAATCAAGCATATCAAGCACTGATATCGATATGAGTGCCGATATCAGTGTACTCGAAAAACCGATAATATCTGAAGAATACGTGCTCATGCCTGGCGACAAGTTGCTTATAACGATAACTGAAGCCACAAACTACTCTTACACAACCGGCATTACGTATGAAGGTAAGGTCATGATCAGGATACCTGTAACTTCCATGCCAACGGCACAGGGCGTGTATGTACCCCAATATGATATTGTAGATGCAGTACCCGTGCATGGTTTGACTTTGAAAAGTGCCAAGGATTCCCTGCACTACGTCTTTGTAAAGTATTTTAGAAACATCAAAGTTGACATAACGCTCCTGGGCATGCGCCAGTTCACGGTTTTTGTTGTCGGTGAAATCAAACGTCCCGGCATGGTCCGAGCCTATCCAGTTGATCGCGTATCAACCGTGATAAAACGAGCCTGGGGTATAACAACTGTGGGCTCCCGTTCAAAAATAGAGTTGAAAAGAAAAGGCGAACTGTATAAAGTTGCCAATCTTGAGGAATTTGAAAAGACCGGCAATACCGAGATTAACCCTTATGTTCAAGACGGTGACCTCATTCTCGTACGGCGTATGGAAAAATCGATTATCATAAAAGGAGCCGTATTCGGCAAAAGAGGATATGAATTGCGGGTGGCAGAACTGACTGCCGCACGGGAGCGGACAAGTGAAGGTCTATATGAGCTGGAACAAGGAGAACGGGTCTCTGATGTAATTTTAAAGGCTGGTGGCATAACGCCGTGGGCTAACATGCAAAGTGTGTACATAGAAAGAGACAGTGTGAAAATCAGGATTAACCTCACCAATGTGCTCCGCAATGAGAATGACGAGGACAATATCGTACTCGAAGATGGGGATGTTTTAGTCATTCCGTCGCTCAATGCAATCGTTTATGTTCAAGGACAAGTGGTCAACCCAGGTGCACTCACATTCCAACCCATGCTCAGGGCTAGTGATTATATTGGCCTGGCCGGCGGGCCCATGGGCGACGCCCACATGTCTGGCCTAAGCATTTACCGGGACAAAAAGAAAATATCCGGAAAAAACGATCCGGTAATTGAACAGGGGGATAGAATAATGGTACCGCGCCAGACATTCAAGTTCTGGCAGGACTATGTGGAAATAGGTGCGGTCTTTGCATCACTCTTGATAGCATATTTAACTCTAACAGCTAAATAATTTGAGCTACTTGGTTTGACGGATAAAAATCACCACACTGACATTTATCCGCCATATAAGGGTTATTCAAGTACGCAGCTATACAAGATTTTATAGCAAATAGGAGGTTAATATGGCCATCCTACTTATTTTCTTACTGGGGGTAATCGAGCCACCGGGCAAACCCCTGGCAAAAGATGTGCCAAATGATGAGGGCGGCAAGATTATGCTCACCTGGCAGCCAACCCCACAAAGCGATGAAATAGACGGCTATGATATCTACCGCACAAAAGAAGGAGAGCCCTTTGAAAAAATAGGGTCGACAGACAAATGGACCAATCAGTTCACTGATATAGAAACCAAGAACGGCGTTAAATACCGATACAAAATAGCCAGTGTCAAACAAGGAGAAATTCTTGCCCAATCTGAAATCTCAGAAGAAGTCAAAAGTAGCGGACAGTGGTTCCATTCAGGCAGACTAAATATTCTTCTGGGGTTCATTATCTATACTATCCTTCTTCTGTGGTTCATCTTTCATGCACGTGCAGGAAAAGAGATGTTTGTGCGAAAAATTCCCGGTCTCGATGCACTGGACGAGGCAGTCGGTCGAGCAACAGAAATGGGCAAGCCAATCCTTTATGTTCCTGGCTTGTCATCGATCGCAGACATTGCAACGATCGCCTCGCTCAATATCCTTTCACGCGTTGCCAAAAAAACCGCTGAATATAACACAACGCTACTCGTGCCGAATCGTAACCCGGTTGTTTACACAGTGGCACAAGAAATCGTTAAGCAAGCCTATGCTGAAGCAGGAAGACCCGACATTTACAACCCGGATAATGTGTACTTTATCACGGGAAATCAGTTTGCCTACGTTGCTGCGGTATGCGGTACAATGGTCAGGGAAAAACCCGCAACAAATCTCTTCTTAGGATACTTCTGGGCAGAATCCCTCATTCTGGCAGAAACCGGCGCCTCAACCGGTGCGATCCAGATCGCTGGTACTGATTCAGTGTTTC
>JAUVZL010000038.1 GCA_030602565.1 Candidatus Stahliibacteriota bacterium
ACCGTTATCGCGACTGGAAAGTCGCTCCCACCTTACATTGGGATTATTACTGCAGGGGAGGTTTCGAAACCTCGATTGAAATACGCCTGCGGCATGGGTGAAATATAATACACCCTCTCCCTTTTTAAGGGAGAGGGTAGGGCTGTCTGCCCTGTCTGCGTCGCCAACGCGACAGGCAGGCGTGCCATCGGCACAGGCAGGGGTGAGGGTTTCCTAATATTTACCTTGACATATAAACAAATAAGTATATTATGTTTCATAAAGGAGGCTGAGTGAAAAAGCTCTTATTATTTGTGCCAATGATATTATTCATCATTGGTTGTGGTAGTGGTAACGGAGAACAGGCATCGCTGATGGGTTTGGTCAGTGCCTACTATTCTTATGTTGATACTCTGGTAAAGGAAGGTTATGTTCAAGGTTACGGCTTTAAGAGTATTCCCCTGGTAACGATAAATAATGATACCCTACCAGTTGACGTTTCTTTTGGTAATCCTCCCTCTTTTTATTATCATGGTCCAATTACCGATTTGAATCTCGGTAGTGAATGCAACTTAAAGGTGGACTATGACGAAGGAAAGAGTGAAGCAACTAATACCCTGCCGGGTAATTTCAGTATCACGAGCCCAGATGAAAGTTTTGTTCTTCATAAAGGAAATGACCTGAATATTGCCTGGGTTTCCTCAAGTGGTGCAGACTGGTACATGTCAGATGTTTGGGTCGATTATGACTATATAGATACTGCAGGAAATTACAAATGGTTCTCGTTCGACCTCGATACAATTGTGCATGGGACATCATATACAGTTAGTGCAAACAGACTTTTCCCAGCCGATGTTGACATTATCTATTATGGTTATGGCAGTGTTGATGTAGAAGCGGTCAGTGGTCCAAAAATTGAGCCGGGGACTGAAGGTAATATCGAGGGCGATGCAGTTGGTTTCTTCTGGTGCACATTTAAGCCAGAATATGTTTATTTTGGTGTTGGAGAGCTGGCCGCCAAGCCCAAAGAGGACCATCAGTCTGAAATTAGAAAGAAACACCTGGAGACGATGCGTAAGTTTGCTGAAGAAAATCAATAGTAAAGAATATATGGTTTATTATAAAAAGGGTTGCGCAGGCAGCCCTTTTTGGATTTTGGGGTCAAATCTTTACAGGCTGACCGAGAATTCAAAAAATGGAGTAGCAGACCTTGGTCTGCGCTAAAAATCGAATGAGATTTCAGTTGTAGGGACACGCCATGGCGTGTCCCTACAACTCTTGATAACTCCATTACTATGTTCGCTACTGATCTTTCAGTCTTATTACCGTCAACCCCGTTTGCAGAGTATCGAGGAAACGGAGACGGGGAGAAAAGGAGACAATACAACCGTTATCGCGACTGGAAAGTCGCTCCCACCTTACATTGGGATTATTACTGCAGGGGAGGTTTCGAAACCTCGATTGAAATACGCCTGCGGCATGGGTGAAATATAATACTCCCTCTCCCTTGACGGGAGAGGGTAAGCCTGTCTGCCCTGTCTGCGTCGCCAACGCGACAGGCAGGCGTGCCATCGGCACAGGCAGGGGTGAGGGTGAAATTGAAAGTAAGATACCCTGCCCCTTGGGTTGAGAGGTTCATTTAGTAAAAATAACATCCTGTTACACGATCGAAGAGCATAAGCATATTTGAAGTTCAGTATCTAACGGGGTCAACCCCGTTAAATAAGGTTTTTTGCTAATGTGCCTCATCCCAACTCTTGCCTATGCCAATAGCGACCTTTATGGGCACATTAAGGGTTAGCGCGTGTTCCATGCAGTCCTTTATGATCGCCTGTGCTTCACCAAGGCGCTCGTCTTCAATCTCAAAGACTAATTCGTCATGAATCGACAGCAGTAAGCCGTGCTCGAATTTACCCCTATGGAGCCTGGTTTCCACGTCGATCATTGCCAGTTTTATGAGGTCTGCCGCAGTCCCCTGGATAGGTGTATTGATAGCTGCCCTTTTGGAGAATTCTCTCAGGCTATGGTTTTTCGAATGGAGGTCAGGTAAAGGGCGTATTCGTCCCAGCAGGGTTTCAGTATACCCGCGGTTTTCAGCGCGAAGAATTACCTCTTCACGCCACTTTTTCACTTCAGGATAAAAGTTGTAATATGTTTCGATGAATTGGTTTGCTTGTTCACGCGGGATGTCGAGCCGCTGGACCAGTCCAAAATCGCTCATTCCATAGATTAAGCCATAGTTTACCACTTTTGCCATCCGTCGTTTATTATCATCAACGTCAGGTTCAGAGATACCATAGATTAACGCCGCAGTATGACGGTGGATATCTTTATCTTGCTCAAAGGCCTTGATAAGGTTACTATCATTTGAAATATGGGCGAGGAGTCTTAGTTCAATCTGCGAATAATCTGCAGATATGAGGGAAAACCCGTGATTCGCAATAAAACCTTTTCTGATTCTGCGTCCAACGTCGGTCCGTATCGGTATATTCTGGATATTGGGGTTGGCAGAAGAAAGTCGACCAGTTGATGTACCTGTTTGATTGAAAGTTGTATGGATTCGACCATGTTTGGCAGCTGCCATCATGGGTTCAATGAATGTCGACCTTATCTTTGCGTAGGTGCGGAATTTGAGCACTTGTTCAGGTAATGGATGAACATCCTTAAGTTGTTGAAGCACATCGACGTTTGTCGAGTAGTGACTCTTGCCCCGTTTTAACGGCTTCAATTTCAGATCTTCGAATAAAATCTTTGCCAATTGCTTTGGCGAGTTAATGTTGAATTGTACCTTGGCGAGACGATGTATTTTTTGTTCAATATGCGCAAGTTCAGTGCCGAATTCTTTGCTCAAGTGTGCGAAGTAATCGAGGTCAATCTTGATGCCGCGTTTTTCCATGTAAGAGAGGACATTGATTAACGGTTCTTCGATTTTTTTATATAGATCGTACTGGTTGCTCAATTGTTCCTTGAGTATTGGGTAAAGTTTGTATATGTATTTTGCGGCATGGAGCGGTGTCATGGCCGCGTATTCATTCAAATGGCGTAAAGCAAG
Source organism: Candidatus Stahliibacteriota bacterium (assembly GCA_030602565.1). Taxonomy (GTDB): domain Bacteria; phylum Hydrothermota; class Tepidihabitantia; order SM23-42; family SM23-42; genus JAUVZL01. Next base: position 3,032 of record JAUVZL010000038.1, read on the forward strand.
ATCTTCTAGTTTGTGTGACCGTTTGTTCGGATCGATGAGCCAGGCTGCGATGTTGATATCAAAAAATGGGTGTGCGATCGAGGTATCCTTGATGAGATCTTTTAGGTTGTAGCCGACCTTGGTGATTTTCTTGTTTTGCAGTAAGGGCTTGACAGCATGTAATGTAGTTTGAAAAAGTGTCTGCTCGTCAGTGCAAATAATGATTTCATCGTTGCTTCCTGAAAAAATACTGATGACCTCACCTGGTTTTATCTTGGTTAGATCATTGGCATGTTTACCCAGTTGGATAGCAAACATCCTATGGGGTTTACCCGTTAGATCAGGGTGTGCAGTTTGACCAAGGGTCTTTATATACGAGTGCAATTCCAGGTCCAGCAAGATTTCCATGAGTTCGTCGATCTTAGGTGCTTTAACGCAGAGCGCCGGGGGTTTGATTTCCAGAGGGACATTGCATTCTAACATAACAAGCTTGTGTGAAAGCAGGGCTTGCTCTCGGTGCGGCAGGATTGATTTTTCCTGATCCACGGCGTCCTGGAATTTATTGTATTTCTTGAGGATCTCCACTGCCCGTTTTGGACCAATACCAGGGACGCCAGGTATATTGTCACTCGCGTCACCGGTTAATGCAAGGTAGTCTACGATGCGTTCGGGCGCCACCTTGAATTTCTTAAGGACCTGGTTTCGATCATAGATGAGGTTTTTGTACGCATCATAGATAAAGACACGGTCGTTCACCAATTGAAACAGGTCCTTGTCTGACGTTACGATATAGACACTGCCTTTTTTTTGTAGTGATGCAGCAAGAGTTGCCAGAATATCATCAGCTTCATAGCCCTCGACTTCGAAACTGGCTATACCGAGGTGCTGACAGATTTCCTTGACTTTATCCACCTGGAAAGGAATATCTGGTGGCGGGGGTGGTCGAGTAGCTTTGTACTCTTCGTATATCTCATCGCGAAATGTCTTGCCTGGTGCATCAAAAACAAGACCGATATACTCTGAACCGATGGTCTGTTTGATTTTTTCCAGGGTGTTCAAGAATCCGAAAATACCGGATGTTATTTCACCTTTGCTGTTCTTCAAAGGGTTCTTGATAAAGGCAAAATATGACCGGTATATTATTGAATGTCCATCAATAAGCACGAATTTCTTGTTCATCGTTAATTATATGCAATATCTCTTATGAAGCGAGATTTGACCCCATATTCCACAATTTTTTTCTCTTTATATACCGGTGTACTAAAGGCGGTACTAAATAGGCGATGTTCTTGCCTTGTTTAGCCCTTTTTCTTATCAAGCTTGAAGAAATATCTATTAAGGGCGCGTGACTTATTAGTATCTTTTTACAAAAACGTCCGACTTTCTTGATCGAATGCCGGGATCGGGGCATAACAATGATTTTGCAGCATTTAAACAGCTCTTCAGGAGTTTTCCAGGTGCTGATTTCTTCCCATTGGTCACACCCAATTATCAAATAAATCATTCCCTTGATTTGTTGTTTGAGATTCTTGAGAACTTCAACTGTATATGTCTTACCCGGTATCTCTTTTTCGATATCGCTAATTGAGAACTCTTGGTTGCTTCTTATTGCCAGCTCGGTCATTTTGTACCTAGTATCATAAGGCGAAAATTTATGTTTATGGGGAGGATTGCCGGCGGGTACAAATACAATTTTGCCTAGCCTGAATTCATCTAAAACGAATTGGGCAACAATAAGGTGCCCGATATGTGGTGGGTCAAAAAGCCCACCGAATACACCTACTTTCTTAATTTCCTTCATTCCCTCTTTCTTCCAGAACCTCTACACCTTTTTCTTTCATTATTTTTTCTCGCCATTTGTCATCTTCGAGTAATTCTTTATAGAATTTTAATGCTTTATCAGGTTGTCCATTTTTTTCTAATATTCTTGCAGCATTATATTTTGCTTCGCTACTAAACTGGGTTTCCGGATAGGTTTCAATTACGTAATTAAAATAGAGGAGCGCAGCTTTCGGTTCACCGAGTTTTAGATAGATTTTTCCATTTTCGATTTCCTTTTTGGCAAGACGATTCCGTGCGACCAGAATCATTTCTTTCACTTCATCCGTGTACTTGGAATTTGGGAAGTGGGTGAGAAACCGATCACAAAAAAGAATTGCATTTTCGATTCCAGTTGGGTCTTTTTCAAAACCCGGTGCTTTCTCAAGATATGCCTTGACGCGAAAAAGATATGCTTCTTCGACAAAACTTGACGTTGGAAAGTTTTTTATCAAATAATCAAATTCAACAATGGCTTGGTCATAATCCTTTTGCTCGAAATATGTTCTACCCAGCCAGTATTGGGCGTCATCGACATATTCAGACGAGGGGTAGTAGAAAAGTATTCGTTCAAAGGCAAGTACGGCTTTACTATAATCTTTTTGTTCAAAAAGTGATACCGCTCTTTCGAATGCATCGTCTGGGTCAAGAGGTGACAACGTTTGTTTTGTGCCGCATGCGGTGAAGACCAACAATACCAGTGATATGACAAACACTTTTTTCATGCTTTCTCCTTAATCTCCTTGATCCGTTCTTTTGTTTTCCTGACGACCTCACCTTTTTCATAAGGGTTAAGCCGAAGTACCTTCTTGTAAGCTTCAAGAGCCTTGTCGAAATTGTTTCTTTTGAGATATATTTCACCAACAAAGAAGTATGCATCATCTAACAGTGATTTTGGTTCTTGCATGGATATTATCAATTCAAAGAAAGCCTGCGCACTATCTAATAAGCCTTTATTAAAAAGGTTATTCCCAAGCGCAAAATGTATTTCGCTCAGCTGCAACAAATTGGCTGCAGTTTTTAAATTCTCGTACTGCTCTTGAGCGAGTTCCAGTGCCTTGTAAAGGCTATTGCTTTCGAATAACGCCTTGACAAGTTTCTGTTTTGTTCTCCTTGCCTGTTTTGATGTTGAATCGATTGCTAATGCTTTGGTGTAGGCCTGGATAGAGGCGGGGTAGTTACCGTTATCAAAGTTCAAATTACCGATCAAGAATAGGTTACTTGCTTGTTCGTACATCGGCACCAATTTCGCTATTTCTCCGTAAAAGAACAGGGCTCTTTCTGACTCACCTATTTTCATAGCATTTTCAGAAAGTCTGTTATAGAGCGTAATAACACTGTCTTCGAAGATGTCACTGTTGGCTAATGATTTTTTAAAATATATTGCTGCCTCACCGAATTCATTCTTTTTTAGATAACAATAGCCTAACAGATATTGAATTTCAGGGTCTTTTGTCTTGCGATAGAAAATTATCTCAGTCAGGGCGCGGTTGTAATTCCATATCTTGATATAGCCGCGGGCGTTCGCGATATGCTCTGCTTTATTTGAACAGCTGACCAGCATGGCGGTCAGTAGAAAAAAAAGAAGAGCTAATCTGCGATGATTTCGGGTCATAGTTTTTCAACGACTCCGGCAACGATTTTGGTCAACTTGAGTTCTGTCTGCATCGCGATGCCTCCTTTTTCATTTTTTATCGAGTCTTTCGAGCAACCTCAGATATGATTCCAAGAGCCCTCTGAATTCTGATACAAGAAGAAGCTTTTGGTGCTCAATCATTTTTGTTTCTTCTCTAACTTGGGCGAGCTCAGTTTGAGCTTCTCTTAGAAACCTTTGCGCTTCGACTTTTGCATTGGCGATTATTGTCTCGGCTTCTTTTCTGGCACCGCTCTTCAGCTCATCAGCCGCCTGCTGGGTTGTTGTAAGTGTGTCCTGCAAGATCTTTTCCATACGGCGATAATCCTCGATTTTGGCATCCATATCCTTGACTTTTTCACTGAGACCAGCATTTTCCCGGAGTAGATTTTCAAGTTCTGTAGAGGCCATTTCAAGGAATGACCTGACTTCATGAGGGTCGTAACCTCTCAGCGATTTTCGAAATTCCTGCTTGCGGATTTCTAAGGGGGTTATCGGCATTTTGCCTCCTTGTACTGGCAGTTACAACGGTCATTCACACAGAACCGCCCGGCCACCACCTTCGCGTTTTGCCTGGTAAAGTGCATTGTCGGCTTTTTTTATTAATTCGTATGTTCCACCGGCATCTTCAGGGAAACCTGCAATGCCAATTGAAATTGCGAGCTCTTTTACCTTCAGCTTATCTTTGAAGAAATCATGGTGTTTTATGTACTTCAGGATACGTTCGGCAGTTTTTTTGGCGTGTGGTTTCTTAGTTTCAGGTAAGAGAACGATAAATTCATCGCCGCCGTAGCGTGCCACGACATCAACGCTGCGTACACTGCGCTCGAGAATATTGGATAGTTCCTCTAATACGTGATCACCAGCCTGATGCCCAAATTCATCATTGATTTTCTTGAACTGATCAATATCAACAAATAGAACTGAAAGACTGTGTTCATATCGTGAAGCGCGCTGCAGCTCTTTGCTAAGCTGGTTTTCGAAGTACCGGCGATTGAATATACCGGTCAAAGGGTCGAGCCATATGCGATGTTTGATGCGCGAATAAAAGCAGTTAGGTTTGAGTAGGTGTTCAACAAAAACATAAGGGTGTATCTTCAGGATATCGAGGAGTTGACCAGAGGTTATTATGTCGATTCTGTATTGGCAAAGCAAGAAGAGTCTCAGGTCAGGCTGGGTATTGAAATCATCCAGGATATCTTCGTATCCAAGATAGTCATTTGTGCTCTCCAAAAAGACGCGTAAACCGTGGTAGTTCTTTGGAAGTTTATCATATTCACTTTTTATCCAGGGGATAAAATCAGCTGCACCAACACCTTTGCTGATGGTTATTATCTGCTTTTTGAACTTGCTTTTCAAATACTTGCTATTTTCTTCACTGCCGATAAAGATACATTTTTCCTTACGTTCATTACCTTCGGTTATGAGAGGTACGATGTTCTCGAGAAGCTGCTTATTTCCTCGATACAGATAAAGCGCATGAACGGGCAATTCAAGCTCAATACCTTCATAACCTAACTTTATGTATCTATTCATTTTTTACTCTCCAATGACTTAATAATGTTTCAAGGACGTCAAGCACCCCGGTCATTTTGCTGACGTCATAATTCCCCATGTGGCCGATTCTGATTATTTTACCTTTTAGATCAGCTTGACCGTCGGCAAATAGGATGCCGTGTTTTTCTTTTAGCTCATTTATGAGCATAGTGCTGTTATTTTTCGAAACTTTCATGACGGTAAGTGCGTTTGATGGATGTTCAGGCAGTAGTTCTAAACCCATATTGCCGATGCGTTCACGGATGTATTCTGCCAGCTTTTTATGATGCTCAAGAGTTGCTTCAACCCCCCGTTTCAAAATACTATCAAGACCGCTTTTCAACCCGTACAGCACGTTTATTGCTGGTGTCCACGGCGTTTGATTCTTGACTCGGAATTTCTCATAGATCTTGAGATTAAAGTAATAGCTGGGTAGGTCAGATTCTTTCATTTTTTCAAATGCCCGGTCATTGACCGAGATAAAAGATACCCCGGGTGGTGACATCAATGCCTTTTGTGAGGCACCGACCAGGATATCGATATGCCAGTCGTCTTGCGGGCACAGGTCAGCGCCAATGCCCGCAACGCCATCCACGACAAGATACGAACCGTGGTTTCTTACAACCTCACCAAGCATCTTGATATCGTTTAGCGCGCCGGTCGATGTTTCGGTAAGAGTTGTAAAGACAACGGTTGGCTTATTCCTTTTCTTCAATATCTCTTGAATTTTTGAGGCTTCGATTGATTTTCCATAGTCTACCCTGATCATAATCGGGTTTGTATTATAGCCTTTGCAAATCTCGAACCAACGTTCCCCAAATTTACCGCAGATAGCAACAATCGGTTGGTCATGGCTTGATAAAACATTGCTACATGCTGCTTCCATTGCGCCCGTGCCGGATGCAGAAAAAAAGAAGATTCTTCCTTTGGTCAAAAGGATCTTCCCGAGACTATTTGCAATTTCACTAAACATCCTGGTGAACTTTTCCTCGCGGTGATAGACAAGAGATTTTGAAGTTGCTTTCAATATCTCGTCAGGTACGTCAACAGGTCCAGGTGTAAACAGTGTATAATTACTCAATTTGCTTCCTACAATTTTTGCAAAAGATCTGTTCTTTTTGGTCCGTGTCTTTTACCGTATTGGAAAAGTGCATAATACACTTATCATTAACGCAATGCCCGAGTCCCAAAAGGTGACCTATTTCGTGGACAACCTCTTTGGCAATACGTTCTTTGATATTGTCACCATTAAGACGGTAGGTTGAGACGACCGCGGTTTTTCGTATGGGGTTGGCTAAGCCGAATATGAAGTTCATGTTTTGCGCGTATATGTCAACGTTCACTAAACAAAGTTTGTAATCGACATCTTTGTCTTTTTTTGCGGCAATATCGTGTAAAATAGCCGCTGCATCATACTGCTGTCTCAATGGGTTGTATGAACTTTCTGGTAAGGTGATATGCCTTTGATTCTGTGCCACGAGGCTAAAAGAATCTTTGACCACGTCTTTTACCAAGTCAAAAAGGTCTAATGTCTCTTGCTGATAAACTCTGATCATTCTTTTTCATTCGACGTCTTGCTAAATTTTTTGATAAAGGGGGCAAAGAGATCGATCGGTACCGGGAAAATGGTTGTAGAATTCTTCTCAGTAGCTATTTCACTGAGTGTCTGCAGGAAACGCAGCTGTATGCCAGTGGATGTTTCGCTGATGATCTTTGCCGCTCGGTTCAATTTATCTGCAGCCTGGAGTTCACCTTCTGCGTGGATAACCTTTGCGCGTCTTTCTCTTTCGGCTTCAGCCTGACGGGCGATTGCGCGCTGCATGTCTTGAGGGATGTCGACATGCTTGATCTCTACGCTTGAAACCTTAATGCCCCAGGGATCAGTTTGTGTATCAATGATTTTTTGCAACCTCATATTGATTTTTTCCCTTTTCCCGAGAATATCATCGAGTTCATACTCACCGAGCACACTACGCAGTGTCGTTTGCGCGAGCTGGCTTGTGGCATACATATAGTCCTGGACTTCCAGGATTGCTTTATCCGGTTCAAAAACCCGGAAATAAGCGACTGCATTGACCTTTATTGAGATATTGTCTTTTGTTATGACGTCTTGCGGAGGTACGTCCATGGTAATGACCCGCAGCCCGACTTTATCCATTTTATCAATCGCTGGCCAAAGGATGAACAGACCAGGTCCTTTAACCTTCAAGAATCTGCCGAGTCTGAAGACAATTGCTCTTTCATACTCTTTTAATATCCTAATTGCGCTGAAGATAATTAAGACGAGCACAATTATTAGTATTCCAGTAAATCCCATATATTCCTCCTTTTATAGTCATATTCTATGTAAATAAAGGAAAAAGTCAATACTGCCGGCGTTGCAAATAGAAATTCATTTTTTTCATGGTATAATGAGTAACCTTGAGTTGACAAAAAGGGTTTTTTGAGTACATTGGGATATGGGTTTGTTCATCTTGTTCCTTGCCTTGCATACAGATTTTAAAGGTGTTTGGGTTCCCCGTTGGTCAATTCAAGACAAGAGTGCTATTTTTGATAACCTGGATGGACGATTCAATCATATTTTTCTCCAGATATTTGCCCTGGGTGAGGCTTATTATCCGTCAACACATGTCCCAAGTAAAATGCAATCTGATACATGGCTAAAAGAATTCCTGAATGAAGCACACCGTCGGAACATCAAGGTGTCAGCATGGATCAATGTTTTTTATTCGTGGGGCTTTGCACCAAAGACCATGAATAGTAAGCATCCTATTAACCGACAACCAAATTGGTATGTCCGGGACCAGGATGACCGGTCAATCGTTGATTACACTATTGAAGAACTAAAAGGAATAGGCACTGAAGGTTATTATCTGACACCGGCAAATCCGCAAGTACAATCCTATGTCATCGATATCGCACAGGAAATCATTAGAAAGTATGATTTTGATGGGATTCATTTTGACTATATACGCTACCCAACATCTAACTTTGTGTATGATGTAAGTCTGCGCAGCAAATTCATGAGGGAATATTATGTAGATCCACTTGATCTGGTCACCAAGGACGAGTTAAAAACAAGATACGGTCTTTGGGGATGTGATGACTTAGCCAAACAATGGCGTGAGTTTGTCTCAGCTGACCTTACTGCTTTTGCAAAACAAATAAAAGATGCGTTGAAAAAGGAACGACCTGAGATACTGATTTCCGCAGCAGTCAAACCTGACTATTTAAGGGCACGCTATGAACATCATCAGGATTGGTTAGCCTGGCTAAATGCGGGATATGTGGATTTTGTTTGCCTGATGGCTTATGGCAAGTACATAAAGAGTAACCTGAACAGAGTTCTGAAAGCAGTGGATGACCCCTACCGCGTGACCGTTGGTTTGGGTTTGTATGTTTTATCGCCTGATGAGATAAGCAGACAGGTTGAAACAGTAAAATCTAAAGCCTTTTCCGGGGTCGTTTTTTTCTCCTATGATCAACTCAAAGAAAACAAAGCATACTTAGATGCGTTGAGTCATTAAGTTATTGAAATGAGTATGGGAGTATCGGAGTAACGGTGTTTCGGAGATTTTTTTAATGACTCAATCAGGCTGTTGAAAAAGTCATTTTTCACTGGAGTAGAGCATTTATGCTCGTGAAAACTGATGAAATTTCATTGCTTTTGACGGGGCTAAAGCCCCTACTCCACTAATTCAACAGCCTGAGTGACTTAATGACTATTATTTGCAGTTTTTCGCCTTACGCTCTACTCATTACGCCTTACGCTCGAGTTTCTATTAGTCACTGTATATCTCTACTCATGGTATCTTGACATAGGTTGTGTTTCGTGTAGAATAAATGAGATGGAGAAGATCTTGCTTCTCATGGGAACCAACCTTGGCGACCTGGAAACTAACCTCATGACTGCTTTAGAGGAGTTGGTAAATAATAGGATAAAGATTGTAAAAAAGTCCAGGATTTACCGAACCAAGCCCTGGGGTCGGGTCAATCAACCTGATTTCTTGAATATGGGGTTGGAAATAGTGTGTGATCATGAACCCTTAGAGTTAATTCGTGTGCTCAAGCAAATTGAGGTAAAAATGGGCAGAAAACCAGGTGGCATTAGATGGGGACCAAGGATAATTGATATCGATATCGTATTCTACGGCACCCAGATTGTTAAAACCAGAGACTTAACAATACCCCAAGCAAGCTTTTTTGAGCGTCCTTTTGCCATAAAGGTGCTCGCTGAAATTGCGCCGGATTTTGTGCCGCCTTGTTCTGATAAAAAATTAAAGGATTATCTGAGTGGAGTTAAGTATGAAGGATCTGAGATTTATTACGGTTGAAGGCGTCATCGGTGCTGGTAAGACGTCATTAGTCAAGATCCTCGCCAAGAGGTTTCACGCTGGTATGATCCTTGAGAAATTTGAGGATAATCCATTTCTTGAGAATTTTTATTCAGACCCTGCAAAACATGCCTTCCACACTCAACTCTATTTCTTGATGTCACGGTATCGTCAGCAAAGGCAAATATCCCAAATTGACCTTTTCGCATCGCGGGTCATTGCTGACTACTTTTTTGAAAAAGACCGTATTTTCGCTGAGATAAATTTGAATGAAGAAGAATTTGCTTTATACGATAAAATATATGGATTAATCGAACAAGATGTACCAAAACCTGATCTCGTCATCTATCTTCAGGCTCCAGCAGAATTTCTTTACAAGCGGATAAGACAGCGTGACCGCAATTTTGAGAGCAATATCGACTTCGGCTATATTGAACAGTTGTGTGAGGCGTACAATGCCTTTTTCTTTCATTACAAGACTTCGCCGCTGCTTATCGTTGATATCAAGGGCTTTGACTTTACTGGAAATTCAAAGGACCTTGATTTGATTTGTGATGAGGTGAAAAACTTGAAAGAGCCGCGTAGGATTCTTTCCCGACAATGGTAACTGTAAAAACAATTGCTTCCATGAAACAAAAACAGGAGAGAATCGTCTGTCTCACTGCTTATGACTATCCGATGGCATGCATCGTTGACAAAGCAGGTATTGATATCATCCTGGTCGGCGATTCTGCAGCCAATGTTTTTGCCGGCGAGAAAAACACGCTGCCGATTACCATGGAAGAGATGTTATATCATACGCGGATTGTGAGCCGGGCCGTGAAGAATGGTTTGGTCATTGCAGACATGCCATTTTTGTCTTATCAAACATCGATCCGTGATGCAGTATATAATGCGGGAAGGTTCTTGAAAGTTGGTGCGGCTGGTGTCAAGCTTGAAGGCGGTACACCGATTCTTGCAATGATTGAGCGGCTTATTGCGCTTGGCATCCCCGTGATGGGACATCTTGGTTTGACGCCTCAATCCATTCACAAATTTGGTGGTTACAAATTGCAGGGTCGTAGTGAAGATAGTAAATCCAGACTCTTAGCCGATGCTAAATTACTTGAAGAGGCTGGTTGTTTTGCCGTGGTCCTTGAGAAGATACCAGTTAGCCTGGCAAAGGAGATCACGGCAAGTGTTTCCATACCAACTATTGGTATTGGAGCTGGACCTTTTTGTGATGGCCAAATTCTCGTTTTGCACGACATGATCGGTTTGTTTGATGACTTTTCACCGAAGTTTGTTAAGCGATATGCACAAGTTGGTGAAGCGATACGTCAGGCAGTCGAGCAGTATCGGGATGAAGTAAGAAAGGGCGTTTATCCGGACAAAGCTCATTCTTTTGATTGAATTTTAAGTATTATGTCTAGTGAAGATGCCTTGAAAGAATCAGGTGGATACATGTTTGAGGTTTTTCAGTCGGGGTTTTCAATTTAAGTGAGTTAGGAAAGAGGATTTATCAACTCCGCAGTATTCTGGATCGTTATATTTATTATTAGCCTGTACATTTTAATACGGGCTTCAGCTTACTTTACCAACGCGGCCGCGAAGATTGGTTTGGCTTTTGGTATCCCAGACTTTGTCATTGGTTTAACAATCGTTGCTATTGGAACTTCGCTGCCAGAGTTAATATCTTCAATTTTTGCGGTTCTGCACAACTCTTCAGAAATTGTGATTGGTAATGTTGTCGGGTCAAACATAACGAATATATTTCTTGTTGTTGGCGTGACTGCAATAGCCGCCAAGAAACTGAAAATCACTTATGAACTCATCCATATTGATTTGCCGCTATTAATGGGCACCGCTCTTTTTTTGACGATCACGGTGTGGGATGGGCGGTTTTCGCTTTTTGAAGCGCTCCTATGCCTAATCGGCTTGGTGGTATATTTCCTGCACGCAATGACTGTGGGGAACAAAGAGAATGGTGTGAAAACCAGTCCCAAAACTGGTAAGCCCATGGAGAAAAAAAGCATTAGAGCCAAGACATTCATTGTGCTCATCATCAGTAGCTTTTTCATTTACTTAGGTGGTCGCTACACGGTTGAAGCGGTAATCGAGCTATCGCAAATCATAAACATCGGCAAGGAAATAATTGCTGCCAGTGCAGTTGCTTTTGGAACGTCTTTACCAGAGTTGGTGGTGAGCATTACTGCCGCGCGTCAGGGAAAATCTGAGATCGCCATCGGTAATGTCTTGGGTTCCAATGTATTCAATGCCCTTGCCGTTATGGGCATACCGGCGTTGATTGGTTCGCTAGTTATACCTCAGCACATCATCACTTTTGCTCTGCCTATGATGGTGATAGCATCGCTCCTTTTCTTTTTCATGACCCAGGATAAAGAGATTAGCCAATGGGAAGGTTGGTTGCTCCTTATATTCTACGTTTTCTATATCGGCGGGTTATTCAAAATAAACTAAAGAATGCCATTAGAAAACGCTGGCAATGGCTGTTTTTCAACATTGACTTTCAAGCTTACCGCAGTATAATTCTCCGTGGTCAAATACACTAAACAACATGCCAGAGCAGGGTTAAAGACTAAGTTACCGAAATTGCAGGTGTTGCCAAATCAATTCAAAAGCTATAAGATTACAATTGCCATACCTGAATACACATCATTGTGTCCAAAAACAGGGTTGCCTGATGCCGGTACAATTACGATTGAATATGAACCAGAAAAGTATTTTGTCGAATTGAAATCATTGAAACTGTATATTTTAGCCTATCGAAACCTTGGCATTTTTTATGAGAATGCAGTCAACCGTATCTTAAAGGATTTTGTTAAGGCAGTAAAACCACGTTGGGCAATTGTGCGCGGTGCATTTAATCCGCGTGGCGGCATAACTTCAGTCATTGAAGCCAAATACGGCAAACCCAGAACAAATTAATCGGATTTTTGAGGGAATATATTCCAAAAAAACATGTAATACCAATAGAGAATGGTACCTAAACGTAGGTAGTCATCTGTTCTTTACATGAAAGCAAGGAGGCAAATCATGGTTAGAAAGATGGGCGTTTTACTGGGCATTATGGCTATTGGGTTGTGTCTTGTTGGATGTCTCGGGATTACTGGGTCTGAGAATATCAATGATATCATAACCCTGCTCAAGGCAAAGGTCGGACAAGAGGTTATCAAGGAGCATATCGCAAACAAAGGTATGAGCTTTGATCTGTCAACCCAGGACATTGTTAAACTCAAGAAAGCTGGTGCGAGCGACGATTTACTTTCATGTATGATCGGAAAAGCAACTGGTGATTTTCCTTTTGAACTTGACCAGGACTTTGTTGTTCAGAGTCCTACAACCCACGAACATCTTGCTATCTATCCAGTTTTCAGGAAGACATCATTAGACATAGGCGATTACATAACTCTGGATCAAGCACAAAAGAATAAAGTTGTGATTATCTCCGAACTGTCGAGTGCGTCAGTGCCAGCCGTATTGATAAAGAATACCGGGGTGATACCCATCTATATTATGGCTGGTGAGATTATTATCGGTGGTAAACAAGATAGAATGGTTTCATTCGATATCCTCATCCCAGGCGGCAAGGAAGTAAGAGTCGAGGTCAGATGCGTAGAGCACGGCAGGTGGCACGGTAAATCTATTAAATTTATGTCCGGCGGTGCCGTGGGCTCTAAGGGTGTCAGGAGTGCTCTTCAGTTCAAAGAACAGCACGATGTATGGAATGAAGTAAGCAAGAAATGTGCACAGATCGATGTTGCATCTCAGAGTGGTACCTACGGTGCCATCCTCTCAAGCGAAGAAGTAGAAAAAAGAAGTAAACCTTTCCTTGATGCAATAAAGCAAGGTCTTAAAGACGACCGTATGGTCGGCATGATTATGGCTTTAAACGGAGAAATCGTATGTGTGGATATCTTTGCCAATCCAAAGTTCTTTGCTGAAGTCAAAGATAAATTGCTAAAGGCATATGTGCTCGATGCCATAAGCACCGAGGAGACAAGCACAAAGATCCCTGGCAAACAGGAGATCCTCGCTTTCTTTGATGAGCTGAAACACGCGAAGACTGCTGAACTCAAGAAGTATGATGAAAACTGCAATACTGAATTGGAATCTGACATGCTTATCGGTAATGAATCACGTGACAAAGACGGTAAGTTACAACACCTAAACCTTTACCGGAAATAGGAAGGGCTTCAAACAAAGCTCTATGAAAGTCTAAGGTCGCCAGATGAAGTGCTCAAGGTCGAGACAGCCATGTTCATCAAAGGAGATGCCTTCATCTTCAAGCAAACCCCTTTGAAGTTCATAACCATATTTGTGCCTGAGCGCTATGCAGCCCTTACTATTAATCACTCTATGCCAGGGCAGGTTCTCCTTGCGTGAGGATGAGTGGAGAATGCGGGCGACCTGACGTGCACCGCGCGGGTTGCCCGCAAGCTTTGCTGTCTGTCCATAGGTTGTTACCTGCCCGTTAGGTATTCTTCTAATTACATCAATAACCCTTTGATAGAATGATTTTGGCATTATTTTAGTATATAAATGCACAATATTGTGAAGTGTGAAGCTGAAAGTATCGAGTATACCGAGATGATTTAACCCCATCTTTACATTAGGGGGTTTTATTTTTTCTTGAACAACCCGAAGAGACCGCCGCCTTCTTTCTTATTTTCATTCTTCTCTTCTTTGTTTTCTTCAGTTTTTTCAACTGGTTTAAGGGTCTCAGTTTTCTGAACGATCTTAAGCAGTCCTGAAGAGATCAGACCGTATAGGATGCGTGCGGTTTCAAATTCCGAAACACTTGTTTTTGAAGCGATCTCCTTGACCGACCGTGTCCCATCAACAAACGAAAGGATTTTCCATTCCTCAGGTTTTAGATGTATTTTTTCTACACCGGCATCAGGTACTTCAATAATATTTACAACGACATCAAATGAGGGTATGAGTTTTTGGATTTTAGTCATTTCATCAATTCGACGTGCTGCTTCAAGTATTACCTGTTGTATCGGCAGATCAACCGTGCGTTCAAGCGTTTCTTCGTTGGGATTAAAGACAAATCTGCCTTTTTTCCAACTCAAGATCGTATCAATAGCTGTTTCGCCTTGAATTGAGTTTGTCTTGGCGTGAATTACTATACCATCCTTGAAGTAAACGATTCCAACATCATCTTCAGACTGAATGCGCAAACCACCATCTTTCTGACCGAGTTGGATCAGTTGGAAAACATCAGTTAGTTCAAAATCCTCTAAGTTACCCTGTAAAGCCATTACTCTTTATAAACCCCCATATTTTGGAATTTGCTTATCCTGAGTGGAATGAGTTTATCGATTGGTATCTTGGTCAGTTCATCGAGGTGTTTGATAAGGGCATCTTTTATATTCTTCGCAGTCTGCTCCGGGTCCAGGTGTGCGCCGCCCAGAGGTTCCGGCACTATTTCATCAATGATGTTCAGCTTTACCAGATCAGCGGCAGTTATTTTCAGCGCCTCAGCGGCTTCTTTATTCTTGGAAGAATTACGCCAGAGTATAGAGGCACATCCTTCAGGTGATATTACTGAATAGATGGAATTTTCCAGCATGAGAATTCGATCGCCGACCGCAATTGCCAGAGCACCGCCAGAGCCACCTTCACCGAGGATTAAGACAACGATTGGTACTGGTAAGACAGCACATTCAAATAGATTCGTGGCGATCGCTTCAGCCTGACCGCGTTCTTCAGCTTCTGCACCAGGATAAGCGCCAGGTGTATCAACCATGTTTATTATCGGCATCGCGAATTTCGCCGCCATCTTCATTATCCGCAAAGCCTTACGATATCCTTCTGGGTGGGGCATACCGAAATTTCGTTTGATTTTCTCTTTAGTGTCTCGTCCTTTTTGCTGTGCCACGATTGCAACGTTGAACTTATCGAACTTTGCAATGCCTGATACAACTGCCCAGTCGTCGCCAAAACGCCGGTCACCGTGGAGCTCTATAAAATCCTCAGTGATTAAGGGGATAATATCCAAAGGGTAAGGGCGTCTCGGGTGACGAGCGAGTTGGACTCGCTGCCAGCGACTCAAATTCGAGTATATTTTCTTCTTTAGTCGCTTGGCTTGGGATTCTAGACGCGTGATCTCTTCATCGACGCCTTTAAGACCCTTTAGCTCTTCGATTTTTTTCTCGAGTTCAACAATCGGTCTTTCAAAATCTAGCCAGATGCCATTCATTAAAATTCAAAACCTATGCCGATGGTATTAATCAAACCAAGATTTTGAGGGTAGAGGGCGCCGGCGTATTTGATAATTAGTTTCCCGGGTCTGATCTCCAGACCAAAGCCCGGGTAAGGAGCCTCGCGGTAAAGAACTGCGCCATTGAGATTGGCTATTTTATGGACTGGTATATCTATGCCAAGTCCACCTTCAAACGCCGCGGTGTTTACTAAATAATGTATATCAAAACTCGGGATGAACTTCTTCAAATCGTAGAAAGTGCCGATACTTATTCGGGCTGGCAGATTAACGTCTTCATTATTTATGGTTATCTTCGAGCCGATATTAGTTGCACCAAAACTGATTCCAGCCTTGGTGCCGACGTAGGTAAACGAGACGTCAAAGGCTAATGCATAATCAGAATAAATAAGAATGTTTTCTGAAACGTACTTTAAATTTACGCCGATCTTGCCTTGAGTTGTGATCGGTACGCTACCACCTAATACTATGGTAAAATCATTCCCTGAGTAATATGTCAAAGAGTCTTCACTAGGGTAGTTTGGATGCCATTCAATATCACCGTAATCAAAGTTCAAAAATGCGATACCCATATTAAGCGTCTTTATTTTTTTGGTCAGGGCTAGTGAAACGCTCTGCATCGATAAATAGAAACGGTTGTACGAACACCAGATTTGGTAATTATCTTGTGCTTCAAAATTTGCCGGGTTGTAAAAGATCGCCTCAGCATCTTTCGATATTGAAAAAGGGGTGGTTATGCCAACTGGTGATGCTGGCAACAAGAGCGTATTTACCCCTGATGTTGCGATCAGAAAGAAAACGAATGCCGCCATTATTACTCCTCAATAATTTCTACATTGGCTCGTGGCAAGGCAACGACTTGATTATCTTCCAGCTCGACCTGGAGTACTCTCACCAAAGCCTCAGTTTCTATCTTTTGTAGTTCAACAGGTAGCGCTACCACCTTACCTATTGCACCGAAATGTGGTTCTCTGATAATTCGAACCGCCATGCCAACTCCAAGACCGGCTCCAGTCGAGATATCGGCAGTTTTCTTGGAATCTCGTACTTCTTCCATTGGCACGATCACCTCAGGGCGCATGACCCCGGCTCTGATTTGGGTTGCGCCATTTATGGACGACCTCTTGCCAGCCAAAGATTTAAGCAGCTGGAAGGTCCGGTTCGCCATACTCATTTTGCCAAACCCCTCAGTTATGACCAGGGTTAGACCGACCTGTTCAGAACCAGTAATCGCAACCCCGATATCATAACCCATAAATTGCTTGAGGTCCTGGTCTTCAATACCACCAATCACAATACCTTTGACCCCAACTTTTCTGGCTTGTTCCAGGGCATTATAGGTCACGATTGAACCACCGATGATTATTTTCTCCTTGAATGCTTTATCAATATCCTTTTCTGTGAGTACTTCATTAGGGTTATTCGCGACCATGGCTAATTCACCTATTGTTTCGCCGCCAATACCAAAGATACCCTGGATGAAACTCCCGTGCGTCTTGATCTTCACGCCTTCGTTCTGGATAATGTCGACTACTTCACCGTCAATATAGGCCATGACTTCAACCGGAATAGGTGGTTCTCGCATAATAATCTGGCCGGTGATTTTTGAAATACTCTCAATGACCCCATCTATTGGACTTCGAACTGATGATTTGAACAAACCAAAGAAACCTTTGCTTTGAGCAACGATCTCATCTTTTTTGATGGGGTCATTTATTTTTTTGAGCATCGCTTCTTCGACTTCATCAGGGAGTATCCCCAATAAACCATGTATGTTTAACGTTTGAACATTCCCTGGTAGTTCAGTTCTTGCGACAACCTCTTCACCACGAACCTTAGCGCCTTTGTTTACCAGAATTTTTCCTGGTAGCGGTAGCCGACGTTCTTTGGTCAAGGTAGTATGGGCAAGCACTTTTAGTCCTGGTGTGTAAGCGTGTGCCAATTTTATCCTCCTTTAACTATCTCAATGATATACATATTTTGGCAATGGTCAAGAGATATTATTTCCTCTGCAAAAGCTTCTTCACCATTCGTAGATTCATCAAATCATCCTGCAGGTTTTTCCTTGGGGTTTCCATGATAAATGGTTTATCTTTTAGAAGGTGGTGGTTGAGAATATAGCCTATGCCTTTGCCGATATTGCCTTTTCCAATGTGCCAATGTCGATCACGACACGAACCAAGTTCTGCTTTGGAATCATTAAGGTGAACGAGCATTAATCTGTCGATACTGATAATTTCGTCAAATTCAGCCATGGTGCGCGCTACCCCGTGTTTAGTATGGAGCGGGTATCCAGCAGCAAAGGCATGTGCAGTATCTAAGACAACGCCGATTCTCCGATTTTGTTTGACCCCGTCGATTATTTCTTTTATCTGAGTGAATGCATAGCCGAGTTCATGACCGCTTTTTGATGTATTTTCCAATAATAAGATAATCTTATTATTGGCGCGCTGCACAGCTCGGTTTATCCCTTTTGTCATTGACCTTAAGCCTTTTTCTTCGTCCGGTGAAGAACCTATATGCATTATTACAAAATGAGCATTCATACGTGCAGCTCTATGCATCTCCACGACAAGCGAATCTACTGACCGTTGAAACAGAACTTTGTCAGATGAAGCTAAATTGACGAGATACGGCATGTGGATGAATAACGGTGATATCTGTACTTGTTCCATGCCTTTTTTAAAAAGTCTAATGTCTTCTTTGTCCAGAGCTCGGTACTTCCATGCTCGAGGGTTTCTGGAGAATAATTGTACTGTTTCACATTTTCGTTCGAGGGCTCGTTGGATGACATTTTGAAAACCACCGGCGATTGATATATGAAAACCGATTTTCATAAAGATCGGTTCATTCTCTTTTAAAAATGGTGTGGTTGTTTGGGGCTGATTTTGTTACTTTTTTGCATGTTTCTTTTTCTTGATGAGTCCGGTACAGACTGGACAGACCTTTTTGCCTCTCTTCATAACCATACCGTGCTCGCACTGGGGACATCGGTCTTTGGTTGGTGGGTAAAAGGTCGAAAAGTCGCATTGTTTGCACTTGTAGACATTGCCGCGGCGCGTTTTTATTATGATGACATTACCATGGCACATAGGGCAGGGTGCATCATGTGCAAGATTTTCAGTGTAACGACAATCCGGGTAACCAGAACATGCAAGGAATTTACCGAATTTCCCATGTCGGATTGTCAAATGCTTGCCGCACTCTGGACACTTACGCTCGCTCTTTTCAATTTCAAGGCTCTCCGAGTACTTGCATTCTGGAAACCCCGAACAAGCCAGAAACTTTCCGTATCTGCCCCATTTAATAACGAGCGAGCGACCGCATTTCGGACATTTTTTTTCGACTTTCTGACTGATCGATTCTTTTATTTTGTCGACTTCTTCTTTGATTTTATTCAAGTTTATTACAAAGGGATCGTAGAATTCACGGATTACATCCTGCCACAGTTTTGTACCGGCTTCGATCCGGTCAAGTTCTTTTTCCATCTTGGCGGTGAATGATACCTCAAAGATATTTGAGAACCTTGGGATGATTACGTCGTATACTTGAAGACCAAGTTCAGTAGCCTGTATTTTGCTTTTTTCTTTGATAGTATAGCCACGATCAAAGAGTGTTTGCAGGATATGAGCATAGGTTGACGGTCGGCCAATGCCATTTTCTTCTAATTTCTTTATGAGGCTCGCTTCTGTGTAACGGGCTGAAGGTTCGGTCTTTTTCTCGGTGAACTCGATATCTGTCATTTCCACATCCTCACCAACTTTCATGTCAGGTACTGCCCCTCTGGCGATTGAGTCGCCGCTGACAATTTGAAAGCCTGGAAAGGTTTGTTTCATTTCCTCGGCTTTAAAATCAACACCACCGAAGCTGACTACTGTTTCTTTTTGACGGTATTTAGCCGGCGACATCTGCGAGGCAATAAAACGGTCGAAAATCAATTTGTAGATTTTGTATTGATCATCAGTCAAATGTTGTCTAATTTTATCTGGTTCAAACTCCAGCTTGGTCGGACGGATTGCTTCATGACCACCCTGGACGTTCTTGCGGTCTTTGAAAATTCTGATTATCTTATTCAGGTATTCTTCGCCGTACTTGCCAACGATATAATTCCTTAATCGTTCCAGAGTTTTGGTGTTCACGCGGATTGAATCAGTACGCATATAGGTGATGAGACCGATACGTCCTTGCGGCAGCCTGATCCCCTCATAAAGGCTTTGGGCAATGTACATTGTCTTTTTAGCAGAAAACCGTACGTGTTTTGACGCTTCTTGTTGGAGCGTGGAAGTGATAAATGGCGGAGGTGGTAAACGGCTTGGATGTGTTACCCGAAAGGATGTGACCTTGAATGTTGTGCCTTTTTTAAGGGTCGTCTTGATTCGCTCTAATTCCTTTTTATCTGCGATTTTTCTGGCTTCTCCATCTATACGCCAAAGCTTCCCGAGAAATTTCTCGTTGCGTTCAGTTGTGAAATCTGCTTCGGCAATCCAATACGGTATTGGTTTAAAAGAAGTGATTTCTTTTTCGCGTTCAGACACAAGACGTAATGCAACACTTTGGACCCGACCAGCTGACAACCCTCCTTTAATGATTTTCCAAAGTATTGGACTGGTGTAGTAGCCGACTATTCTATCGAGGACTCTTCTCGCTTTATGTGCATTGACCAGGTTCTGATTAATGACCGTTGTATTGGCGAGGGCTTTTTTTACGTGTTCTGGTGTAATCTCATAAAATAAGGCTCTTTTTATTCGCGCACCGTTAGCATCTAACTCTTCCGCGAGATGCTGGGCTATTACTTCTCCTTCGCGGTCTGGGTCCGGAGCCAAAAAAATCTCCAATGAATTTTTGCACGCCTTTTTTATTTCCCGAATAATACTTGCTTTACCTCTTATTTTAATATAACGCGGCTGGAAGTTATTTTCAACATCAACCCCAAGGGTTGATTTAGGCAAGTCTTTGATATGGCCGCGCGATGATACCAGCGTGTAGTCCGGATCAAGGAAACCTTTGATCGTTTTGCCTTTGGTCGGCGATTCCACGATGATAATTTTTTTATTTATTTTCTTTCTTTCTTTTCTTACTTTCTTCTTCATATTTGCGGATTCATTATACACACCGTTATTTCTTGTGTCAAGAGTAACGTTTTAATTTTAGAGAATTGTGTTGTCGATAAGTCGGGTTTTACCAAAGAATACAGCAAGCGCAATTAATGTGCCGGCGCCGAGTTTTTTAACTGGCGAAAGGGTGTTTTTATTGACCACTGCGATATAGTCAATCCTGCCATTTTTTTTCTCAATCATCTGACGCATCATTGTCTTAGCTCTTTTGGGGTCAGAAAATCCTTGCCTAAAATCATGTCTGATTCTTCTTACTGCTTGGTACAGGACAATTGCGTTTTTTCTATGTCTGGGCGAGAGGTATATATTGCGCGAGCTCATTGCCAGGCCGTCTTTTTCCCTTATGATTTTACCGAGGACGATCTTTATGTCCAGATTGAGATCTTTTGTCATACGTTTGATGATTACCCCTTGTTGATAATCCTTTGCACCAAAGACCGCGATATCAGGTTTGACAATATTGAACAGGTTCAAGACTACGGTTGTAACCCCTTGAAAGTGATGGGGTCTTGTAATACCACACATGAGACGGCTGAGTTCTTTGACATATACATAGGTTTTATAATCCGGCGGATAGATTTCATTTACTGACGGATAAAAGATTAAGTCGACGTTTTCTTTTTTGAGCAACGCAGCATCCCTTTTCATATCTTGCGGGTATTTGGCAAGGTCTTCAGAAGGACCGAATTGAGTGGGGTTAACAAAAATCGAGACTACGACAAATTGCGATTTCCTGCGGGCAATGCGCACCAAAGACAAATGCCCTTCATGCAAATATCCCATAGTTGGCACAAAACCAATGGTTTTACCGCTCTTTTTTACTCTCTCAATAAGACGTTTTGTTTGAGCAATCGTCTTTATAATTCGCATAGCCCATTATAGTTAAACAAGAAGAGTTTGCAAGCGCAACTTTTAGGATGGGTTGATGGGGTCAAATCTCAACAGGCTGACCGAGAATAGGTTTTCAGGGCATTAAGAATTTTATTTTCTCAGAAACCTCTTGACTTTTTGATTTTTTTCACTATAATTAGTACATGAATAAACAAACTACCAGAAAAATGAGAATTTTAAAAAAAGAGCGTGCAAAGCTGTTACAAGAATTGCGCAAATATCGTGACATAATGAGAGGCAGTTTAGTTTTATTAAAGCGCCGGTGCGGTACGGAGAAGAAGTATCCGGCATATTTTTTATCAAAGAGC
>JAUVZL010000019.1 GCA_030602565.1 Candidatus Stahliibacteriota bacterium
CTCGTTCAAGAATGTAAAAGAGCTGATTATGGCTATTAAACAATACATAGCATCTCATAATCAAAACCCAAAAGTTTTCGTTTGGACAGCTTCAGTTGAAAGTATTATGAGAAAAATATCCAAATGTAAAGATCTGTTAGATGCACCACACTAGATACTTGATGATAGTAAAAGAACTGGATTACCCGATCAAGTCGGGTAATGACAGAACGGAGGGATAACGAGGGCAGGCTTAGAGACATAAGAATCACCAAAGTATAGGATGTAAGTCGTAGGGCCTAAGAACGAAAAGACTGGATCGTCCGATCTGGTCGGACGATGACCCCGATATAATAGCTTTGCCATTATACGGGACAGGCGGGATAAATAAAGCGAAAAGACTGGATGCCCTGGTCAAGCCAGGGCATAACAAAGGTGGAATGGGGTCAAATCATCTCGGGATACTCCCCTCGATATTACTCGGGACAGGCGATACTTTCAGCTTCACAATTCAGAGATTGCCTTCTTCGGTATCTCCCTCGACCTCTCAACAGGCTCATCTCTCTTCGTTCGATATTCTCAACCTTTCAATACCTCAAGACTTCCAACATCTCGTTACCCTCGATATCTTCGACGAGACTTTCGGCAGACTCGGGATCGCAACGACAAAAGCTTTGTTGACAGATGATTCATAGTAATTATAATAATGAACCCTCCCCTTTATCCCCTCCCTGAAAGGGAGGGGCTACTCGGGAATAGGGATCAGGAAACAGGGAACAGTAACCCCTCACCCTAACCCTCTCCCCAAAGGGGAGAGGAAATATGAAAAGAAAGGGCATGTGGGGTCAACCCCCGAAATTAGAAACTATCGTCCAATATTGACTACATTCCATTATCATCTATAATAACCTACTAGGTATTCTTTATTATATTCTTTTAGTGTATAGTGCTTAGTGCCTAGTGTTTACTAAAAGAGCGCCTGTAGCTCAATTGGATAGAGCGACGGACTTCCATCTCATCTCGCTATTCGCGAGCTTCGATATCTAATGAGAATCCGTAGGTTGGGGGTTCAAATCCCTTCAGGCGCGTCCCAATTCCGCTCAAATTTGACATTTGATTGCGGAATTGAGGACCCCGAGTTTATCGAGGGGTTTCATTGTGATAAAAGCAAGATTACGGTGATATTCACCCTCCCCTTTATCCCCTCCCTAAAAGGGAGGGGGAATTGTTGGAGGACAGGTCGGGACATAAAAGGACTGGATTCCCCGGTCAAGCCGGGGAATGA
Organism: Candidatus Stahliibacteriota bacterium; assembly: GCA_030602565.1. Lineage (GTDB taxonomy): Bacteria > Hydrothermota > Tepidihabitantia > SM23-42 > SM23-42 > JAUVZL01. The sequence goes on from JAUVZL010000019.1 coordinate 1,265, forward strand.
CATGTGGGGCAGCGAGGGAATAAGGGAGCGGAGAGTAGAGAGTAGGGCGTATTGCGTAAGGCGTTCAATAATCTAATTACTCAATTACTTACTAACTAGTATCAAGAATGTTTATGGCTGTGCATAAATGTGTGTAATATGCACAATTAGGAGTGCATAAATGCTAAATAGAGAAATTAAGCCCTATATGTACAATCAGACCCCCTGGTGGGTTAAATGAGATTGCCGCGCTCCCTATGGTCGCTCGCAATGACCCCGTATGATTGACATCTTACGGGGCAGGCATGGAATATATGTAAATAAAGCTTTTGGAAGTATTGACTTTACTCGCATTTTCGGTACAATTATTAGAAAATTAGAAAAAAGGAGGATGTATGGTTGAAGGAATGGAAAAGAAACTCGAACCAGGTGAAGTTTTGTTTGACGAAGGCGACAAGGGCGAGGTCATGTATCTTATTCGTGAAGGTAAAATTAAAATCACCAAAGGTAGTGGTAGTGATGAAAAGGTTCTTGCCGTATTGAAAGAGGGCGACTTTTTTGGAGAAATGGCAATCATTGATGGCTCACCACGCTCTGCTGGTGCTAGTGCCGCTTCTTCGGTATCTCTTCTGGTAATCGATAAGGAGACCTTCAAGTCTAAAATCAGGGAAAACCCTTTGATTGAATATGTTCTGGAAACCCTTTCGCGCCGACTAAGAACGACTGATGAGCAGATCAGATTACTAACCATTAAGAGTGAGGAACGCAGGATTGTTGCATACATCATCACCAAGGCAAAGGAAACCGGTAAAAGAACTGAGAGCGGTATTGAGATTGCTGATTTCTCCTATGAAAATCTCACTCACATCACGGGGATTGAACAAGAGAAGATCCAGCATTATATTAAAAACCTTGAACAGGCAAAACTTATGACTTTGAAGGACAATATTTTGACAATCAAAGCCGTTGAAGATCTGGATGAATATCTAAGATACATAGCGTTGAAGGAGAAATTCGGTAGATAGATAAATAAGGAACCTATAATATCCAAAGACGTTCTATGGAATAACACATCTTTTATTTTCAGGAGTACATTTTTGAAAAACCGCCAGGAACAGGAAAATAGGCTTAAACAACTAAATGACCTTCTGGTCTCACCAGAGATCATAAATAATCACAAAAAATGCGCAGTTATCTCCAAGGAATATAAGAAACTGGAACAACTGATGCGAAAATATAAAAGACTCGACAAGACCAGAAAAGAAATAGCCGAGGCAAAGAAAATCCTGGCTAGTAATGATGAAGAGATGAAAGAAATTGCCCGGCATGAGATCAATGACCTGGAAAAACGTCTAACATCCATAGAAAACGAAATCGATGAAATGTTAAACCCGCAATATGAAGAGTATCAGAAGAATTGCATTGTTGAAATCAGAGCTGGCACTGGTGGTGATGAAGCGTCTCTTTTTGCCGCTGACCTTTTTAGAATGTACGCCAAATACGCTGAGAAAAAGGGAATGAAATATGAAGTCCTGTCCTCGCATTCAAGTGATATCGGTGGTTTCAAGGAAATAATCTTCCTCGCCTCTGGTGAAAATGCATTTGGGTTATTGCACTTTGAAAAGGGTGCCCACCGAGTACAGCGTGTACCGGTTACTGAAACGGGTGGCAGAATACACACTTCCGCAGTAACTGTAGCGGTGCTTCCTGAAATCGAAGAAGCCCAGTTCGAAATTAATCCAGATGACCTAAAGGTCGATACTTTTCGGGCTGGCGGGCATGGCGGTCAGAACGTGAACAAGGTTTCATCAGCAGTACGGATTACGCACTTACCTTCGGGTATGGTTGTCAGTTGTCAAGACGAACGCTCCCAGCACAAAAACCGTGCAAAGGCAATGAAAATACTGCGTGCCAGACTTGCCGCGAGTCAACGCGAAAAGCAACAAGCTGAAATCGATCGGGAAAGACGCCAGCAGGTCGGCTCGGGTGAGCGGAGCGAGAAAATTCGCACGTATAATTATCCTCAGAATCGGGTTACTGACCACCGAATTGGACTGAGTTTGTACAAGTTAGACACAATCCTTGAGGGTGACCTTGATGAAATCATAGATGGTCTCAAAGAAAATGAGAGAAATCGTCGAGCAGGCAGTTAAAGAACTGGCAGTCTCAAGAGGCGAAGCTGAATTGATCGTGGCTTCATTATTGGAAAAGCCTCGCTTCGAGATTTACCTGAACGATTCCATAGACCAGGAGTCGCGGCAGTTTCTGCGCGCTAAACTAATGCAGCTAAAGAACGGGATGCCCCTTGAATATGTAACGAAAAGGATGCAATTCATGAATTATTCATTGCGCATCTTGCCTGGGGTTTTTATTCCACGTTTTGAAACAGAATATTTTATTGAATTAATCGAAAAGCTCATAGATTTTGTTCCTGAACAAATTCTTGATATCGGCACTGGTACCGGTGCAATATCCATAGCCCTGGCTCATCTTTATCCTGACGTTCATATCGTTGCTACTGATATATCTGATAAAGCAATTCGCTGCGCGCGGGAAAACATTAAAGAGTATGGCTTAACCGACAGGATTCAGCTGCTGCAATGCAGTATTTGTAATGGCGTGAACACCAGGTTTGATTTGATAATATCAAATCCACCATACATCCCCAGTTCACGCCTGCACTCCTTGCCTAAGAGTGTACGAGATTTTGAACCTATGCTGGCAATCGACGGCGGACAAGACGGCATACAGTTCATAAAACTGATAATAGAACAAACTGCACCATACTTGAACCCTGGGGGTATCGTGGCGCTCGAAATAGATGAGGATACGGTCGTCACAATCAAGGAATTCCTGCAGACTAACGGCTGTGACCAATTTTCTTTTAGACGAGACCAATTTGGAAAATATCGTTATCTTTTTATCGGGGAATTAAAAAATGAAAAAAGTAGAAATATTAATTAATGCGCGGAAACGCGGCGCAACAGCAATCCTGAACCAGGCTAAGAAATTGCTTGCAAGCCACGGTTTTTCAACCTCAAAAAAACCTGATTTTGTCATCGCACTGGGTGGTGACGGCACCATGCTCAACGCGGCTTACATATACGGAAAAAAGGGGATACCAATCCTCGGTGTGAATTCGGGCGGCCTGGGCTTCCTTACCGACGTGACGTTTGCGCAGTTATCCGACACATTAATTGAAATAAAAAACGGCAAATATGTGTTTGAGAATAGAATGGTCATCCAGGCGCTGTTTAACCGCAGTTCTCTTTTTGGTCTTAACGACATCACGATAATCACGCGCATCCCTGGTCGAGCTGTAGAGTTCTCAGTAACGATCAATAAAGAACATATCTGCAGACTCATTGCTGATGGTGTAGTAATCGCAACGCCTACTGGTTCGACGGCGTACTCGCTCGCCACCGGTGGACCTATGCTCCTGCCTCATACTGAATCAATCATTGTAACGACCGTTGCGGCGCATACATTTTCAGTAAGACCTATTGTCTTACCACCAGATAGTCTCGTTGAAATAAAAGTCGGCAAAAAAGGCAGCGCAGCCCTGGTCGCTGATGGACAACGCAGCAAGAACATTCGTCAGTTGCAGACCATAAAGTTCCGAAAGGCAAATTACCATGTAAAGTTGATTAAACCACTACACACAACATTTTTCAGCACGCTCCGCGAAAAGATGAAGTGGGGAGGTCGTGCGGATGCTTAAGCTGTTAAAGGTTAGAAACTTCGCTTTAATGGAAGAGCTAACAATAGAATTTGACAAAGGGTTAACCGTTGTAACCGGAGAAACCGGTGCCGGAAAAAGTATGATTGTCGAGGCGATTGCGACGTTATGCGGCAGCAGGATGGAGCAAGTACTTATCCGCAGCGGCAAGGACTATACTGAAGTCACTGGCGTGTTCGGTATCCAACCGGCAATAACTGAAAGGCTGAAACAATCGGGTATTAGTGTAGAAAATGATTTAATTATCCGGAGAAAAATCGAAAAAGGCAAACGACAGAATTCCTATATCAATGATCAGATAGTCAGCGTGAATCTATTAAAGGAAATCGCGCGTGAAATGGTCGATCTTATCGGGCAATATGAGAATCAGTCCCTGTTTTTTGCAAAGAACCATCTCTTGCTGCTTGATTCGTTTGCTGATATCGGGGATGTAAAGAGCGAATACGCAAACAATTTTCACAGATACCGACAAGCGCACAAGCAACTCCAGAATCTGCTTGAGAAAATTCGACAAAAGGATGATAAGATCGACTATTTGAAATATCAAATCGACGAAATCGAAAAAGCCGATCTCCAGCCTGGTGAAGAAGAGGAATTGAATGCTGAGAAAGATTTGCTCACGAGCAGTGAGAAACGCTCTCTGCTTTCCGGTGAGATCATATCAAACCTCTACGAGGAGGAAAATTCATTATTAGAACGTACAGCTCAAGCAAAAAAGTCATTTGATGAACTGTGTAACTATGATAAGAAACTGCTTAAACTGAATGAAAAATTGGAGACAATTGTTTTCTCTATCGATGATATTTACCGCGAATTGAGCAGCTATCACAGTCAAATTGAATTCTCTCAGGAACGCCTGGATTTTGTCCAGGATAGGTTGGAAACAATAAATAAAATTAGGAAAAAGTACGGCAAAACACTCCAGGAAATAAATCATTATCTTGGAAATTTGAGGAAGGATTTGACGACAATCGAAACTCAAGATGAGACGATAAAAAAATTACAGGAACGCATCAAGAATACTGAAACCATCCTGAATAAACAGGCACAGCAACTTACCGAACGACGGCGCAGCGCGGCGGTCACGCTCCAAAAGAAAATCCTCGAATTGTTATTTCAGTTAGGTATGAAAAAAGCCCGTTTTGAAATTCAGATTGCGGATAAGGAGATGGATGAAACTGGCAAGGATGACGTAGAGTTTTTCATTTCAACTAACCCTGGTGAAGACCTGAAGCCCTTGAGGAAAATCGCTTCAGGTGGTGAGATATCACGCATAAGCTTGAGTTTAAAAGCCGTACTATCTGAAGCAGATAAGATTCCAACAATTATCTTTGATGAAGTCGATACAGGTATCGGCGGCAGAATTGCTGAAGCAGTAGGTTCTTTGCTTGTTAAAATAAGCAAAAAGCACCAGATTGTATGCATAACACATCTGCCGCAAATATCTGTTTTTGCTGACAACCATATTCTCGTCACAAAAGAAATCAAGGGAAAACAAACCTTTGCAAAAGTAGCGCAAATAGATGGTGAAACGCGAAAATTGGAGATCGCCAGAATGTTAGGTGGCAAGGACATTACCAAGAAAACAATGGAGCACGCAGCTGAATTTTTAGAGAAAAGACAGCAAAAATGAACCGTGTGTTTTGCTGTATACTCATAAAATCAGGGAATAGGGATCGTGAAATACAATAATCGCTTATTAACAATCTCCAATGTGATAACATTATCGCGACTTATCCTGCTGCCGTTTATTGTGTATTTCCTCATCACTGATCAACGGTATACTGCTTTCGTAGTTATGCTGGTATCTCTGTGCTCAGATGCGGTTGATGGTTTCCTGGCGCGGAAACTCCATCAGGAATCTGAAGTTGGCAAAGTCCTGGATCCAATATGCGATAAAATATCATTAATCACTATTGTTATAACTCTGCTTCTGCTTGGATTAATCCCCCTGTGGAGCGTGGTCATCATAGTACTTAGAGATATCTTGATTCTCATTGGCAGCTTTGTCATGATCACCCACAAATCGATAGTTGTCAAATCCAACGTGGTGGGCAAGATTACCGGGGCTATCTTAGGGGCGGTTGTCCTTGCATTCACCATAGATCTCCGGCAACTCGGGGAGATATTGCTGTATTTTTCCATCCCGGCAATAGCAGGATCTTTTGGGATCTATTTTGGGAGGTATATTAAGATAATGAAAGGAGAAAAATGAAACCTGTTTTCTTCACAAAAATGGAGGGTTCGGGCAATGATTTTCTATTGATCAACAATTATAATAGGTTGATAAACGAAGTGGTCGCTGATGAGGATATACCGGAATTCGTAAAGAAAATGACGGATCGCCATTTGGGTGCCGGTTCAGATGGTGTTCTTCTTGTAGAACAATCTAACGATTTTCCTTTTGCCATGAGGTATTATAACAAGGATGGCACCAAAGCAGCAATATGTCTTAACGGTGCACGCTGCATAGTGAGTTACGCCTTTCGTCTTGGGTTGATAAAAGACAAGGGTAAGTTCTTATCCGATTCTGGACCACTTGGTTTTTATTACAAGAATGGTAATGTCAGTATTGAGGTACAGCTTCCAGTTGACATTAAGTTGAATTTCAGTTTCACACTCAAACGTAAGAAGTATCGAGCAAATTTCCTGAGAATAGGTGTGCCCCATTGTGTTATATTTGTTGATACATTCGAAGGATTGGATATTTTGGAACTTGGCAGAGAAATCCGTAATCACCGGGCATTCAAACCCGATGGTGCAAATATCAACTTTGTCAAAGTCGAAAATAACGAGCTCTTTGTTAGAACCTATGAACGTGGCGTTGAAAACGAGACGTTATCCTGCGGCAGCGGTGTTCTGTCCTCAGCTTATATCGCCACGAAATTATTTATTACACAATCACCTATTACGTGTAAAACCAGAGGTGGCGAATTGACGGTTACGATAAAGGACAAACTGTACTTGGAAGGACCTGCTCAATATATATATGACGGAGTGTATTACGTAAAATAACCCGCCTTTGGCTGGAGCAAATAGAGAAATGGAGAATGGGAGAAACGGTGAAAGGGAGAGAAATATACAAAATACTTGGAACTAAGAACCACCTGTTTTCTCTTCGAGCGAGCCTGTCTCGAGTTTATCGAGAGACGAAGCGAGTCGAGAAGTACCTCAATGTATGTTCTCGACAAGCTCGAACCATAATATTTTATCCTTCGAGTAAGTCCTGAGTTTATCAAAGGACGCATCGAGAAGAACCTCAATGTATGTTCTCGACAAGCTCTAACGGGCAAGCTCGAACAGTAAGAATAGCAATTAATAAACGAGTCTCGGAGTAACGGAGTATTCGTTATAATTCAATATTACGAGCACGAAAAACGAACTACGAATACGGATTAATCATTTCATTCGTCTGAAAAAGCCAAAAGTTAGATAATGAACTGAGCCGGCAATGGATTCCAGTTCATCTAGAATGATGAGCGGTGATATGGGAGGCTTTCTTAAATAACTATATTCTACTCTCAAAAACATATTGGTTGTAAATGAATACTCACCGCCACCCACAAACCCCGCAGCTCCTGAACTCATCCGACCTCCTGCCCACCATGTGGGATTGGATAATGGATTACTGTGTATGAGTAGACTGATTTGATATATAGTATATCTTGTCGGACCTCCGGCAATACCCCATTCACCATCACCATAGCCAGCAATAAAGCTCAATGGTGAAAGATTGAGCCTACCTGTAAAATGAGACGTAGCGTATTGGCCACCCATGAATGGCTTGAACCATATGAAAAAACCAGAAGCATCAGGAAACCACCATTGTACCGGTAGACTGATAAGTTCGATACCACCAATTCCTCCAAATTTACCCCAACCAGAATATATATTATGATAGAGACTCAAACTTGCCGACGGATATGTTCTAAAATATACTGTATCGATTCCTTGATGAATCATCCATTTATTAAAGGCAAATGCACCGCCAATCTCGTGTATTTCACCCATGCGATTGTATGGGGTTATCATTTCGTTTTGTGCATGCGGTGAATAGACAATTGGAGTGCAACACAGAAACAATAGTATAGCGGCAAAAGAGATTGAAGATAATACTAACCGGTAATTTGACATCCGAAGTTTTAAACGTTATTAACGCTCTAAACGATGAATGTAGTTGCCTCTACCTGAGGCAGACAGGTGATTTATCTTCGAGCGAGCAGAGCGAGTCGAGAAGTACCTTAATGTATGGTTCTCGACTGCGCTCGAACAGGAAGAAAGAATGGGGAATCGGGGATTATCAGGCGGTTCAATAAACCTATCCTGAACGCAGTTGAAGGATTGGACGACTACAACAAAGAAAGTAATTTCAGACATGTAAGACCTTCTTGATTCTTACCAATGCCCACTGGAGTTCTTTTTTCTTTATGACTAAAGGTGGGGCAAAACGCACGACCATCTCATGGGTCTCTTTAGCAAGAATCCCCAGGTTCATCAATTTTTCACAGTATTTTCTCGCCTTCTCTTTTAATTCCACACCAACGAGTAAACCTTTACCTCTTACTTCTTTAATAACCGGGTTTTTGATTTTTCGAAGCTCTTTTCTGAACCAGTCACCTAATGTATATGCCCTTTGACTAAGTTTTTCTTTAATAATTACATCGAGTGCTGCAATGCCAATTACTGATGCCAGGGGATTGCCGCCAAATGTTGAACCGTGGTCACCCGGGTGCAGAACATTCATAATACGGTTATCACACAGAATCGCGGATACTGGATAATAGCCGCCGCTCAGCGCTTTTCCAATAATCACAATATCAGGTCTGACTTTTTCATAATCGCAAGCGAATAGTCTACCAGCACGGCCCAGGCCCGTTTGAATTTCATCGGCAATAAATAGAACTTTATTCTTTTTACAGATATTATAACATTCCTTAAGATAACCTTTGTCCGGAATGATAACACCGCCTTCACCCTGGATCGGTTCTACAAGGAAGCCAACAGTATTTTCATTTATTGCCCTTTTTAATGCCTGAGGACTATTATATGGGATCATTTTAAAACCCGGGGTAAAAGGACCAAAACCGTCCTGATATTGAGATTCCGATGAAAAACCTACTATAGTTGTTGTCCTGCCGTGAAAATTATTTTCACAGACAATGATTTCAGCCCGATTCTTTTTTACTTTCTTTTTATAATATCCCCATTTTCGTACCACCTTGATTGCAGTCTCCACAGCCTCTGCACCTGAGTTCATTGGAAGTGCTTTTTCATAACCAGTTAGCGTGCACAATTTCTTTAAGAATAAACCCAGCTGTTCATTATGAAAAGCCCTTGATGTCAAGGTAATTTTTTTTACCTGAATGTTCAATGCCTTTACTATTCTCGGATGGCAATGTCCCTGGTTCAATGCCGAATACGCACTCAACATATCCAGATATTTCTTGCCCTCGACATCCCACACCCAGACACCCTTGCCTTTGGTTAAAACTACGGGCAAGGGATGATAATTGCGGGCACTGAATTTCTCAGTTAGCTTAACATATGATTCATTTGTTTTCATAATATCGCCTCCGTAAGGATAAATGCCTAAAATACCTAAACCCCGTTAGATGTTTACTATCTAAACGGGGTAAACACCTAAATCCCTAAAGAATAGAATTTGTGGTAACTATTATACAGAGATTTATTGCTTTTTCAAGAATCTGTTAAATACAGATTCTTAGATTTTAAATTTTACAGCAATGACGCAAAGTGCAATTGACAGGATAAAAGCGATTATTGAAATGATCTTACCGATATTGAAATAGTCTGAGATATAAGCAAACATAACTTCGTGATTACCTGGTTCTAAAAGCACTGCCCTGAATGTGTAGTTTGCGCGATATAGCTTTTTCTGTTCACCATCTACAAAGACTTTCCAATCTGGATGCCAGTTGTCTGTCAACACCAAGAACCCCGCATACGGAGACGCTGCTGTACAGACGATCTTATTGGCTTTATAACTGGTGATTTCTGCTGTAGCAAATGGCAACTTCACTTCAGGGTGCGGCAAATGGGGATCTTGCTCTAGAATGACTCTTTGTCTTGGGTCAAAATCTGACGACTTCAGTCTATTCAGAATTTCCAGTCCAGACAAAACTTCATAGTCAGGCACAATATATGCTCTGGGTAATCTATTATTATTTAAAAATACAGAATATCTCTGACCCCTGAAAGCGAGCGTGAAATTGAAAAAGTACTTGTTTATCTCTCTTATAGCCTGCTGGGTCTGTGCGTCATATTGCGAAATATCTGCAGGTAAGGTTGGACCAATGAGGTATTTTATGTTAAGCATATCCAAGAACTGTGGATACTTCATGAAATTAGCTGGACTAAACATGACGCTTGTGCCTGCGCCAATATATTCCTGATACCGCTGTATCGGGTTCGGGATATAACCGCCCGCACTCTGGATATTATGGTATAAAAGGTGCAAATCCCGACTGTGTTCATACCATGGTGTTGGAAATACGCGGAATATACTTTTATCTTTTGCAATGAACCTTATCGCCTCATCCGCAGCATAATATTTTTGCGGTGCTGGACCAGCAGGTAGGTACTTGCTAACAAGAGGCAGCTGGTCAGCCATTGTGATAATCATCGCTCCAAGAGCAAGAATCCACAATTTAATCTTGCGCTTTATTGAAATAAAAATCATTGCTATTATGATCAGTAAAAAAATGAAACTGCGCCAGATGCCACCAATAAAATCCGAGAAATTTGATTCAAGCTTTGCTAATTTGTATTCAGCAACCTGTGGACCCCATGCAGCCTTGAGTTGCGGGCCTAATGAGCGCTGCATGGACTGCACAATCGAGCCTTCACCCGTGGCACAAATAATCCCCGTTATCAGCATAATCCCGAGTAGTATACCAGCGATTATGTAGAACTTCTTTACAAAAGCTTTTCTATCTTCAGTCTTTTGTTTCATTGCAAAGATATTATCAAATGAAATCGCACTGAGTACGACGAAACCAAAACTGATAAGATAAAAAATCAATGCTGGTGCACGGGTCAATTTAAATCCCGGTATAACTGTATAGAAAACTCTGAAAACCGGAGTATGTCCGCCAATTGCTACCAAGAAAACTGGTATCAGGGCAAAGAAAAAGAACTTCACATAAGGCTTTTTCCAATACATTATTATTGTGAAGACAGCAAATACAAGAGCCAGCAAGCCGAAATACTCAAGATGGAGCTTCATGCTATTCATTCCCCAATAATTATCCAATATACCTGAATAAGCAGGGATAACCAGATCAATGACTTCGCGAGGAGGCATTGCCCAGGATGTGGCGTACTCATAACCGCGCTCAACACCGCGCGCAGCAGTACCCAATCCGCCTAATACAGGTAACCAGATTGCTGCCATTATCAAACAAAGAAGTGCCACTGCTGCTAACCCATAGCCGAGGATTTTTAATAATTGCTTTTTCGAATACTCCTTTCGGTAGGCAATTAAATAATAGATAACATATGCAAGGATAAAAAGTAATGCATAATAGGTGATCTGAAAATGACCTTCGAAAAAAGCAAAAGCAGTAGCAAGAGCAAATAGAATAAAGTAGAGGAGCCGCTTTTTCTGCAAACCACTATGGATGAGAAATAACATCAAGGGGAACATTGCAATACTTGCTGCCCGGCCTGCGTGACCGGCATTAGGAGCTGTTGCCAGATTGCCAATGAACTGATAGATCACCGCCCCCACAAATGCGGTGTATTTTGTCAGGCCAATTGCCTTCAAGTACAAATACGTACCGATACCTGCCAGAAAGAAAAATATGATAAATGTCAGGGTTAAAACAACATGGGGAGGAATAATCTCTCTCAGCTGAGCAAGCGGCGCCAAAGGACCACCAACTGGTGCACCAAGTACTGGAATACCAGCAAATACGTGTGGATACCACAATGGTAGTTCATCTTGTTCTAATATCCATTTCTCAAATGGATAGCCACCAATCAAATAGTCTGACCCGCCAATCATTTTATCGGCACTGAGAAAGGATGCAAAATATAGCAAAGGCAGTACAAGAAGGAGTACTATTACAATTTTATCCCAATGAACCTCAATGAAATTTGGTTTAATTGATTTATGTGTTTCTGTATTCTTCTTATGTTTCTTGCTCATCCTTTGAATTTAAGTATAGATAAATCTAAGGATTAGTCAAGTAAACATGCTCAAGCAGCTTTATCCTTTTTGCCAACCACTTTCATTATTATTAATCCGATGAAAAACACTAATACTTCAAACAGAGTAATCCAAATTCTTGTAATGAAGCTAATGACAATGGCCAAAGGGGTAGGGAGAACTGACGACAAAAGGAATGTCATGGTACCTTCGCGAACACCTAAACCACCAGGTGCAAAAATTACAATAAAACCAATCAACCACGATAGCGCGTAAGCTGCCGCTAAGTTGGGTACTTTGGAAAAGGGGATATAGTAAATAGCATTAATTAAAAAGTAAAATCCAATTATTTGTGCAAACCACAGTATAAAAAACCAAAATGATAGTCTAAGATTCTTCAAATATGTTAATTTAAGGTCTTTCCGAGGTTTCTTTAGAATTCCCAAGCCAATATTGATAATCCATTGTAGTATTCGAGGAACTAGGATAACAAGCGCAACAATAAGTGGAATCGAATAAACTAGAAGACTAGTAAAATCGAAATTACCTGCAATAAAAGCAGAAATCAAAAAGATACTACCAATACTTGCTATTAATAAACACGTCTCCAGAATCATACTGACAGCCAAACTTTGTTCGTCGAGCTCTTCTTTCTTACCGACATAGACCCTACCAACCATATACCATACACGTCCTGGTAAATACTTAGCTATTTGCGTAGTTGCAATCATCCAAAAAGATTGCCAGAAAGAGATCGGATGACCCAATGTGCGCATAATTACCTGCCAGCTTTTACTATAACTAAGGAAATGAGGTATTAGAAAAAGAAATGAAAGGATTAGGAGCCAAACATTGAAATGGAGTTCACTAAATGGAATACTAGACCAATTCTCTACAAGATTTTTCCCAAGGAACAAAAATATTACTGCAATAATTACTACTGGCAGAATTCTCTTTAGAAACTTCGGCATGAGTATGTGCTATTCCCTTATGCATACGAGAATAAACTGATACGAAAACGACAAAGGCAGAGCCAGAGTAAATTTGAGCAGAGCTCTTTTTATGATACCGATGGGATTCCTATTTTTAAGTATCGTCGGCCCGATGTCTTTTCCAATATTGACAACTCTGATCTGGTGTATTCTGATGAATCTAACCCACTCACCGAGGGTTGCCAGCATCTCCTGTGGCTGTTCCGTACCCTTGTATAATCTAAGCTTATTCAATATCCAATATGAGTTCGGGACTACTAGTAGAATCTGCCCTCCCCTTTTCGTAACCCTTCTTATTTCTGCCAAACCTGCATCCGGTGAAGAGAAATGCTCAATCGAACCTAAAGAAAATACAAAATCAAAGCGGTCACTGATAAATGGCAACTTTTCACCATCTGCAACTACGGTTTTCACCTCTGGATTCAGGACTTTTCTGGACAAATCTAAAGCCTTCTTAGAAATATCAGAACCAATACACCTAAGACCTTTGCTAAAACAATACTTTAAAGCCCAACCTACACCACAGCCTACATCAAGGGATATGCGAATTCTGCTAAAATCAACATGTTTGAAAAATCGCTGCAGCCGTTTCTGGTCAATTACTTCGACGTCTTCATCAAAGTGGTATTCTTTCTCGTAAAATTCACGGTCAGTATTCATGTCAGTTTGATTATAGGTTAAAAATGCACATTGTCAACACAGTCAACTTAACACATAATCTTGAGCAGGTTGACATTTTTATGTAGATGGATAGAATTATTATAACTTTTGGAGGTAAAAATGATGAGAAAAAATACCTGTTGTATAATCGCAGTCCTGGTATTTATTCTACCGATTGCGGTATGTGGCGCGAAGCGAGAAGTTGATTTATTATCTCGTGAATATGCAAAATTCATTCAAGGATATCCAGGCGGTGCAGAGGATTTTCCCCATGAAACCCGGCAGCTTCACATTTCTATTGCCCTTAAGTTGGCAGAGGTAGGTAATCTTTATTCAAAGATAGATAGAGATCAAGATGCGGTCGTTAAATACGAAGAAGCTCTTGCGCATTATGCTACTGGCGACATTTACTATGGGTATGCGAATAGTCTCTATGAAGTTATGCATTTGGATAGCGCTCTTTTATCTTATAAAATTGCTGGAGCTCTGGGTTACGAAATAAATGAGCATGTATATTACCAGATTGCAAGAATATATAGCAGATTGCAGAAAAAACAACTTGCCTTTGAGTATTTAGATATTGCGATTATGAATGGTTTTAGGGATGAAAATCAGCTTCAACAGGATCCTGACCTTGAATTCGTTCATTCACAACAGGAATGGCATGAATGGTTTAAACAAAGAAAAGCACTTTTTCGTCCTCCAATATCCAATCTCAGGAGTTGGTTGGTTGCAGAATATCCTTTTGACGGAAATGCCCACGATAATAGTGGAAATGGGCATCATGGTACAGTATATGGTGCTATTTTAACGAATGATCGATTTGGCGCTTTGAATAATGCCTATTATTTTGATGGAAAAAACGATTTTATTGAAATCGGTCGCTTGCCCACTATTAAAGAATCTAATGAAGTAACAATTTGCTACTGGTTTTCATTAACCGATCACAGTGGTTTTGATGTTTGCGGTTACATCTCAGGATATAGGAAAAAAGCACTTAGGCTCGGACTGGATCCTCAGAGACGTATCTTCATTGATCCTGGGACGCATACTGATATTCATTCCAGTAATGTAACTTTCAATTTGCAGAGGTGGTATCATTATGCAATGACCGTTAAAGGTGGTGAATCTGTGCGCGTATATGTGAATGGGAAAATGGTTTTTCAGACGTCTAGTGGAGTTCCAGATATACTTGAAGATCCACCTTGTTTTTCTATTGGTGCAAGCAATGAATTTCTTATAGGTAGAAGTAGGGCTCATTATACAAATGGAATTATTGATGAATTCCAGATCTACAATCGTGTATTATCAGAAGATGAAATGGAACATCTCTATAATTTAACAAAAGCCAAATAGCTCGTTAGAGGAGAAATAGGGTCAAATCTACACAGGCTGATCGAGAATAAGGAGTAGGGGCTTTAGGCTCGCCCCCTTAAATAAAGCTATAGAAAAATGTTTTTGGTATACTGGAATTAGAATTTAAACGGAGCTCGTTAAATATGGAGTGCAACGAGTCCCCTCGTTGCATGCAATGTCAGGAGACATTGCACTCCCAAAACACGGGCGTAAACGCCTGCCTGTGCGTTCGCACGCAGACAGGCCCTACTCCTAATTCTCGGTCAGCCTGTTGAAATGTGAAACGAAAAAAGCGGAGTCAGTGCTCAATATTCTGACATTTTCGTTGTGCAATGACACATCCATTTCGCCCCTTGACAATCTGACAAAATTTACTATAATTTAATCAAGAGGTTTAAGCCTTTCTTAACATTTAGGAATATGGTCATTTGTATGATGAGGAGGTTTTATGTTCAAAAAATCATTTTTACTTACTCTCAGTATAGCATTAACAGTTTTTGCAGGTAATACATGGATAGAAACCACTCAGGAAGATTTCGCGGATGGTACGCATGAGAATACTATCTATGCATCCCATCGGAGTGGCGGCACAGTAGAGTTTGTGCCGCGGTATGATCTTAATAATGACGGCTACATCGATCTTGTAACGTGTGATGGCGGTGGACCATATGTAACAATCCATTGGGGCAGCGAATCAGGTTATTCGAGCAATAACCAAACACATTTTGCCACCACTGGAGCTGGTGATTGCGATATTGCAGATTTGAATACAGATGGCTTTCCAGAATTCCTTGTCAGTCATGCTAATTCAGTTTCACGATTATCAATATATTGGGGGTCTTCTATTGGTCCATCCCAAAATAATGCATACCATATCCCAAACTCACCGTCAGTCCCCAACGAGGTGTGTTATACTGCAGACCTAAATAAGGATGGCTATCTTGATATAATTATTGGGGCATATTACAGCCTTTATACGGGTTCAATCTTCTGGGGAAGTGCAAACGGTTATTCTCCTTCAAATAGAACTGATCTCCCAACTGCTTTCGGTGCACATAATACAGAAGTGGCAGACTTGAATAATGATGGCTGGTTTGATATAGTGTTTGTGAACAATAATAGCTCAATGAACTATATATATTGGGGTAGTGAAAATGGATATTCCTCAAGTAATATGCTTTCGCTGACAGCACCCACATCAACGCCTCACGGTTCATCGATTGCAGACCTTAATAATGATGGATACCTGGATCTTATCTTCACTTCAGTTTATGGCTCTCAAAGTTTTATTTACTACGGCAGTATCAATGGTTTTCAGAATTATCAAGCACTAAATACAGGTTCGACATATGGAGGTTCTGCAGTTTGTTATATGAACGATGATCAGTACCTCGATATCATATTTTTTAGAGGATGGCCAAGTGCACTTAGGCCCATTATATATTGGGGGTCTTCAACTGGCTATTCTGATAATTACACCACAGAAATAGGTAGTCCAACAAATGCTAGCGGCGGCTATGTCGGTGATTTCAATCTTGATGGACATATTGACGTATTCGTAAATAGCCGCAGCAGCTATAGCCCAATCTTTTGGGGACCAGATTACTTGACGTCCACAAATATCGCAGTATCTCGTGACCATCACGCCCTGTTTCGCGAAATTGGTAATGTGTACAATCGTAAGTATTATGAGGATTATATTTCATCGGTGTTTGATGCCGGTGCGATTACAGAGTGGAGCACGGTTGAATGGAATGCATATCAACCTTCAGGAACAGCTATTCTCGTCTGGGTGCGAACAGGAAATACACCAACGCCTAATCAGTCATGGTCAGAATGGCAATCAGTCAGTAACGGCGGTTCGATACCGGCAAACCTCAACGCGCGTTATATCCAGTATCAAACACGCCTTTGCTTTGCTAACCCTTGCTTCCTGCCAATGCTTGAACAAATGACCATTGGATATGGTTGTGCTGGCCCTATTCAAGCCGAGGTAAGAATCGAACCCGAGGTTATCAACCTCAATAGCCAAGGTAAGTTCGTAGCGTTCATAACCTTCAACAACGCATCTGCCATTGATATATCAACCGTGGAGTGTGAAGGAGCCCCTGCGGTATCCGGGAACGCTCTTCCAACAAGACCGAAATACATCGCCAGATTCAATGTAGACGATCTCATTGGAGTTACGCCTGGTCCGGCAGTACTATTTACCGTCACTGGTCAGTTATTCGATGGAACGAACTTTGTTGGCTATGATACGGTATGTGTTATAGTCCATGACAATGTCGTTCTCAATATAACACCAAACCCCTTCAGAGACAGAATAGAAATTATATTCAGCACGGGGCAAAGTGCAAAGAGCATAGCGCTAGAAATCTACGATGCTACAGGTCGGTTGGTTAAACAATGGGACTATCCGACTATTAAACTATCTGACCATGTCATCTGGGATAGAAAAGATAATTTGGGTAGAATAATGCCTGCCGGAGTTTATCTGTTCAAGATTCAAAGTGAAAATACATCGGTTACTAAAAAGGTGATAATTCTGAAATAGTCAAAACAAAAATCCATTCACACCGAACTGTTTCATCAGAGAAAGCAGCGAATCTGCTTTCTCTGTTATCAAACCCCGGTCTGCTCACGCAGAGCGGGGCTTGATCGGGCAATCCAGAAATAAAATCTTCCATTTTCTATGGATCATCCGGTTAAACCGGATGATGACATGAAAGTAAACCGGACGATGACACCTTGAACTTATGACGTTCATTGTTCGGCTCTCCCTTATGCCTGCCCCGCTTGTCCCGTAGTGACAAACAGCGGGGTAAAACGAAGTTGTACGGGGTCATTGCCCGACTTACCCTTATGCCTGCCCCGCTTGTCCCGTAGTGACAAACAGCGGGGTAAAACGAAGTTGTACGGGGTCATTGCCCACTCCCCTTATGCCTGCCCCGCTTGTCCCGTAGTGACAAACAGCGGGGTAAAACGAAGTTGTACGGGGTCATTCCCTGGCTTGACCAGGGAATCCAAATTCCTGGATCATCCGGTTAAACCGGATGATGACATGAAAGTAAACCGGATGATGACACGAAAGTAAACTGGATGATGACAAAATGAAGGGGTTATTGCCTGACTCACCACTTGTCATTGCCCGATTCCGGATTTTTATTGACACGTGGTATGAAATCTATATAATATCCTAAGGAGAAAGATGAGAAAATTCGATTATACTTCACCGGAAATAGGACCAAAAGTAAAAAAATTGATTGAGCGGGATAAAAAAATCATGTTTGGCGCTCACACCAGAACCCAAGAAATACCTTTGGGAGTTGATTATGCAAAAGGCGCACGCATAACTGACCTTGACGGCAAAACATACCTGGATTTTGGTGCTGGTTTTGCGGTAGTCGGCACTGGCCACTGTCATCCCGAGGTGATCAAAGCAGCAACTGAGCAAATGCAGAAATTGATTCATATTTCAGGTTGCGACTTTTATTATGAATCCCAGGTTGAACTCGCGGAAAAGCTCTTTGAAATATGCCCGGGAGACTTTGAGAAAAGAGTGTATTTTGGCAATTCCGGCGTTGAAGGTATTGCAGCAACTTTGAAGATCGCACGTCACTACACACGACGACCCCGTCTGATCAGTTTTCTGGGCGCGTTTCACGGCAGAACCTTTGCCGGCATGACGATGTCAGGCAGCAAGAAGATCCAACGCGCCCATTTCTCGCCTTTAATACCCGAAGTAACCCACATACCTTATCCCTACTGCTTTCACTGCATATTCAACGAAACATATCCCAAATGCGTGAGAAAAGAATTCGATGGTTTACCAATGCCCTACTGTCTCTCATACTTGACCGAGGTCATGTTTGAACGTCTTGTTGACCCAGAAGACGTTGCCCTGATTCTCGTTGAACCTATCCAGGGTGAAGGCGGCTACATTATACCACCCAAAGAGTTCTTGCCAGCACTGCGCAAGATCGCAGACAAATTCAATATCTTGCTTGCCTTTGATGAAATTCAGTGCGGCATGGGCAGAACAGGCAAGTGGTTTGCCTGTGACCACGTTAATGTGATCCCGGATATCATTATCATTGCCAAGGCAATTGCCTCGGGCTTTCCGATGAGTGCCACGGTGAGCCGCGCTGAGCTCCAGGACCCTGAAATCGATGAACGTGCCTGGCAACCTGGTGCGCACGGTTCAACTTTTGGTGGTAACCCGGTCATCGCAGCAGCCGCTGTAGCTTCTTTAAAAATCATTGAAAATGGCTTGATTGAAAATGCCGCAGAGGTTGGTGCTTTTCTCAAAGCGGGGTTTATTGAAATTATGGATCGCCACCAGATAATCGGTGAAGTACGCGGTCAGGGTTTAATGATTGGTTTTGAATTGGTAAAAGATAAGAAGACGCGCGGAGCCTTGCCGAGGGTAATTACGAATAACGGCAAGAATATTAAAGAAGTCATTACTGGTGAGTGTTTCAAGCGTGGGTTGATCGTCTATGGCGCTGGATTCAATTCAATTCGCATATCACCGCCCCTTATTATAACCAAAGATGATGCAGCAGAAGCTTTGAAAATAATTGACCAGGTTATTACGTTTGTGGAGAGTCAGTTATTATGATAAATCCGGGTATTTTCCGCGAATACGATATAAGAGGCATTGCTGATACTGACCTTACTGATGAGAATGTTTATGAGTTTGCCCGTGGTGTCGGGACTTATTATCGAAACCTCGGTGAGACAAAAGTCATTGTGGGCCGCGATGTCAGGATATCTTCACCGAGAATTTCTGAAACAATCCAAAAAGGCCTCATGGAATCAGGCTGCAGTGTAATAGATATCGGTGAAGTACCAACACCATTGCTATATTTTTCATTGTTTCACTATAATATCGGCAACGGCGTAGTGATAACGGCCAGTCACAACCCAAAGGAATTCAATGGCTTTAAAGTGTGCCGAAACAAGACTACCATATACGGCGCCGAAATACAAAAAATTAAATACATTATCGAAAAAGGAGAGTATACATCAGGTAACGGCGATAGCGAACAACTCGACGTCATACCTACGTATATCGATTACGTAACTGACCACCTGAAGATACAACCTGGTTTGAAGATAATCATCGACACAGGTAATGGTACATGCGGTCCAATCATTGACCAAATCATGACCAGGATAAAAGCAAGCTATGAAATATTGTTTAAGGAACCTGACGGCAACTTCCCAAACCACTTAGCTGACCCGACCGTAGTGGAACATATCTCAACTTTAATTAATAAGGTCAAGGATAATGACGTTGCGTGCGGCATTGGTTTTGACGGCGATGGCGATAGGATTGGTGTAATCGATGAAAATGCTGGAGTTATCTGGGGCGATGTGCTGCTTGCAATATATGCCGAAGATGTTTTGAAGCGCATGCCTGGCGCCAAGATAATATTCGAGGTAAAATGCTCTAAAGGATTGATTGAGCGCATCGAAGAATTGGGTGGTATACCCCTCATGTACAAAACAGGTCACTCTTTGATCAAAGCCAAAATGAAGGCTGAAAACTCGCCACTTGCTGGTGAGATGTCAGGACACGTATTTTTTGCCGACCGCTACTATGGATTTGACGACGCAATATACGCAAGTCTGCGCCTTTTAGAAATAATAAGCAACGGCAATAAACTGTCCGAGCTTGCTGCAAGAGTACCTAAGTATTTTGCAACACCTGAGATCCGTATTGAAACGACCGATGAGAAAAAATTCAAAATCGTTGAAAAATTAAAGGCAGAGCTCAGTGGGTCGTATAAAATAATAGACATCGATGGAGTTAGAGTGGATTTTCCAGACGGTTGGGGTTTAATAAGAGCATCAAATACCCAACCGGTTCTCGTCTTAAGATTTGAAGCAAAAACAAAACAAAGACTTGAGGAAATCAGAAATCTGTTTTTTGATAAATTGGATGAGCTATGACTCCTCACCCCTGAAACAATACTGAAATGATATTCAGCACAAGGTTCAGGGCAGGCTCTAACCCTCTCCTCAGAGAGGAGAGGGGATTTAAGTGAAGTACTCTCCTCCATTTCCTCTCCCTTTTCAAGGGAGAGGATGAAGGTGAGGGTTGAAAAAGTAAGGAGGTTTTATGATTATTGCTTTATGTGCAACATTACTATTTGCCCAAGCTGGTGATGTTTTCCTGCCAAAATGGATGACTCCGGAAGAGAGTCTGCGCGTCAATGAGATCGGCAAGGGACACATCATTACTGTTCCACCCGATGGCTGGGTTGAAACACCGGGTGAATTCGAGGTATTAAAAGGTGTATTTATCACCTGGATATATGGTCAATACAACTCAGTTTTCCGTGAGATCGTACGCGAATCCGGCGAAGTCTCAAAGGTGTACATAATCGTAGGGTCGAGTATTGAACAACAGAATATTACTGATTATTTGAATGGCAACGGCATACCGCTCGATTCAGTGACTTTCTATATATGGCCGAGAAACTCCATATGGATTCGCGATTATGGACCGTGGTTTATGCGTAAACAAGATAATACCGAAGGCATCGTGGATTTCCAATATAATAGACCGCGACCATCTGATGATACAATACCCTGGCGCATTGGTCAGCAATGGGGTATCCCAGTCTATGGCTCGCCACTTGAGCATGCCGGTGGTAATTTCATGACCGATGGCTTGGGTACTGGTTTTGCAAGCACGTTAATCCATGAGGAAAACTCTGGGTATACGCACGCAGAAATAGATTCCTTGATGCTTGAGTACAGCGGGCTTGAACAATTTATCGTATTACAAAAAATCAATATTGAATATACCGGGCATATTGATCTATGGACTAAAATCCTCAATGACACACTTGTCATGGTAGGTGAATATGCTGCAGGTCATCCTAACCATGATCTGCTCAATGATAATGCTGACTCAATCAGTCGCTGCACTAACCGAGAAGGTAAACCGTATCGGATAGTCCGGATACCCATGCCCTGGTCAATGTCAAACGCCCCGCCCTCTTATCTGAATTCCCTGTTTGTCAATAACAAAGTTCTCGTGCCCCTATGGAATGAACCTGAGGATGATACCGCACTTTTCATTTACGAACAGGCTCTACCCGGTTATGATATCGTAGGCATTAACTGCTCATCCATGTCCGGGTCTGGAGGAGCGATTCACTGCATTACCATGCAGGCACCAAGCCCCTATTTCATTCATGTCCAACACTATCCTTTGAATGATACTGAGGATACCCTAAACCCCTATCGTGTCCGGGCACGACTTACTACTTCTCATAGTCTGCTTGCAGAATCCACCTTAGTTTTCTACAAAATTAACAGTGGCTCATACAATACAACCCCCTTAGCCACCGTAGTAGATACGCCGGGCGTCTATGCAGGCTATATACCAGCACAATCAGGCGGTGATACTGTCCACTATTACTTACTGGTTAAAAATAATGACGGTATCCGACGAACTTCACCAGTTCATGTTCCACCACAGATCTATACATTCTTAGTTACCGGCATTCCTTATGTTGCTGAACAGCTTAATGCGAGCCCTATATCAATCACATTATTGTCCTCTAATCCAGTACGTTCATCATTGAGTTTTTCCATCATGCTCGAAGAATTAACAAATGTAAAAATTGAAATCTATAATGTCCTTGGTCAAAAAATACACGTTGTGACTGATAAGCTCATGCATGCCGGCAATCATGAAATACATTGGAACTTTTGTGATGAAACGAACCGTGAATTAGCCCAGGGTGCTTATTTCTATCGTATAATAACTGAGGGAGAAACAGAAACAGGGAAGGTGCTGTTTATAAAATAGACACGCTGCGCACGGTTTCTAAATTTCTAATGCTTTAAACGCGATTAACGATCGAAATGTCCTTAATGTGTGTTCTCGACAGGCTCGAACAGTAAAAATAGTAAGCAATAAGTACTTTTCGTACTCGTAGATCGTAAGTCGTATTCGTTATAATTTAATATTACGAGCACGAAAAACGAATTACGAATACGGTTCCAATCTTTGGCGCCAGGTTACATACCTGGCAATGGAAACCCGGTGATTGACTGAAAACTCTCTTTAGTCTTGTCCGCTACTTTCTTTTTGGCATCGCTTAAGGCGGCAAGTATGAGGTCTTCAACCATTGAGACATCTTTGTCTTCGAAGACCTCTGGTTCAATCTTGACGCTAAGCACATTTTGTTCACCATCCATCTCAATCCTAACCATGCCGCCGCCCGCACTTCCCTCAACCTTAACCTTTCTCAGCTCCTCCATTAGCTTTGCCTGCAACTTCTGGGCTTCCCGCAACATGTTCTTCACCCCGTAGCTCCTATCTTTCTATTCAAGATCTGCAACCTATCATTTAATCCTGTAACCACCAGCATCTCTCAACTTACCTCTCTCCTCATGAGCGACGGGGTAAACCCCGTAGCTCCTATCTTACTTCCTCACCATCAAACAGATCCTTAATGGCTTCAGCGAGGTTGTTTTTCTTTTCTTTCTGTTCGGTCATATCAATAGTAAGTGTGAACTCCCCAGGCAATAAGTTTTTCAGGGCGGATTCAAGTGCTTTCTTGTTTTCCTCTAATTGTCTTCTGGAAAAATCACTTTTAGCAGAAATAATGACATCCTTGCCACTTTTGTTGAAGTCAGCATCGCAGACAATCCCCGCGAGCTTAGGGCTAAAGCTCTGCACTCTTTCAAACAACTTCTCCTTCAGGTTAACTTTGCCTTCTGGGTTTGTTGTACTCTTTTCATTACTCGTTTCGCGCGCCGACCCTGCCGAACTGCTGAGACCGAATACTAATCTGCTGAAAAGCAGTTCCATCACAACCCTCACATTAATCGACATTTTAACCATTTCCTCAAATCTGAGACATATTTCAAGCATTGCGGTTAATTTTTTACGTCCCAATTCTATCTTTTCTAAACCGGCGATCTCATCATCGCTCAACTCAACGAATTCATCAGGCAATCCAGTCTTAACAAGAAAAACGGCGCGCAGATAACTGGTGAATCCCCGGTATATCTCAACCGGATCGGCACCATCTTCAATGCCTTTGTTGAGCAGTAATATTACCTGTCTCAGGTCTCCTGCCAATACTTGCTCAAGGATTTTGAGATAGAAACTACTTCCCAAGAAGCCGATCAATTTAAATACATCATTCTCTGTAATCTCGCCCTCGACAAATGATGATAGCTGCTCAAGGATACTCTCTCCATCACGAATGCTGCCATCTGCTCTTACTGCGAGATAATGCAATGCATTTGATGTTATCTTAATGTTTTCCTGATTAGCAATTGATTTGAGGCGTGCTGATATTTCTTTTAACGAAAGCCGCTTAAATACAAAACGCTGACATCGTGATAGGATTGTACTCGGTATTTTCATTGGATTGGTCGTGGCGAATATGAAAACGACCTTGGCTGGAGGTTCTTCCAGTGTTTTGAGCAGGGCATTAAACGCCGCCTCGGTCAACATGTGCACTTCATCGATAATATAAATCTTGTAACGACCGTGTAAGGGGGAGTATCTGACACCCTCCCTTAAGCTGCGTATCTCATCAATACCTCTGTTCGATGCACCATCGATCTCGATAACATCAATGTTTCTGCTGAGCGTTATTTCCTTACAAGACTGGCATTCTTGACAGGGATGAATAGTTGAACCCTCTCTGCAATTTAGACTCTTAGCAAGGATGCGTGCGGTGGTGGTTTTGCCAACGCCGCGTGGTCCTGCGAAAAGAAAGGCATGCCCAATACGACCACTTTTGATTGCTCCTTTTAGAGAACGTAGAATATGACTCTGCCCGGTCAACTCATCAAAATCTTGGGGGCGATACTTCAATGAAATTACGCGATGAGAAATAATAACCTCACTATGTTCGGTAAGAACCAAATCCTCCCGCTTTGCGGGATCCACGATTTTCCTGTATATTATAATCCAAAATGATAAATCGGGACAATATCCAAAGATTGGAACCGTATTCGTAATTCGTTTTTCGTGCTCGTAATATTGGATTATAACGAATACGATCTATGAGACACGAGTACGAAATGTATTTGGTGCTTGGATTTCGATATTCAAATTTGTTTAGCATTTAGGATTTCGAATTTAGTATTTGCATACATGACTATAATATTACTGTCCTAATAACATTAGCATTACTTTTATACACCCGGTCTTCTTTTATTGCAGAGTAAGTTCGGTCGTGCACTCCCTTTGCCAACCCGCTCAGGAACAGCAAGGCGAAGAACTCAAACCAGGCGCCCTCATGACCAGCCCTTGCCTGCTTACCGCTGCTTCTTTCCAGACCTGACGGAGTTTGTAGGTGGAACCATCACAAGACCCGATCCTCAACATCCCTCAACTCCTGACTGTCACCCCTGAAAGGCTTGACTCAAATGGAGTCTTCGACCCCGCATAAGCGGATTTCGGGTCACTCCACCAGAAGGCGGATTTCAAGGCACCGCTAACTCCCCGCCTAGCACGACCGTTATTAACGTACAAAATCGGTTCTTTCGAAAAGAAATTCGCTCGGCTTGATTCCACAAGTACCAATGCCACGCCTTACCAATACCGTCTGGAAGTTCTCAACATTTTGCAGATTAACTTCTGCCAATCTCTGATAGTCTGGTGTTCTCATGGTCATGCTGAGTTTATCATCAGCAGACCATCCATTCATTTTGATAACCATATCTCCTGCGACCTTGGGATTTCTTGCGAGATAGCTGAGCGTCGCCTCAACCGCGGTTTTGATTCGTATTGCTGCAAGCTTATTCTCTTTCTTAACATAATTCTTGCGCATTACAATTGCCGCATAGGGCATAGATGGAACAACATAGAAAGAAATCACACCTTCCATCAAAACTTGACTGCCATTAACTACAAGGTAACTACGATAGGGGTCAATAAGATAAAGCGCATCTGCTTTATTATCGGCAAACGCGGTCGCAAGCTCTTCAGGCTGCAAGAGAACTGGCGTGACTTTGGTTATCTTATCTTCAGCCATTTTTGCTAAGATAAGGTTCACTATATATTCATCACTTGCCAGGTACCCTAAACGTTTGCCCTTAAGCTCCTTCAATCTTTTGACTTTAGTCTTCGCCGGCACAACTATTGCATCCAAAGCCTTACCTGATTTAATCTCTATGGAACCGCATGCTTTAATCGTATCACCATTACTCGCCGGTGATATCATAAGCCAGTACCAAGGAACAGCAACAATATCGTATAGACCATCTTTTAAACCCTGTAAAGGGTTTCCTTCAATCTCAACAAATACCGGCTCAACCTTCTCCAGAGTAAAGTATTTCCTCGTAGTATCTTCTCTGGCTACATAAAACGGCACCGAGGTGTAGGTTTTATCAACACCTATCCTGATCTCTGAAGGCAGGGATTCTTTATACTGTGGGTAGCCAACAACAAATAAAAGAGCTAAAGCTCCGATAAGGATAAGTACGTTTAGTAGTCTTTCCTTTGTCTTGATACCCATTACTGCTCCTTTTGTAATTTCTCTACTTTTTGCAGATATTCCAGCGCCTTCTTTGTATTACCTATCTCTCGATAGCAAAATGCAAGGTTTTTCATGGCATCTATGAACTTGGGGTTGCGAACTAAGACTTTACCTTCAAGCAGGTCAATTGCTTTCCGGTAGTCCTTTAGTTGGGAATGGATTACGGCGATATAGAACCATGCATAAAGATCATCTGGTTTTAGCTCGGTGATTTTCTCAAAGTAACCGAGCGCCTCTTCATACTTGGCTGCTCTAATGAATAACTCGCCGGCATAGAAGAGCGCATCAAGGTCTTCGGGCAATAGGTCAAGACTCTTCAGTATATAATTCAAAGCACTCTCGTTATTCTCGAGATTGTAGTGAGACATCCCACCTAAATAATAAGCCCTGGATAGACCTTGTGATAGCCTGTAGAATTTATCGATAGTCATGCGATGCGCTGTTAACCCGGCATCGAAGCCGAGTTTTACCTTGACTAATTGATCCAGTTCTTCGTTATTTTTATCCACCCATAATTTTATTATTTTCTGTGCAAGGAGCTTATCGATTTCAGGAAGATTCTGGAAGACGATTTTTGCTATCCCTTTGTATTTCTTGTTAAAATGCTTAATTGCATCGTCGAACTTCACAATTGCTGAATCGTATAGTTTCCTGTCAAAGAAAGACTTACCAATAAGAAAATACGCCTGGGGGTTTTCAGGATCCCGTGCCAGCGCCTTTGTGTACGCCTGACTGGCAAGATCTTTCTTGCCCTCGGCAGCATAAATCCCCCCTCTAAGGATGTAAATATCTACTTTATTCGGATCTAATAGCTCACATAATCTCAAATCGCTAAGTGCTGCTCCGTACTTCTGTTCTATCTCGAGCGCCACCGCTGAATTGTAAAATGCTTGCCAATAAACTGTAAGGTTATTCTTATCTTTAAATATCCAGTTAAGCGTATTCAACGAATCGATACTGATAGCATCATGAAATGCCTTGCTTGCGTCGGTCCAATGGGTAAGACCAATCTCTGTTTTTGCCAACAGGCAATATAATTCATAATTATTGGGGTCATTTTTAAGACCGATCAAAACTTGTTCTTTTGCCTTTTGATACTCACCACGTTGGATATAGATGTTCGCTGAATTAATCGCAGTTGACGGGCAGCCCACAAACAAAAGCAGTAAGCCCAGCAAGAGTAATTTTTTCATCTTACCTCCTTAGCAGTTATTCTAATGATATTTTAAAGAAAGTCAATACCTAAATACAGAAACTTGGACAGATTGTTTAATAGACATTTTAGGAAACCCTCACCCTTTCCCTCTCCCTTAAAAAGGGAGAGGGTGTATTAATTGGTCACTTTCCTCTCCTCTCTGAAGAGAGGATTCACCCTGTGTAATAAAAGAATGATTTTATGCAAAAAGAAATAGAAATAACCGAGCTACCTTAAATATTGTGAAACGATATTCATAAATTGTATTACACGGGGTAAAGGTGAGGAGTTCATTTGATAAATTCAAAATTAAGGGATAAAGATGTGTCCAAGTTTCTACTAAATAATGCTTGATTTTTCGGCGATTTGGCATATCATTATCCATATGTCACTTATCATTATCACCAGTCTCTTTCTTGCAGCAATGACCAAACCACTAATCATTGACTCGATCATATATGCTGTCGACCTGCGCACTATGGAAGTCAGAGAACAGATAATAACCGGGTCGATCATTGACTACAGCATAAATGACTATTTATATGTATTGACAACGCGCTATCTTTATAAGATAGACCCTGATTACTTATCAATAAGGGACCGAATTCCTTTACCTCAACGTTTCAATTATATCGCCACAAACATAGACGATATTATTTTGATAACCAGCGGCGAAATCATTCTCCTGGACAAAAAAAATCTGGCTTTCAAAACCGGCATCGGTATTGAATACGGTGACTATCGACCCATGATTACTTGCAACAACACAATTGCGCGCGGACATAATAACATACTCCATCTATTCACTGATTCGGAAAGGAAAACAATAATCAAGATATTCGACTTAGCCACAGGTCGCCTCTTAAAGAAAAGAACCGTATCCAGACTACTTGATTATCGATACTACGCAGATGATAATCTTATTGTCACTTTTGATATTCATAATAGAATGACCATGTATGATTTTCTGCTAAATGAGCAAAGTAAATTCAGCTTGAAAGTCCCTGGAAAAACGTTTGAACGGTACGGAGATGGTTATCTAATTTACAGCGCAGAAGCAGTTTTTTCTATCACAAAGTACGGAAAATTAATAGATTATCAACCCGTTCCTATTGAAAAACAGGAAGTAGTAGAGAGATTCTTGTTCGTCACTGACCGTGGAGTTGTCTACCTGGATTCATTAACCTTAAGACCTAAGGCGATATTCAAAGGTGCGGTAGAGTTCTCTAAGCTATTACGAATACAATCAGACAAATCTGACTATGCATTCACCCTGGACCAAAATGGCAGTTTCCATTTACTCAATTTAAGCACCCTCGCTATGATATCAATGACCGCAGTAGAAAATAGAATGCAGGAAAAAATCGCTGGGGTGTCTACTGTTGTTAGTGATTCACTGTGGTATTTCCAGGTTGGGGCATTTTCCAGTTACCACAATGCACGGCAAATGTATGATGAAATAAGACAACAGAACATTCCAGTGTTTATTGACTCTGCTGATCTTTACCGCATTAAACTCGGTGGTTTCCAAGACAAGCTCAAGGCAATCGAGATTGTCGAGAAAGCAAACCTTGATGGATGGTTTGTTTTCCAAGAAAGAATCGAACAGAAAGATTTTGCGGAGTTCATTATCGAACTGCAGAAATATGTATTGAAGAATGGGATCATAACAAGGAGTAACCCATGAAGAAAATCATAAAAACCTCTCAGGCACCAGAAGCAATCGGTCCTTATTCTCAGGCTGTATCAACTGGTGATTTTGTATTCACCGCCGGGCAAATCGCACTCAGACCAGGGACCAATGAGATGACCGAAGGCGATGTGGCGAAGCAAACGAAACAAGTCCTCGAGAATCTGAAAGCGGTGCTTGAGGCAGCCGGCGCTGATATGTCAATGGTCGTAAAAACAACTGTGTATCTGACAGCACCAGAGCATTTTGCCCCAATGAACCAAGTTTATCAACACTATTTTATTAAAGAACCACCTGCCCGTGTCGCAGTTTTTGTCAAATCCCTGCCCAAAGGTGCGCTCGTTGAAATCGATGCCATTGCTCGACTATAAAGCGATTCAGGGATATCTGGGCATTAGATTCAAAAAGAGGAGTCTGTTAAACTTAGCCCTTACGCATTCATCGTACAGGCATACACCGAGCAATAAGAAGAAGAAATCCAATGAAACACTGGAATTCCTCGGTGATGCCGTGTTAGAGCTAATCGTACGCGAATTCCTCTACAATAAATATCCTGACGCCCAAGAAGGAAAACTGAGCGAATTAAAGAAAAAATATACCTGTACTGAAACGTTGTATAAAAGCGGTAAGAGATTGCACTTAGGAAAATTCTTGATAATGGATAAAGGCGAGGAACGCACCGGTGGGAGAAACCGACCATCAAACATAGCTGGTTGTCTCGAAGCAATTATCGGGGCACTTTATCTTGATCGCGGGTTGGGTTATGTCGGAAAGTTCGTGAAATGCATACTTCTTGAAACAAGGATCGTGATGTACAAAGATTACAAATCAGTGCTAAACCGCTGGGCAATGCAGCACCGGAAATCAATTAGCTATCGTATCCAAAAAGAAGAAGGCGCACCGCACAAGAAGAAATTTCATGTTAGCCTTTATATCGGCAAGAAAAAAGTGAGCCAGGGGTCAGGAACGACAAAGAAAAAAGCTGAGCAGGAAGCGGCTAAGGACTTCTTGCGGACAAATGTCAAATGACAAATGAATCCCGCTCATCTGCGATGGGCGTGGATGAATTCAAATGCTTAATTTCAAATTGGGATTTCTCTGCATCATCCGGTTAAACCGGATGATGACACGAAAGTAAACCGGATGATGACACGAAAGTCAAGCTGGATAATGACACTGTCATTCTTATCCAATCTACCCGACTCCCCTTATGCCTGCCCCGCTTGCCACTTCTGTCATTCCCTGGCTTGACCAGGGAATCCAAATTCCTGGATTATCCAATCAAGTTGGATAATGACAAAACGAAGGGGTCATTGCCCGACAAGCCTGTCCTCTGACTTGATCAGGGGAATCGGGCAATCCAGAAATAAACTCTTTCCTTTTCCCTGGATCATCCGGTTAAACCGGATGATGACACAAGGACTTTTCCAGCTCCTCTATTTCTTCAGCCAGACGCTGGTATTCTTCAAACACTTTTTTTGCCTTGCGCGGATTATCGAGTACTCCAGGACGAGAAAACGATTCACGCAAATGCCTTCGGCGCACCTCTTTCTGTGCAATCAGACGTCGCAGTTTGTCCTGTGGCGACTCTTTAATCCTACCTTTCGACTTCTTGCTCACTAATCGTGGCTGGTTTTTCCCTTTGTTCCACAGATAGTACGAATAATCACCAGGATAATCATATAAGCAGCCATCTTTTAATTCAATGACCCGGGTGGCAAATGATTCTATCAAATCGCGGTTATGAGAAACCAATATAATAGTTCCTTGATAAGTTAGTATTGCCTGCTTAACGGCAGCTACTGAATCGCGGTCAAGATGATAGGTCGGTTCATCGAGGATAAGCAAATTTGACGGCTCAATCATTGCCTTCAATATCACAAGGCGCGTTTTTTCACCGCCACTCAGGACGTCTATTCTCTTATTAACATCGTCGCCCGAAAAAAGAAACAGACCCAGAAAACCGCGTATATTTATGTTCACCGCTGAAGGAGCATCTTGAGCAACTTCTTCAAGAACAATATTTGACGGGTTAAGCTTGAGCAGAATTTCGTGTGAAAATGCACCGATCTTCAGTTTCTCACTGGACTTTCTTATACCACACGTTGGCTCTTCATAACCTGCGATGATACGACACAAGGTTGATTTACCTGCGCCATTCTTGCCGATAAGGGCAGTTCTATCTCCCCTTTCAATTACAATATTGACATTGTTTAAGACTGTTTTGGTGTCGTATTTCATGCCAATGCCCTTTAGTTCAACAATGCGACGACTATGAATCGTTTGGATCGGGAAACAAACTTTCATTTTTTTTCTTTCTGACTCTACCTGAATGCGCGCCATGCGTGCTAAATATTTTTCTCGGCTTTTGACTAACCTGGCTTTCTTTTTATTCGCCCGGTTGCGCGCAATGAATTCCTTTATCTCCTTAATTCTTCTTTGTTGTATCTTGGCAAGGTGTACGATGCGTTGCTTACGTATCTGTGATTCTTTCAGATACCCACTGTAATTCGTGCGATAGCGACGCATCTCTCCAGAGTCTATTTCATAGACGCCGATCTTCCCTTTTGGTGTCTTCAAAATCCGGTCAAGAAAGTAGCGGTCATGCGATACAATGATTATTGCACCCTCAAAATTCTCCAGATAATTCTCAAGCCACTCAATAGATTCAATATCAAGGTGATTTGTTGGCTCATCGAGCAAGAGTAAGTCAGGTTTGTTAAGAAGCAACCTCGCCAGGACAATACGCATCTGCCAGCCGCTTGAAAACTCCTGCACAAGCTTGTTGTAATCGTCTTTAACAAAACCTAAACCGTGCACTACCTTATAGCCTTTAGCTTCGTAGTCGTAACCGCCAAAGCTATGAAATTCATCCTCAGCACGAGTATACTCCTTTAGTCTTTCTTTGGAGTGCGGGTTCTTTTCAAGGGATTTCCCGATCTCAGACAACGCTTTAAGGTGCTTATGAAAATCCTGCAGGACTTCATCAATCAATTTATTGCCGTGCAAGACTATTTCTTCCTGAGGCAGATAACCAATCCTGAGGCTCTTAGGCATGTCAACGTGACCCTTGGTGCCTGAAATCTCGCCGGATATGATGCGGAGCAACGTAGTCTTACCCGTGCCATTGGCGCCGACCAAGCCAAATCGGTCGAATTTGTTAACATTAAAGTCAACCTGCGAAAACAGTGTTCGCTCACCTATGCGGTATTCAATATCAACAAGCTTGAGCACTGGCTATTTTAATGCAATCCCGGCTTAAGTCAATTAAAATAAAATTAATTCTTGACATTTTTATAATTATATGTATAATGTCTCAATATGTGCGGCAGTGCATAATTACGTGCATTTACTCACATAGATAGTGAATATTGTACTTATCCTAATAGATTAAGGAAAGGAGGTGGTACAATCAATAATACAAGGTTTTCGTATTGGAAAGTGGCATTACAAAAAGGAGGCAAAATGAAATATGCCATAACAATAGCGTTAATGCTATCGCTATCGTTTGGACTGATAACTGAATCATTCAGATATCAATCAACTGCTAATTTATGGGAGGACGATTATGATCTCCTCTTTGACCCGGCAAGGATTCCGGAAATCGAAGGCTCCAGACTCTGGACAAGCCTTTCGAACTTTGTTACGGGCAGTGAGGAGTTGTTCTCCAATGGTAGTGTCCCGTTCTTTCTAATCGGGGGCACAAAGAATTTTGGAAAATACTATCCAGGTCTTGTGTATGACAGAACTTCAGCCAATACTCCGCTTAATACAGGTCTTGTTGATCCATATCTAAATCCAATTTATGGTGAAGGCTCAGTTACGACAATAGACTGGACGCTCGATAGTCTTGGGAATAGAACTGATCGGGACGTTACAGTTGAATCAGTAACTGCTTTTGATAAGACTGCTGGAAGTGATTATTATGTTGCAGTAGGTACAAGAATGAACAGTTTCCGTTTTGGCCTTGGCTACCTGCATAATGATTCAAAAACCACAATGACTGACCCGGCTAATAACTACACGAGCTATTATTATGAGGAAGACTATGAAGAGGATACGCTTAAATACAGCGACTCTATTACGTTTGTTGGTGATGATATTACTAAATCAAGCGAAAATGAAATCATCCTGAGCGCCTGGCTTGACAAAGAAGTTATGTCTTTTGGCGGTGATGTTCGCTATGAGATGCTGAGTGATAATTCTGAAGCAGTTATTTCTGGATACGAAGCAGAATATGCTTTTACAGAGCATCCTGACCATTACTATGTATTGACCTCAGATTTGGATTCAATGCTGCTTCCTGAGTCGGGCAATAGGATTTCTATTAACATGAAGATGTTCTATGACTATAACGATTATGCTCAAGGACGTTTTTATGCAGGATTCTTCACTAAATCAACAAGTTATGGTGACGATGCGACATCCTTTGTAACTCAAACAATCGAGGACGAAAATGATCCTGAGCTCACCCTGGACACAACAACCACGATAAGCGATTATGATGGTGACTTTAGCTCCAACGGATTCAGGGCTGGCACCAAACAACTGTTTGAAATCAGTGACCGGTTCAGATTTGCATTCGGATTCTTCTGGAGTATGGCATCAATCAATGATTCAATCACTAGGATGGACTCAACCTATACATCAACAGTTTATGACGATGGTGATCCTGATACTTTGGTGCAGTTTAGTTACAATGAGTATTCCTATTCAACTGAAACATGGGCTAAGGTAACTGAAGGTAGCCAGATGACCTTTACGATTCCTATCGGCGTTGAATTTAACCTTTTTGACCCATTTGTTCTGAGAATGGGCGCGCAACACTCGATTACAAAGAACGATCTAACAACCGACAATATTCTTGATGCATGGCAACCAGAATACTACTACTATCGCAACACTGATACAGATTCAACCTATGAAGAGTACCAGTCACCGGTTTCACGCCCTGAAAACTCATATGAGAATGATAATCAGACAATTCCAGCGACCAGTTACTACTACGGTTTTGGTTGGCGCGTTACTGATAATTTCCAGCTTGATGTGATGAACTTCAGTGAAATCACCGATTGGGGTAGCTGGAGGCTCTCAGCGACATTTCACTTCGATTAAATCGAATATTAAAAAAGGGAAGGGCTATGCCCTTCCCTTTTTTGTTTAGCTCAATGAATTGCCTGCCTGTGCCGGAACCACGGCAGACAGGAGCAACTACAAAGGGAGCGGTTCAATAAATTGAACAACTACAAGGGGAACACCGTCAATAAATTGCCTGCCTGTGCCGGAACCACGGCAGACAGGAGCAACTACAAAGGGAGCGACTCAATAAATTGAGCAACTACAAGGGGAGTGTTCTCAATGAATTGCCTGCCTGTGCCGGAACCACGGCAGACAGGAACAACTACACAAGAGAAAAGAGCCAATAAATTGGCAGACTACAAAAAGGTACTTCTCGATGCCCCCGCACTTTTGCAAAAGTGCGGGGTTACTCGAAGGATAAAATATTACTGTTCGAGCTTGCCCCGTGAAATACGATACTACAAATACGTTACTATTATTTCACAGGGCTTGTCGAGAACATACATTAAGGAAACTTATCCCGATAAATCCAGCAATTGCAGAAAGAGGCAATTGAGTGATCAACTGCACTAACTACAACATCCCACCATATCCAGCGTCTATACCCAAACCCATAACCCATTTTTCAACATGGACCTAAAACAATACCAAGTACTAATAAAACAAATATATTTTAAAAAAGATTCTTCAAGGGGGATTAGTAAAACCTTTAACTGGCTGGTCGAGGAGATCGGTGAACTTGCGCGCGCCATAAGAAAAGGCGAACGCAAGAAAATCAAGGAGGAATTTGCTGACTGTCTCGCCTGGCTCCTTTCAGTCGGTTCAATCCTAAAAATCGACGCTGAAGAGACAATGGAAAAATACTCGAACGGATGCCCGAAATGCGGGAAAAGTCCGTGTGAGTGTGAGGAAAATCGTATTCGTGATGCGTAAAAGAATAAAGAGCTTTACAGATCTTGATAGTGTACTAAAGGACATTTTGAACACAGTGGAGAAACTATGACTCCTCACCCTAACCCTCTCCTCAGAGAGGAGAGGGGATTTAAGTGAAGTGCTCTCCTCCATTTCCTCTCCCTTTTCAAAACAGAGGATTCTCTACTCTATTTCCTCTCCCTTTTCAAGGGAAACGCACATACTCCATTTTCTCTTCCTTTTCAAAACAGAGGATTCTCCACTCTATTTCCCTTCCCAAGGAAGAGTTACCATACTCCATTTCCTCTCCCTTCTCAAAACAGAGGATTCTCCACTCTATTTCCCTTCCCAAGGAAGAGTTACCATACTCCATTTCCTCTCCCTTTTCAAGGGAGAGGATAAAGGTGAGGGTTAAATCAATAAAAGACTAAAAATTCACAGAGCACGCCAATTACGCAAAGATATAACAGATGCCGAAAGAAAATTATGGAGTAAATTAAGGAATAGACAATTAGCAAATCTTAAATTTAGACGACAAGTCGCAAAAGGCCCATATTTCCTCGATTTCTGTTGTCCTGAGAAAAATTTAGTCATTGAAGTAGACGGCG
The DNA here is from genome assembly GCA_030602565.1 of Candidatus Stahliibacteriota bacterium. Classification (GTDB taxonomy): domain Bacteria; phylum Hydrothermota; class Tepidihabitantia; order SM23-42; family SM23-42; genus JAUVZL01. The sequence continues at coordinate 37,173 of JAUVZL010000019.1, forward strand.
GTCAACATTATGCAGAGGAAAGACAATCGTGTGATAGAACTCGCGATAAGTACCTTAAGCAACTCGGTTTGAAGGTAGTTCGATATTCAAATAGAGATGTTCTGTTGGATCTTGACAGTGTATTAAAAGATATTTTGAATAAAGTGGAGAAATTATAACTCCTCACCCTAACCCTCTCCTCAGAGAGGAGAGGGAACTATGATGGAGTAATCTCCTCAGAGAGGAGAGGGAACTATGATGGAGTAATCTCCTCAGAGAGGAGAGGGAACTATGATGGAGTAATCTCCTCAGAGAGGAGAGGGGATTTAAGTGAAGTGCTCTCCTCCATTTCCTCTCCCTTTTCAAGGGAGAGGATGAAGGTGAGGGTTAACGAAAGAAAGAAAGGAGACGGTATGACCTTAATTTTACTAGCCGCGATTTTTGCCCTGGCACCGCCTGGTCAGGTACGCGCCTATGATACACCCAGTGACGGCGGTGAAGCGATAATCATTGAGTGGCAATTATCGCAAGATGATGCAGCTCTTACTGGCTATGAAATCTACCGCAGCGAAGACGGCGTAGATTTCCAAAAAGTTGGGTTTCTCGGTAGAGGTCGCACAAGTTATGAGGACGAAACAGAGGATGATAAAACATACTTTTACAAGGTTGCTGCAGTATCTGATACTGCAAGAACATTGTCCGAACCAACCCCGCAAGTAATGAGTAGTCCCCAATGGCTAAATCGTGAAAAAATCAATATTTTTATAGCAATGTTCCTTTTTGGTGGTCTTATTCTGTACTTTATTTATCATGCACGTAAAGGCAAAGAGCTCTTCATAAGAAAGATCGCAGGATTGCAAGCGGTTGATGACGCGGTTGGCCGCGCCACTGAAATGGGAAAACCGATACTCTATTCGCTCGGCCTCGGGTTTGTTGAAGACATTGCAACCATCGCCTCACTAAACATCCTCAGCGAAGTTGCTAAAAAGTGTGCCAAGTATGACACACAGCTCATATGTCCAAATAACCGACCGATTGTCTATACTGTAGCAAGGGAAATTGTCAAAGAAGCATACACTGAAGTTGGCAGACCTGATGCATTTGACCCAGACAGTGTTTATTTTTTAACTGATTCGCAATTCGCCTATGCTGCCGGTGTTAGTGGAATCATGGTTAGAGAAAAACCAGCAACGAACTTTTTTATTGGTTATTTCTATGCAGAATCACTCATTCTCGCAGAAACCGGTGCTTCAACCGGTGCCATTCAAATCGCCGGCACTGATGCCCTTGCACAGTTACCGTTTTTCATTACTGCTTGTGACTATACACTCATCGGTGAAGAGCTGTACGCTGCTTCAGCCTACATCTCAAGAGAACCGCTTCTTCTTGGTGCAATCAAAGGTGAAGATTGGGGGAAACTGATAATCGGCACAGTACTCATTGTTGCATCGATATTAGGCCTTCTAACAAAATTTCCAATCCTTGGTTTGTTTAGATAGGAGAATAAGATGAAGAAGAAATTTCCTTTATTTCTTGTTTTCGCATTTGGCATTCTCGGTATCATCCCGTTTATTGTCCCTCACCCAATTGTGCAGAACATTGACGAATCAATACGTAATGACATTCTCAAAATCCTTGTGGCATTCGCCCTTGTTTTGGGACTCGGCAGTCTACTAAAAGTACACATGGACAAGATCAAACGCAAGCGAGAAAGTTGGCAGTACTCCTGGATTCTGATTATTTCGTTTCTTGTCAGTTCTATCATTGGTCTTTTTGGCGGCGTCGAAGGTGCTGGACCACTACGGACTTTTATCGGTTCATTTCACTTTGATATTCAAACCCTCTATGAAAATATCTTCATGCCGCTTGGTGCTACGATGTTTGCACTACTTGCATTCTATATGGCATCAGCATCATACCGTGCATTCCGCGCCCGTTCATTTGAAGCAACTTTGCTCTTAATTACAGCATTCATCATAATGATAGGTATAATACCACTCGGCGAGAAGATCTCACCGCACTTACCTTCATTTGCTCAATGGATAATGACGGTTCCGAATGTTGCGGGACAAAGGGGGATATTATTAGGTGTTGCCCTTGGAATAATTGCCACTTCACTCAAGATAATCTTAGGTATAGAACGCAACTGGCTTGGGGGTGGTGAATGAAATTCATTGAAAGATTAACGACAATTGACCGACGTATTATTTACATCATTCTCGCAATTGTAGTCCTAATCCCTTTGATCTCCCGTTCTCCAGAAAGAGTTAGAGTAATGCTGCCGGTTGAGAAACTGTACAATGCAGTAGATACAATCCCTGAAGACAAGGTATTGATTATTGACTTTGGATATGCTCCTCAAGACATGCCTGAGCTCGAACCAATGGGATTTGCGCTCCTGCGCCATGCCTTTGAAAAAAGAATAAAGGTCCTTGCTTTGTGTCTCTATGTCCAACCCCTTGGTCTTGCACAAAAAGCCTTAACTGAGGTAACTGAAGAATTCAATTCTGTAGCGCAGACTAATGCTGATAGCATTATCTATGGAAGAGACTATGTGTTTCTTGGTTGGCAGCCTCCGCCGCTCATTCCCATGCTCGGTATGGGGATCAGTATCACCAATGTCTATACAGCTGACTATTATGGCAATAAAACCGATACTCTACCATTAATGAGAGATGTAAAAAACTATAATGACGTCGCATTGCTTGTCTCACTGAGTGCTGGTTCTATCCCAAGACATTGGATTGCCTATGCGCAGAACAGATTCGGGGTAGCAGTGGCAGCTGGTGTTACTGCAGTCTCAGCTGCAGATTTTTACCAGTACTATCAGACCGGTCAGTTCACAGGATTGATGGCTGGGATGAAAGGCGCAGCAGAATATGAAGAGCTGGTTGAAACCCGTTTGAATATTAAGGAAAGCAGAAAAGCAAGTGAGGCTTTACCTTCACTGACCTATGGGCATCTTGTCATGATCGCCTTCATTATTGTCGGTAATATCGGATATTTCATGCAAAGAAGGAGGCGAAAATGAATATCTCTTCTGACCCCTGGGTTTGGATTGCAGCTCTTTTAAGTCTTGCAATCTTTTCTTTCCTCTATAAAGAAAACCCGTTCTACAGGATTGCCGAACATCTGTTTATAGGTGTCGCGAACGGATATGCAGTAACATTCTACTACCATAATATCCTGGTGCCGACTCTCTTTGATCCCCTATTTCGACAGGGCAGGCTTTTGTACATTATCCCATTTATTATTGGAATCCTGTATTTCACACGATTTATACCAAGAATCTCCTGGCTTGTGCGGATTCCAATCGGCATAACAATAGGATATTATGTAGGCGCGTCCATACCAGCCACAACACAGGCATTTATTATAAAACAGATACAGGGAACGGTTTTGACCTCAACAAACTTCCAGGCATGGAATGCCGGCTCATGGGGAATCGTTTGGTCCGTAATAGTCTTCATAGGAGTATTTTGTTCCCTATCTTATTTCTACTTCTCAAAGGAACACAAGGGCGTATTAGGCGTGAGCTCTCGCATAGGAATTCTATTTGTGATGATCGGGTTTGGTGCGGCATTTGGTTATACGGTCATGGCACGTATCAGCCTTTTGATTGGCAGACTACAGTTCTTATTAGGAGATTGGTTGGGGATAATACAGTAGAGTAGACACGCTCTGCTGGAGACACATCCGCATGAAGCGGATTGAAGACATGTTTCACTGAAGACACGCCCGCCACGCAGCATGGCGGGCTGAAAACACGCTAACGCTGCAGACACGCTGCGCTGGAGCAAATAGAGAAATGGAGAATGGGAGAAACGGTGAAAGGGAGTATCGGCGACAAGAGGTATAGCTGCTTCGCAGCGGTAGAGAGCCCTACGCTGGAATCATGTTCGCATTCGCGAACTGAAGACACACTTCGTTGAAGACACGCCTTTGGCTGAAGACACATCCGCCACGCAGCATGGCGGACTGGAGAAGCGCTGCGCACGGGACAAGATTTAAAATGTAGTCGTCTCTGCCTGTGCGTCGCACGCAGACAGGTGATTTATCAGACTGCTCGATGAATCCAGCTCTTTTGTAAAAGGGCGGGATGAATCGAGCAACTACTAACCTTTTAAACGCTATTAACGATCGAAATGTCCTTAATAACTTAATTACTTAATCAGGCTGTTGAAAAAGTCATTTTTCACTGGAGTAGAGCATTTATGCTCGTGAAAACTGATGAAATTTCATTGCTTTTGACGGGGCTAAAGCCCCTACTCCACTAAATCAACAGCCTGAATTACTCAGTTACTGTTTTATGCCTTACCGTATGATCACTAATGAACGCGAAACCTTCT
>JAUVZL010000065.1 GCA_030602565.1 Candidatus Stahliibacteriota bacterium
CGATATTCCAGAGAGATATCCTCAAGCAGACCCAGGGTACTCTATTGGTGAGAGAGGCTTTCTTAAAATGGGACACAGGTTTATGGGCAATAATCATGCTCATCGGCGTAATCTCAGTCCTTATCTACTTCTTCTTCTCAACAGAAAGAAAAGGGATAATGAAACCTGCGGCAAACCTTGGTATAATCTTCCTCATGCTTGGTTTTGGTGCATCTTTTGGCTACACTGTAATGTCGCGTATTAGCCTTCTAATTGGCAGATTACAATTTCTCATGGGAGACTGGCTGGGGATTATTGAATAAGACCTGGAAACTGGGAACTGATTAATGTATCGGAGTAACGGTGTAACGGAGTATGGGAGAAAGCAAATAAACCAAATCAACGATAATAACGCACTAAACGATCATATCGTTCGAAAAGAATCGGGCATTAATAATTGTAGTTGTCCCTGTCTGCCGTGGTTCCGGCACAGGCAGGCAATTTATTGGACAAAGCCTGATAAATCACCTGTCTGCCTCAGGCTGAGGCGACTACATCATATCGTGGATGATATGAGAACTATTTCATGTTCTCCTCAGTAACTATAGTATCTCTCTGATTTTCTTGACGAATCCAAGTGCCTTGGCGTATTTAGTGATGGGGATAATATAAAACCCGTCAACATAGTTCTTTAGCTTTTCTGCGGTCTCCAGGAGCATTTCGGTTTCATCCTGTTCTTCGATATTATTGATATACTCGTAAGGGATACCCAAGAATTTCATCAAAGCAAAAGCTCTTTTTTTGGTATGCAGAAAGGAAAGCCCGGCAATGAGCTTTGCTCGGTCAAAAAGTTGGTGAAACTGTTTAGCGATTTCAATAAATTGTGGGGGGTTGAATACAGGTTGGGTAAAAAAACACTCAGCACCACTTTTATATTTTACCTTTGACTTTATGAACTCACCTTGAATATTCGGGATATTCGAATTGAAACTTGTGCAAAGATAGAATTCTACTGGGTTTATTTTTTTTCGCGCCGAAGTTACACCGTTTTGCAGGTTCTTGGCGATATTTAAGAGTCTTGATGAATTCAACTCAAAACCACCCCGTCCCTCAACCGGTGCATCTCCGGTGATGCACAAAACATTAGAAATTTCTAACGCCGCGGCACCGAGCAAATGACTCTCAAAACTCAGTGAAGTAAAATGGCGTGCAACAAAATGTGGAATGGTTTCGATCCCGGTTCTCTGCTGGATAATATGGGCACAACACAAGGCATCAGGTCTCAGTCTACCAAGGGGATTCGAGGGAATATTTATTGCATCTATACAGCCTTTGAATTGCTCGATCTTTTCTGAAAGCCCAGTGAGGTTGAGGCTTGTGGGTAGGAGGATCTCAAGCGTGATGATTTTGTGCTTTGATAATTTTTCTCGCAGCATTGTGGTTTATTTTGACTTCTTTAAAAGTGCTAAGCCTTCTAACACAGTAGTTGCCGCACCATAGGCACCGATTTCTTTTGCGTAGCGCTCACTCACATTAGGACCACCAATAATCACCTTTACGTTCAGCTTCGCCTTTTTCAGTGCACTTACTACCTTAGTCATCTCAGGCATAGTGGTCGTCAACAGAGCACTCAAACCAAGCACATCAGGTTTGACTTTCCTTACAGTTGCCACAATCTTTTCAGTGGATATGTCTTTACCAAGATCAATTATCTCATATCCAGCTGATTCAAATATCATACACGCGATATTCTTGCCAATATCATGGATATCGCCCTTTACTGTTGCGAGAACGATCCTCCCCCGCTTTCTGCCTTTTGGCAGATATTTCCGAACAACATCAAGGGCATATTTTGATGCCTCAGCTGCCTTGAGTAGATCTGGGATAAAGTACTTGCCGGTCTCGTAAAGAACACCGACCCTGCTCAGAGCTTCTGAGACAAATCGATCGATGATCGCCTGGGGCGCGGTGCCTGCCTTGAGCAGCTTCTGAGCAAATCCCCGACTCAACTCTTTATTTCCAAAAATAATCGCTTCAGTCAGATCTTTTGCGGATTTTGACAAACTCTCATTAGATTCAACCCGGGTGTAATCTGATATTGAAACGCCTGCCTTAAATAGGGCGCGTGCTGCTTTAACCGCACTCATGACGACTTGCTCATGAGGGTTTAATATCAGAAATGTCACCCCGCACTTGATTGCCGCAGTGGCGAGTGATGCATTCAATTGACTGCGCTCAGGCAAACCAAAAGAGACATTCGATATTCCAAGTATCGTTTTTAACCCGCGCCGATAGAGTCGCTCAACCGTCTTTAGAGTATTGGTAATCTGCTGTTTGTCAGTAGCTGCTGAAAAAACCAATGGATCAAAAATCAGATCTTTCTTGGGAAAATCAAGTCGCTTGGCAACTGACAAAGCAATATCCACATTGTCCATCCTCTGTTTGACGCTGCGCGGTATGCTTTTGCCGACCAGTGATACCACAGCTTTAAAGCCGTACTTTTTAATCATTGGCAGCCACTTGAGTAGCGCTTTCTTTTGCGCGGGGATTGAATTGTAAACCCCTACTCCAGGATAGAATGAAAGGATGGCTTCAGCGGCATCAAAATCCTGGGTATCAATGAACAAAGGTAATTCAGATGTCTTCATGACTTGAAAAGTAGCATTCTTAAGCGTGCTTTTTTCCTTAAGTTCAACAACAAAGGCATTTATGTCAAGCGCGTCAGCGCCGGCAGCTTCCTGCGACTTTGCTTCCTGTCCATAAACCTCATAATCCCCCTCTTGCAACTTCCTTTTTACTTTTTTACGTCCAGATGGATTCATACGTTCGCCGACAATCATCACTAAATCATCAGCAACCCTCAGAATCCTGTGTGTTGTTGCCAGAATAAACTGGCTCATTGCTTTTCTTTTTCTGGGGACTGCCTTTTGCTTTCTGATGAACTCGATATACTTGGGCGTTGTTCCGCAGCAACCACCAATGATGTTTGCGCCAGCTCTAATAAACCGTTTATAAAACCGAGCCACTTCACGGTCTGAAAGCGTGTGAAAGATCTTATTATTGACGATCTTAACCTCACCTGCATTAGGTTTAACGATTAAAAGTATACTACTAACCCGCGCCATCCTGGTAACCGCCTCGATTGCGACTTCAGGCAAGGTGCAGTTCACGCCGATGCCTTTTGCCCCAAGCGCCTCAAATGTTACCGCGATCGACTCAGGAGTCTCACCCATAAATGTACGACTGTTATCCTGTAGCGACAAACATACAAAAACGTCTTTTGAAAAACTGCGGGCTGCAAGAAAAGCTGCCTTTGCTTCAATTATTGAGGTGAAGGTCTCAAGCCAGAATACCCTGATACCTGCCTTGTACATACTGCGACAAATATTCAGAAATGTCCTGTGCACTTCTTCAAAAGAGACCTCTCCATAAGGTTGAATTAGCTCACCCAGAGGTCCTATATCACCGAAAACAAATGCCCGATTCTTTGCTGCGCGTTTGGCTATCTTGACACCTGCGAATATAACTCTATTGAGCTTAGACGTGGGGATATTTGCAGGGTTAGCAGTAAAGGTGTTGGTCAAAATAGCGCGGGCGCCAGCCTTGATGTATTGTTCATGGAGACTGTAAACTGCTTCAGGGTTACGAATATTAAGTATGCTCGGCGATTCGCCAGGGGCTAATCCTTTATCTAAAAGATTAGTACCAGTAGCACCATCGAGAATCAGAACCCGCTTTTTAATAATATTCTCAAGTTTTACCATTATCTATTCTATATGAATATGGTTTTTAGTCAATACACATGAGTTGATATCAAAGGAAGAATAAGAAAAGCGGGGTTAGAATGCTATTCACGTTCTAACCCCGCACAAAAGTAGTGGCGGCTCGGTCATTTACTCCAGAATAATAAACTTGCCTGACTCAATACTGCTGTCTACTGACTTCACCTGAAGATAATATACCCCAGTCGAAAGCTCGCTAGCTCCACCGAGTGTAATACGGTTCTTGCCAATATTGCCACTCACGTTCTTACCCAATACTCCTTCGCCTATACTATTGTAGACTTCCACGGTAATGAAAGATGGTGTATCGAGATAATATGTAAAGGTCAATGCACCGGATATGATATATGGTATAGTTAGTCTGGAGTCATTTGCTTTGCCATACTCACCTTCTAAAATCCCAGCATCAGTATACACATAGACATACAGGTAATCTGCATACCATTCAGGCGGTGCACCAACCCCCTTTATTGGCGTAAGCTCAATATCCAGCGCAATAATGTCAGCCCAACTTGTTATGTCTGCGCTGATATCAAATCCCAGAACAGATTCTTGTTCACTGCCTGCTTGTTGGGGTGTTGATGTTCCGGGATTACCATTGATAATCGGTGTTACAAACCAGAAAGCCTTAGTTGAATCACTCACATACTGTTCGAGCAAGACCATTACCGAATCGATTGTCGCACTTGTATCTGAAGGATCAGCAATCCCCAACACCAGGTTATCATTATTGCCACCAGGTACACCATAGAGATCATCCGACACAAAGATGCTCTCAGGATTGGTCCAAGTCCCCGGGTCGATAATTGAATCGACTTGAAGAACCTGACTGAAGCCAAATCCTACACACACACATACTATTAACATTTTATACATACCTTCTCCTTTCAGAAGAATTATAGGTATAAGTACTCATTTGTCAAGACTTAGGTGCACAAATCCCATAATTGTCACCCAATCTCTGCAATTACTCTCTCACCTGTATCAACACTCAGAAGTTCCTTGGCATTTCCCTTATTGCAGGAAATCTCATAATAACCGCTGCTCCCCTTCACACATATGACCTGACCTTTAACCCCTTCTCCATACAAGTTTTTCAATGCCACTTCTCCACCGGATATATTGAGACTGCTTATGTCAATGTTGTTCGGTATATTTGTAATAAGGTTACCAAAATGATCAATATAAACGATTTCACCATATAATCGCTTGTCATTTTTCGTTAAGCCTGGAAATTCAAAACTGATATAATCACGCTTTTCAGGACCAAAAGATGAGGGTGCATTACCCAAGGCTATTCGAGCGACTGCAGGACCAAAGATATCCCTTGCGTGGAATGTGGCGCTGACTTCACCTTTCACCTTTATCGAGTATACTTTGGCATACTTGTTATAGACATATGAAAAAACTCCATTATCCGGACCTATAAAATAGTAAGGCTCTGCATGGACAATTATTGGCTTGCGTTTGCTGCCAACACCCGGATCAACAACGACCAAATGTACAGTACCGGGTGGAAAATTCCGGAATACTGACTTCAGTATGAATGCTGCAGAACTAATGTCATGCGGTTTGATTCTATGGGTAATATCAATAATGTGAACATTCGGATTGATCTTGAGGATCTCACCTTTTACCGCAGCGACAAACCAATCATCTTCACCAAAATCAGAGAGAAATGTAATAATCCTCATAGCCCTGCACTAACTCACGCTTAGTGACGACATCCTCGATCCAATTATACCATTTATCGGGAAGAACTTGACTTGCTATCAAACCACCTTTCAATATCTCAGGGGCAATCGCTGATTTATAGATTGCTTTATTCGATTTCTGCAGTAAAAGCAGGACCAGCAAGAATACAAAACAAACAACCAGACCTTTTACCAATCCTAAAAGACCTCCTAATACTCGATCAATAGTACCAAGCGGCGTGGTTCTGATCGCCTTTGAAATAATCCTGCCGAGGATGTGAACAGCAACCACAATAAGCACGAAAATCAAAAGGAAAGCGAGAAAGCGTGGTATCCCAACACTACCGCTGAAACTGACTGCCAGTACATACCCTATCAGAATACCGATGATATCAAATACGCTTCGTATTATACCGATGAGCAAACCATGCAGCGCCAGGATCGTAAGAACAATAATGAGTACGATATCAAGCCAGACCATAGTGCATATATTATAAGCAACCCGTTGAGTAAGTCAATAAAAACAAGACCAAATTTTTAGTAGGGACACGCCATGGCGTGTCTCTACTCGAGCAAGCTCGCCCCGTGAAATAACAGATAAATATATCTTTGCGTGTCCTATCCTTGTTATGAAATTTGTCTTTGTTTTTGGTCTTCAGTCTTGTAGTATTTCACAGGGCTCGCCCACTACATTGTGCACCATGCAATCTGAAAAAAGTGGAGAGGACTCAGCACGAATGCCTCTTGACAAAAAGACTACATTGTCTATACTAATCAATAGCAATGGCAAGAAAACAGACACCAGAACAGAACGACAACTGTCTTGAACAATATCATGGTCGTTTGTTTGATGATGTCGCGGCGGTGATATGTACTGTGAACTTAAAGGGTATAATCACTTATACAAACAAACACATTGAAAAAATCTCTGGCTACACAGTAAAAGAATTGGTCGGGAAACGATTCTTCAATATGATTGCGCCCGAATCACGCAATAAGGTAAAAGACGCCTTCAGAAGATTGAAAACGGGGAAGAAAACAAAGCCCTATGAGTTGACAATTCTCGACAAAAATGGCGCGCACATTTATTTAAAAGTTAGTGCTTCTCCGATAAAACATAATGGGCGAGTAATCGGCATGCTTGGTCTTGCCACCGACATCACCGAGCACAAGAGCAATGTCAATTATCTCTCCAAAATGGTTAAAGAACTGAGCCTGATTTGCGAAATCAGTAAGGAATTAACATCGATAGTAGACGTTGACATACTCTTTCGGAAAATCCTCATGCATTTGAGCAAAACCTTTGGTTATGAAAGAACTGGCATCCTCATGAATGACGAAAACACAAATGAACTAAGCATTCATGCAACAACCAAGCCATTTTCTAAGTGGCGAACTGCAAAAAAAATAAAACTGGGTCAAGGTATTACCGGTCATGCCGCCAAAACAGGCAAGTATTGTCTGGCAAATGACGTAACTAAGAACCCGAAGTATATGCCGCTCGATAAAAAGACTAAATCAGAAATCGCCGTGCCTTTGAAACTCGGCGAAAAAATCATCGGCGTTATCAATATTGAAAGCTATAAGAAAAATACATTTGATGATGATGATATAAGGATACTGACCCTCATAGCAAACCAGGCAGCGATAGCAATTGAGAACGGCCGTCTATATGAGTCCCTGGAAGAGAGTTACTTGGACACTATAAAAGCACTCGTGTCGGCAATGGAAGCAAAAGACCACTACACGCGGGGTCATTCTGAGCGGGTGAGAAAATACGCCATGCAGATCGCAAAAGCCTTGGAATTGAACAAAACGCAAATCGAAGAACTGAGTTATGCTGGCTATCTCCATGATATCGGAAAAATAGGTATTACTGACTACTTGCTCGGCAAAATAGAACCCCTTACAAAAGACGAATATGAAACAATAAAAAAGCACCCTGATATTGGTCACGGTATTCTTAAGGATATAAAGAGTCTGGTTGAAACATGTGAAATAATTAGATGTGAACATGAAAGATATGACGGGAATGGTTATCCAAATGGGCTGAAGAAAAAATCAATACCACTCGGCGCAAGAATTATCGCAGTTGCAGATGCGTATGATGCAATGACTACAGATCGTCCATATCGCAAGGCGATCTCAAGGAAACAAGCCATTAACCAACTCAGACAAAACGCCGGTTCACAATTCGACCCTGAAATCGTCAGGGCTTTTTTGAAAATTCTCAAAACAAAGTAGCCAACACCCAAATACTCCGTTACTCCGATACCCCGTTACCCTATGCCCTTAGCCCTGTTCCCTAAACTCTCCTAAGTCCTCTCCACTTTTTGTAAAGCATTGTCAATATTGCTTTTCTATAGCTTCATGATTCTTGTCATTGCGAGCGTCAGCGAAGCAATCTCAAAGAGTTAAAATAAATAATGAGCATTAGAAACTATAATTTGAATTTTGACATTTGGGATTTATCCACGCGATATTTTTAAGGGGGAGTTTTGAACAGTACAGATGGTTCTCCAGAAGATTTTTTAAAATCCTATGCTCTTTCTCACCAGATATTAATATGGCATCAATAGATGAATTACCAAAAACGCCTGATTGGGCATTGGGCGTTGCACTCGGCAATTATGCTAAAATCGTAAAATTCTTTATCAACGGTGGAGACTTCAATGGTTGTGACCACATGAAATCAATAAGCCGAGAGACAAATTTGGTTTTAACTCTCTCTACCCGGCAAGCACAAGCATTATAAGAGATAAGAAATTCCAATGATATTTATACAAATTCTAAATGCTAATATCGAAATATTCACCCCGTTAGATATACGCCTAATTTATTTTCAAAACATTTATATGATTGTGAGGATACTTTTGTGTGTATATCCCTAATAATTTGTTTTATCTAACGGGGCAGGCAAATCCAGGGGACGATCAAAGACGATTCTCTGATCGCCGAAAACTATAATAACCTATTCATACCTTGAAAACTCACGATTTTTCAGAACAATTCGATGGTTGCACAATTGCACATGTATTGAAGCGTGGGTCATTTCAAAACAACGATCTTTCTTATCTCGCTATTGTCTCCAGTTTCCAAACTGACAAAGTATACACCATTAGGTACGCGACGACCCTGACGGTCCTTGCCAGACCAAATGATGGGTGGTGTTAGATGATTGATATTAGATGCGAGATTGAAATCTTTTATTAAACGTCCACTAACGTCATATATCTTCAGTTGTATAGCCTCTCCCCGGTGCTCTGTGTTAAAACTGATGTTCAGTATATCTCGGACTGGATTCGGATAAACACAAAATATCGGTGTTTGAATACCAGACTCGTTATGCTCTGTAATACCATAGATATCGAACCATTCAAAGATCACTGCAAGCAATTGAGTACGTGTCATGCAATTTGGTCGCCGATGAACCGCTTCAAGCCCGACCCCAAAATAGACTATTTGAAAACCACTCGTTTGGTCATTAAACCATATTCCTGCACAATCAGTATGGGTCGTATCATAGAATATGAATTCATACGACTGTCCGTCAGAACCAATCACATCGCGGGAATACTGATTTGCCGCACCACCAGCGCCCACCGTGAACAGGTTACCAGTACGTTGACCAAGTAAATCAAACGTATCAGAATAACAAAATACCATATCAATAGAATCATTCAGCAGCTGTGCATGTAAGTAATCGCTGAAAAAGGGTGAAGTATGAATTTCTTCACCGATATTCTGTCCGGTTAATAATAATTTACCTCCATTATCAAGAAAAAACGCAAGACTATCTTGTTCTTCAGCGGTGATATTATCAGTCACTGCATCACCTGTATACCAGAGAATAGCATATTTATTGAAGGCACTGACCCTGCTAATTGGGAAAATACCCTGGTCAACCGGTGCCCATATCTTATAAGTGATATTCAATGAATCGAGTGAAATCCTGTAATATTCATCATAGCGTGCTTGATTATCACGGTTGATCACCAGTAAATCAGTCGGGTTTAAATAAAAGTCCATATCAGAGATTGAATCAACCGTGACATAAATGCTATCTTCAATAAAATCAGGATAGGGAATACAGGTGAAGATAAAAGCTCGGTACAAAGAATCTAATAAATGAAGACTGAACACGCCGCTTACAGAATCAGTCATTGCGCTATCAATATAAACAGAACCTGTATCATCGGCAAACTGGAAATAGAGCTTTGCACCGATCCCCCAACCAGTCGATGAATCAACAACCGCGCCAATCACATCCAGCAAAGGACGAACCCTAATCACCTTATTTAGGGTATCATTCTCAGGTCTTTCATCAACACCTAAAATACTGAAGCATTGAAAATCATAATGCCCTGTATCAGGGGGTATCCAGAGGTCAAAGAACCTTATTGTATCCTCCTCACCAAGCGCCAAATCTATTATTGTATCTGCAGAATATGGTCCAGTGACTTCAAAATAGACATTCGATAAAGGTTGAAATCCATAGTTCACTGCACTTATTGCGATTTCAATGGAATCACCGGTCAGTAAATATTGTCTTGGTCCGATCGCATACAAACCATTAACACCAGCATCAAGGTCCCTTATCGAATCCATCAGACCTTCAAACCCCATGAATACCATATAAGCAGAAACCCAAGCGTGATCACGGTTTTCTCCCCAGGTTCGGGTCGGCGGCACACCGCCATCATCATCATAATCCTGGATAAGCAGACTATCAGTAAGTGAATGATGATAATCAACATAAGTTCCACTCTGCACGATCCGCGCGGAAAAATTATATGCGTTCGCATACCAGATATTCCATGAATTATTCCAATTACCTGTTGGCTGATAGTATTTCATATAAGACAAATAAGTATTGAGCCAGACTATACCAGCCGATGTATCAGCATCGAATAAAGAACGGCATAAGCCCCATACTGCAGTACCACCTGACATTGCCCAAACTTCATCGTTTATATTGGTATTCGGATCAGCTTCTATCCAAACCCTTACACTCTCAGCAAAAACCAAAGAAGTATCTATGAATGTCGGGTTGCTTAAATCCTTACCATATTGGTAAAGCATACCAGCCGCCATAGAAGTGACTTTTGGGTGAAGCCGGCGGTAGATAGGTAATGGATCGTCAAAAGGCAGAGGGCGACCCATGATGTATTTCGCGCATGTATCAGCATATGACAAGAAACTTGTGTCTGCAAAGACACTTCGGTACTTGCTTTCAGCAAACAAAGCCAGACCGCAATTCCAGACGCGATAATAATCACTATCTGAACCCTCTTCATCATAAGCAGGGAAGTTCATAACATAAATCCAGGCGCGCCGGAGATTAGTGAAGTACATTGTGTCTCCAGTAATTTCATAGTGTCGACACCATACCCAGATAGCTTCTTGAGTATTATCAGTCTGGACAATCTCGAGTTCGTCTTCGCCTTCAATTATACCACCAAATTCAGGATTCAAAGAATCAGATACTTGCAGGGAAGCGATAAATGCTGATGTCTGACACAGTTCATGGATATAGCTCCATGTCTGCCAATCACCCCTCAAGCCATCGATCTCAAATTGCATCACAGCTTTTCCTTTGGGTACATGCTCAGCACGTTCAAAATCATCTTGATCCCAATAAGGGGTTGAAAATCCAATACAAACAACTATCAAGGAACTAATAAATGCCTTTCTCATAACTCCTCCAATTCCACAATACTATTTTAACGAAATTATCAATGGTGTCAACTAGCTAACCTAAACATACTTGATTTTTTTGATTTTTCAATTATCATAAATAGATGCATAGGAGAATTATTTGAACAATCTCTTCGGTGAAATAGCTGCCCTGGGTACTGCCCTGTGCTGGTCTATCGGCTCAGTTTTCTTTACTATATCATCAAGGCGCATTGGCCATCATGCAGTAAACCGGTTGCGCTTAGTCGTTGGCCTTATACTGCTTTCAATAACGCACTACGCCATAACCGGACAACTTATACCTCAAGAGGTTACTTCGTACCATTGGTTTTGGTTTGGGTTTTCCGGTATTGTCGGCTTTGCAATCGGCGACACCATGCTTTTCAAATCATTCGTCCTGATTGGTCCACGCCTCAGTATGCTCATGATGTCACTGGTGCCGGTCTTTGGCACGCTCATTGCCTGGCTATTTCTCCATGAAGTCTTAGACCTGACCACGATACTGGCGATCATAATTACTTTGATCGGTATTACATGGGTAATTCTATCACGTAGCAAAGACACCCGTAAAAAACGTCACTATACAATCGGACTCTTATGCGGTGTAGGCGGTGCATTTGGTCAAGCATTAGGGCTAATATTGTCAAAACAAGGGCTTGCCAATAACTTTCCAGCCCTTGACGGTAATATTATCAGAATCTTCATTGCAGCAATTACCGTGTGGCTATTTTCACTATTCCACGGGACAATACCAACGACATTTCGAGCACTAAAGGACCAAAAAGCTGCCCTGACTATGAGCACCGGGGCCTTGCTCGGTCCGTTTTTAGGTGTCTGGCTCTCCCTTATCGCGGTTCAACTCACATATGTTGGAATCGCCTCTACCCTGATGGCTTTACCGCCAGTATTCCTTATACCGTTATCTTACTTGGTCTTTAAAGAAAAAATCACCTTAGCCGCTATCCTGGGGACTATTGTCACGGTCATCGGTGTGGCGCTGATATTCCTGCTGTAAAAAACATTCGAGTCATTCAGGCTGTTGAAAAAGTCATTTTTCACTGGAGTAGAGCATTTATGCTCGTGAAAACTGATGAAATTTCATTGCTTTTGACGGGGCTAAAGCCCCTACTCCACTAAATCAACAGCCTGATTGACTCAATTACCTCCATTATTTGAAAGAATAATTCAACAACCTGCTTCTCTTCTTTCATCATAAACCACTATATTATCCTCCTCTTAGTGTCGATCGGGATGGGTATAATGATTATTTAAGGTTCTTGACTATTTCAGGAGTGCAGCATCAATCATGCCGCAGATCTGTCTATCCATGAAATTCTTCTGACCAGTAGCACCTGAAGGACATGCCGCTATACATGAACCGCAACCTTCACATAATACAGCATTAACCTTGGCAGTAAGCTTCTCATCGACAAGTTCTAATTCCCGAGCATCATAAGGACACAATGGAATACAGACCCCACAACCACTACAAATGTCTTCATCGACACATGCTACTATAGGCTCGTGTTTCAACTCCTTAGATGAAAAGAGATCGGCTACTTTGCTCGCAGCACCAGACGCCTGAGCCACGACCTCAGGTATATCCTTGGGAGCTTGCGCAGCACCAGCAACGAATACACCAGCAGATATACTCTCCACAGGTCTCAGCTTCGGATGAGCCTCTGAGAGAAAACCGTGTTTATCTGCAGCAATCTTGAGCTTACCAAGGAGATCATCGATATCCCTATCCGGCACCATCGCCATAGAAAGCACCACCATATCGCATTCGATTTCAAGCTGTTTACCAATAAGTGTATCCACACCAAGGACATTAAGCTTTCCATTATTCCTGTAGATCTTCGATACCTTACCCCGAATATACATAACATCTTCTTTCTGAGCCCGTTCCACGAACTCCTCATACCCTTTTCCACCAGCACGGATATCAATGTAGAATATGATCGCTTCGCCATTTGGGACTTTGTGTTTGTATAACATAGCTTGTTTCGCAGTGTACATACAACAGATTTTTGAACAGTAAGGTAAATGGTGCTCAGGGTCTCTTGAACCAACGCAACTCACGAAAACCACTCTCTTAGGTACCTTGTTGTCAGAAGGTCTTTTTATCTGCCCGTCAGTTGGACCTGATGCAGAAAGCAATCTTTCGAATTGCAGTCCATTGATTACATCTTCGTATTTGCCGGCGCCGTATTCTGGAATTTTTTCTATTGGGTATAGCTCACATCCGGTAGCGACAATTATTGCACCAACTTCCTCTTCTATAATTCGATCTTTTAGATTATGATCAATCGCATTTTGTTCACAAACCTTTTCACACTCCCTACACTCAATACAACCACCGCATGAGAAACACCGCATTGCTTCAGATTTAACCTGTTCTTCAGTATAGCCAAGATTGACTTCATTAAAGTTACCTTTTCTTTTCTCTAATGATAAAGTACAAATTTTTTCTCTCTTTGTATTTCTAATTATTCTCGGCAATCTAATATCTTTAACTTTCTCCAATTCAATACGACCTTTTTTCAAATCAAGACCACTCAGATAACGTTCAATAGAAACTGCTGCACGCTTACCGTCTGCTATCGCCCATATCACTGTATCAGGCCCTCTAACTGCATCACCGCCAGCGAATATGCCAGGAACAGAAGTTTGAAGCGTATCAGTATCAACAATAAAGCCTCCCCATTTGTTAATACTGATATTTGTATTCTCTGGTAAATAAGATGTATCAGGACTTTGACCAATAGTAATTATCACCATATCTACTGGAATCACAAATTCTGATCCTGTAACAGGCTCGGGCCTTCTTCTTCCTGACTCATCAGGTAATCCAAGTTTCATCCTAATGCACTCCATATTTTTCAGTACGCCGATCTCTCCAGAAAACTTAGTCGGTGTTGTTAGAAATCTTATTTTTATTCCCTCATTTTTTGCTTCCTCAATCTCATCTCTGTCTGCAGGCATCTCTTTCAGTGAACGTCGATACACTATTGTAACTTCTTTTGCGCCTAATCTTAGAACAGTACGTGCTGCATCAATTGCTGAGTTACCACCGCCAACCACTACTACATTTTCACCAATCTCAACTTTATCACTCAAATTAACTCTGCGCAGAAAGTCTATTCCATAATACATATTTTTTAAATCTTCACCTTCGACACCCAATTTTCTTTCTGAATGTGCACCACTAGTGTGGTGCGTCTAACAGATCTTTACATTTGGATATTTTTCTCATAATACTTTCAACTGAAGCTGTCCAAACGAAAACTTTTGGGTTTTGATTATGAGATGCTATGTATTGTTTAATAGCCATAATCAGCTCTTTTACATTCTTGAACGAG
>JAUVZL010000101.1 GCA_030602565.1 Candidatus Stahliibacteriota bacterium
CGGATATTTGAAATTTTGAGAAGACTACTGGCTCTACCAGAAAAGCCAAAACATAAAATTGGTTTTATCAAAAATACTAACAAATGAAGTTGAGCAGAGACCATTCACTGAATGATCTTGTTGATAAGATTCTCGCAATAAAAAAAGACCTGTCTGCGTGTGAACACACACAGGCAGGTGACGATTATCTTGAAAATCCTAAAAAGCAAGCTAGAGTTCAAAAATACGAATACCGATTGCCCCCATTAGAGATAAGACACCTATGGTATCTGTCGATTACCCCTGTCAACCTATCTCTAACGGGGTTGACAGAAGAGGAAATAAAAATTGTGGAGGGATTTAATAAAAAATGAAGATTACTAAAAACGATTTGGAAATAATCTTAGCAGAAGGTGAAGGACAAAAAATTGAATTCAAACGAACCTGGCGGGATGAGTATCTTAAACTAATCAGTGCTTTTGCAAATGCTGCTGGTTGTGATTAAGCAAATATCATGGGCCAAAAGGGCTATTAATACTGTTGAAAGATATCGAAAAATGGTTATAGTTATTTAGTGTTGAAGTAAGGAGGTCAATCATGATTAGCAATTTTGAAATCAAAAATTTTAAGTCAATAAAGCACCTGACCATGGATTGTAAGAAGATAAATATCTTTATCGGTAAACCGAATACAGGAAAGTCGAATATCCTCGAGAGTCTTGGCATTTTTTCTTTCCCTTATAGTGTGGAAGACCATGGATTAAAGAGTTTTGTTCGATTTTCAGATATGATCAATCTCTTTCATGATAACGATATAAGTGAAAAAGTTGAGATATCTGCTGATGATGTGCGATTTCAATTAGTGTTTGAAAACGATGATTTCAAAGGATATGGTGGAGATAAGGAGAAGAAAATATTCCATTTCAATTTTAGCTATAACTATGGTGGTAAGGGTTCATCAGACATTTCTAAAAGGTTTTCACCTTTTAAATTGTACAGGTTTGCAATTGTAGAGACTTTTGCGCAAAGAGAACCTGGCTATTTACTGCCACCTCACGGTTATAATCTCATGCAGATTCTTCTGACGAATAAAGCCGTGAAGAAATTAGTTGCTGACTTGCTTGGAGAATATGATCTGCGGGTTGTTCTAAAACCGCAGGAATGGAAAATAGAAGTACAGAAACAAGTTGATGAGATTATTATATCTTACCCCTATTCACTACTCTCAGATACGCTGCAGAGGTTGATATTCCATCTTGCTGCCATTGAAACCAACAAAGATTCAATAATCATTTTTGAAGAGCCTGAAGCACATGCCTTTCCGTATTATACGAAATTCCTTGCTGAGCGAATTGCTGTTGATAAGAACAATCAATATTTCATTTCTACTCATAATCCTTATTTTCTTTTACCAATTTTGGAAAAAACGCAAAAAGACAAAGTTGCAGTGTTTATAACCTATCTCAAGGATTATCAAACGAGAGTGAGACCCATTAAGGAAAACGAAATTTCTGAAATTATTGACCTTGATAGCAGCATCTTTTTTAATCTCGACAAGTATGTAGAGGAATAGTGATGTACTATGTGGAGTGCAATCCTGATAAGGCACTACTTTGTACACTTGGTATTTCCAAGAAACAGGTGATTCATTCGTACGGCAAAGGGAACGTATGTAATAGACTGAAAAAGACAAGCAATGCCATAGGATTAGTTGATGAAGATCCAAAGAGTGTCCAGCCTTCCTATATCAAGACTCTCAAACTTATAGATACAAAAGATGAGATAAAGCTGTACTTTGATAGCAAGACTGATAATCGGCTAATATTGTTATGCCCGCGTTTGGAAGAGTGGATTGTGCTTGCGGCGCGAAGTGCAAACGAAGACATCACCAGATATGGTCTTCCTGACAATGCAAATGTGCTACACAAAGTCATAAATATAAAGCAGCGTAATTACCAACAGCTCATTGAAGATATTAGAGATAAGAGTCCGATGCTCAAAACGCTGGTGGGGTTTTTGACAATTGCAAACCTGTGAAGTACGAAAAATTAGTGGTATGCTCGAAACACGCCAAGAAGATGCCAAACGGGACATAGAAGCCCAAAATGAGCCAAAAGCATAATATAGAAACCTAATTATGATTAGAGTATTCTTACAGAATATAATTGAGGAATCCATAAGGTTTGAAGATTTGCCTGCTCACTGGAATTCATTTGACATAGAAGGTTTTTCAAAGAGCAAACGACTCTGGGATTATCAGCAATCGGCTGTGTAGTACTTGAATTTATATTCATAGAAGAATGGCAAAAAGGCAATATTTAATTTTGACGGATTCTGCGTTCTCAGCGAAATATGAATTCTAAAGATATTAAAAATCGATTAACAAGGACCTGGGTGCCGTTTTTCAGCCGGTTTGGCAGTTTCTTACCGATTCAGGAATTGACTATTCCCCATATTTTAGATCATGAAAACGTAGTCGTGATATCGCCTGCAGCGAGTGGAAAAACCGAGGCGATAATTGCCCCGCTGGTCGAGCATTTGCTCCAGGATACTCAGGGTCAGTTGCTAAACGCGCTGAAGATACTCTATGTCTCGCCAACCCGGGCACTTGTTAATGATCTCTATCGGAGGTTAGTCGATCCGGTAACTTATGTTGGTATAGAACTGGGGCGCAAGACTGGCGATCGACCAAGACTTGATTTGAAACATCTGCCTGCAGTTTTGCTCACCACACCCGAGTCTTTTGATTCGATGCTTGCTCGCAAACCACGTGTTCTGCAGACGCTGAGTGCGGTAGTGCTTGACGAAATACATCTGCTTGATAATACGCCGCGCGGCGACCAGTTGAGAATTCTCTTGAGGCGATTACGAAAAATAAATGATAAACTCCAGTATTGTGCTCTTTCTGCGACGATTGACGATATGGATATCGGAGCACGTTATTTTGATGATGCAAAAGTATGTTTTTTAAAATCGACGCGCGAGATAGAGTATGAGTTGATTGAACAAGATGATTTTATTCAAAAAGTCTTCCGATTAGCAAAGCAAAAGGGGTTTAAGAAGATACTCATTTTTTTTAATGCCCGAAGTCTGGCTGAGCTCTTCTCTCAGAAGTTTAATAGACCACCATTCCATGGTGCTGTGTTTGTCCATCATGCGAGTCTTCAAAAACAGCGCCGTGAAGAAGTTGAACAGAGGATGAATCAGGGTGAAAGCGGCATTTTGTGCGCCACTTCTACGCTCGAACTGGGGATTGACATCGGCGATATGGATTGCGTGGTTCTTTACCGACCGCCGTTTGATATCTCTTCGTTACTTCAGAGGATAGGTCGGGGCAATCGCCGTACCAATAAGTTGTTCGCGCTCGGCGTTTATACGAATACATGGGAAAGGATGTTGTTTGAGACCTATTTTGACTGTGCGATTAAAGGGCAGTTGTTTGAGAAACGGTATCAACCTTCGTTATCAGTAATACCGCAGCAGATCTATTCTTATTTATATCAACGCCAGCGCATCGGTACAACCCTGCAAAGCGTCTACAATATTTTGTTACCAGTGTATACTGAAACACAGGTAAGAACCACATTCAAGAGGTTGATTGATGATGGAAAAGTAAAGGAAAACAGATCAGGCATATATTTTGATGGTTACGAACTCGAGGAGAAGATCCGTTGGGGTAAAATACATTCGAACATCGCGGATGTAGCGTTTGGCGAATACGACGTAATAAATGCTGAATCCAATAGGCTCGTAGGTCGGATTTTTCATCTTAAGCACAGATTTATCCTTAGCGGTCGCTGCTGGGAGACCGTGCGAATCGTGGAAAAGGAAAAAAGAATCTTTGCCAAATGTATTGGCGACTCTCCAGGGGTTGCCAAGGTTTTTGAGGGAAAAGGGGAGGGGAATTATAGTTACATGCTGGCGTCGGTCTTGAAACAGCGCATCTGTCCAGATATGGACGTGATGGAATTCCCCGTGACTTTTGAACGTGGTAATACATATATTTTGCATTTGCTCGGGCACTTGTATGGGTTTATCATTGCTGATGCACTTTCTGAACAAAGTCAGGATGCGCTTGATGCTGAGGGTAAAATGCTGATTCTGGATCGCCATGAATTAACTGGCAGTACTTTTCCAATACCTGAAAAGGAAGCGATAAAGAAAGTAATCAGAAGAAATATCGCCAGATTGGAAGATGCCCTGGGCAGCGGCGCATACTTTTATGACCTGCCAATTGACATGCAAATCGAAGATCACTACTTGAATCTGGATATTGAGGGGTTTCTTGAATTCTTGTCATTGATTGAACTCGTACCTATTGAACTCAAGGCATTTCGGAAATTAATCAATTCGTTAAAAGAATAGTAATTGGGTCACTGAGTCATTCAGGCTGTTGAAAAAGTCATTTTTCACTGGAGTAGAGCCTGTCTGCGTGCGAACGCACAGGCAGGCATTTATGCTCGTGAAAACTGATGAAATTTCATTGCTTTTGACGGGGCTAAAGCCCCTACTCCACTAAATCAACA
>JAUVZL010000010.1 GCA_030602565.1 Candidatus Stahliibacteriota bacterium
TGCTGATGGCGATTTATATCTGTTTGGTCCGAAGAATTGCTGATAGCGTAATCCTTTCTTTTCTTTCCCTTTAAAGAAAAGACTTTCTTTAGTGCTTCTATTGAAAGCTCTATAATCATGTTATAGTATAACATATAAGTCGTCTGATTTATCAGACACCGCATCAAAATACCCAATTCACCCCGTTAGATAACTGTCTCCGTCGAAACTCCGCACTATTAAAACCACCATGTATCTAACGGGGTAAATCGGGACACTACATCACGTATTAATTATCCTGTTGTTTATAATAATAAAAAAAAAGCGGGACCAATACGGTCCCGCTTTTTTAAACCTTCACAGCATCTATTTCACAACAACGATATTTTCTGAGCATGCAAAAGTGCCACAGGTCAATCTCACAAAATAGACACCATTGGGCACATCAACACCCCTTTTATCCCGAGCATTCCAGGTGACCGTATATGAACCAGCATATTTGTATTCATCAACGAGCGTGATCATCAGCTGCCCGGCTCTGTTGTAGATCTGTAACTTCGCATTATCTGCAATAGGAATACTATAATTTATTGTTGCATGTCTGACAATAGGATCAGGCGCAATGCTGAGGCTAATTCTGCGTGCTAGGTCTTGCGGCGGTTTCTCATGAATACCCAATACTCCAAAGGCATCGAGCATACCATAGACCATTGCTTCCTGTTGATCCGGCGGTGTGCAGGTTCTGAGGTCCAGTGCCCAAAATGCCGTTACCCAGTCACCAACACCAGGATAGAAAATTCCTACGACCTTACTGGAATCTGTATCCTCTAACACACCATGTGCCATGCCATCAGGTACAAGTTCATCCTGGAAAAAAGGGTTTGAAGTGTAGTCAGGAACATTAAGACAGGCAAAGCCAGCGATTTCAGCGAGCCCCTGTACGTTCACTTGAGGGCAATCCCAATGATAATCCTGGTTTGCCGAAGCCAGGTGGAAATAGATTTCCATCCAGCCCATAGGCACACCACTCCAAAGCGCATCCTGACCAATGAGCCAGACCTTACCACCGTTATCCATATAAGAACCCAAGTTGGTCTGGTCATTTACTGTCAGGGCTGCTGTCTCAGTCCACCAGTAGTCATAGGTATTCCAGATTACCATTTCATAATTGAGCATTGTGTCCAAAGATGGACCATCTTCCTCTGGTGTCATAGTCGGACCGTACCATCCATAATTCCCAGGCCCGAGGATACTATTAAGCAACCCATCCCAGACTGGATCAGGCGAAGTTCCTGGTCCAAAGGTACCAGCTAGATCCTCAACAAATAGTACGTCGCCCTGGCGTAGTGGTGGATAGTATGGTGTCGGACTGTTATCCGTGATTTTCTCGACTGGTGTACTGTGATACTCATTGTCCGCACGTGAAAGCGGATTGGCAAACGCCACAGACATTGACGCCACACACACCATTATTACAAATATCTTTGACACATGTTTCATACAAACTCCTTTCAGCCTCAAGGGCTATATTATTATAAACAAAATCGCTTTCTTGTCAAGGACTCATTTGTAGTTAAACATTTTATGATGAGTCATCGCTGAAATATCAACGCCCTGCTTGACAGGAAGTCAGTTTAAGGTAGAATAATTCGTGAAGGAGACGAAAACAAGAGTGCTGCTATTTGCTTCTATCATTTTTCTCACTGCTTTGGGTTTGCGTATTGTGAATCTTGAAATAATTAAGGACAATCCATTTTTCAGTTATCCGATAATGGACGAGAAATACCATGATGAGTGGGCGCAGGAAATTGCTGAGGGCAGACTATTCGAAAGGGTACCGTTCTATAGGGCGCCAGCATACCCGTTTTTTCTCGGCATGATATATGCAGTTTTCGGACATGGATACTATACAGCAAGGTTAATAGGGGTTATTCTTGGTTCATTGTCATGCCTTTTGATATTCATTGTTGGAAAAGAAGTATATTCGCTCAAAGTTGGTGTCTTGGCTGGTTTCTTGGCGTGTTTCTACAGTATGTTAATATATTTTGATTCCATGCTATTGACAACATATTTAGAGCTGTTTTTCTGTCTTTTTGGCTTCTTATTTCTATTGATGTGGTTCAAGAAAAAAACTGCCTTAAATATCATTCTTACAGGTATTTTTTGGGGACTTGTCACAATCACAAGACCGAATTTCTTAATATTTGTACCAGTCTTAGCAATCTACATGTTCTGCATATTAAAAGAAAAATCGCTAAAAGAACGCCTGGCGCCAGTCATTCTATTCACTGCTGGCATGATACCAGCCATTCTGACTGTGATGATAGTGAATATTGCGGTCGGAAAAGATACTGTTCTATTAGCATGGAATGGCGGCATCAACTTCTATCTTGGCAATAACCCTGAAGCAAATGGCTGGTCAGCTACTTCTCCTGATATAGATGCCACCTGGTGGGGCGGTTATAAAGACGCAATACTAATCGCTGAAAGAGATTGTGGCAAACATTTGTTGCCATCCCAGGTGTCTGATTATTGGTTCAAAAGAGGATTTCAATACATATTTGCAGAACCTTTTAGGTGGGCAGGACTGATGATAAAAAAAGCATATCTATTGCTAAACTCATATGAACTATCAAATAATCAAAGTATAGCAACATTTACAAGATTTTCTCCATTACTTCAATTTCCATTATTGAGTTTCGGCATAATCGTCGCACTAGGCATTATGGGATTCATTGTTTCAACAAAAGATAAGAGGGTGGGAGTCGTTGCACTCTTTGTACTGGTCTATTCATTGGGTCTCATTCTATTCTTTATACCAGCACGTTACAGAATGCCGCTGGTGCCTTTTCTATTGGTTTTCGCATCACATTTCATTTTCTGGCTCATCCAGAGATTCAAAGAAAAAGCACTTAGGCAAGTTATGCTGTCGATTATTGCGATAACCGTGATGACAACATTTGCTCACACGAATTTCTATGATACACACTCGGACATGGTTAATAGCAGTGAAGTATATGCTAGTTTCGGTAATCGATATTTTGAATCTGGTAACTATGATAAAGCAATCATTGAATACCAAAAGGCTTTGAAATACGACCCTCACAATGGAGATGCAATGAATGCTCTGGCTAACACTTACTTAGCATTGGGACAAAAGAATAAAGCGATCATGTTGTTCAAGCAATCACTCAGTATAAAGGAAAATGCCGACGCCTTTTGTAAACTTGGAATTATAAATTTCCAGCAAGGCATGATAGATAGTGCACAGATTTACTTTGCTAAGGCAATTACAGTGGACTCAACTAATCCAGAAGTCTATTACTATATTGGCATGTCTCATGCATTTGGCAGAAAACCTCACCTTGCCATCAAATACCTGGAAACCTCACTACAATATTACCCTGACCCTAAATATTTAAGCAACATTTATTACAATCTTGGTAAGCTTTGTTTAGAAGTTGGCAACAAAAAAGAAGCAAAGCAACATTTGCTCAAAGCGGGACTGAAATACAAAGACGTTGCCAGGCTATTAGAAATGACAAATTAAGGATAACTGGGGTCAAATCTAAACACTTTACATTACGGCATTGATCGAATGAGACACCACGGCACTCTCATGTAAAGTGTTTAGAGGCTGACCGAGAATAAGGAGTAGGGGCTTTAGCCCCGTCAAAAATTGTCGAAATATCAATTGAATTAACGAGCCTAAAGGCTCTACTCCAAGAAATTTCGACATTCTCGGTCACCCTGTTTAGATTTGACTCCACTACTCCCTTTTGATAATAATATTACGTTTTTTTAACTCGGCTTTTATGTTCCTGCACAGTTTTTTGTCCATGCCTAAATGTTCGGGTGGAACAATGCCGAAATGCTCATAATCCTTTATACACTGTGTTATAATAGAACCAGTGTACGCGGTCATCCGCGCCATCGAAGTAATGTCCTTTTTCTTGTCGTAATAATCAACACAAGTGAATTGCCTTTTCTTACTGCCCTTTTTGATTTCGATTATTAGTATTGATAGATCCTCTTTGTCACCACCCCTTAGAATATTTCTGAGGTACTCGATGTTTACGTCTTTTATGCTGACCAATCTTTTTCTGTAGCGAACCGATTGTTCTGAGAAAAAACCGCAGTCTATGAGCGTTTTGAATAACTGCGCGTGCCCTGGGTATCTTATGGTCTTCTCTTCCATATTTTTTACATGCTTCAATGTCTTCAAGAGGGTACGCAGACCATCAGTGTAAAAACACTCAAGTCGACCTATCTTAGGTATGGAGAACTCCTCAACTCCGCTCAATGCCTGGACCGTCATCAGCTCTTTGTTTTTCACAATCTTTGATGGTCTAGCATATTCTTCTATGACATCGGCAAGGGACCAGGTAACGTGATAATTAAACGGAGGTTCTGGCTTCTGCGGTATGCCACCCACTAAAATCCTTAGGTTATCAATCCCCTTAAACTCCTGGTAAGTTTCGCCAATAAGAATATTGCTCAAACCCGGGGCAAAACCAGCATCCGGGACAATCCTGATACCTTCTTGTTCGGCTTTCTCATGCAATAAAAAAGGATCTTCAGGAGAATAAGATAAATCAACAAGGTCGACGCCGGCACTTATCGCACAATCCATAGTGTAAAAACCCATTGCCGCAGGTAAAGCGCCAACAATAACATCAAAAGGTTTAATCAACCTGATAAACTTCACCTTATTCGTCACATTGAATTCCCGAGCATTAACCGCGGTAGTTTTCTTCAATTGCCGGAGAAGGTTTATATCATTGTCCAATACTGTAACTGCGTGCCCTGATTTCACCAAATCTTGAGCTACTACACTACCTTGCATACCAGCACCAACAACACAGATATTCATAGCATATTATAGCTATTTTTATGGAGAAATCAACAAGTTATTAAGTAATTGTTCAAAACTCATACGTTATTGACATTGCCTGTTATCTAACGCAGAAACTTGGAAACCCTCACCCCATCCCTCTCCCTTTTTAAGGGAGAGGGAGTATTATATTTCACCCATGCCGCAAGCGTATTTCAATCGAGGTTTCGAAACCTCCCCTGTAGTAATAATCCCAATGTAAGGTGGGAGCGACTTTCCAGTCGCGATAACGGTTGTATTGTCTCCTTTTCTCCCCGTCTCCGTTTCCCAGTCAATTTTCACCCACTCGATTGGGAGATGCGCCATCTGTTCTAAGTCCTTAATAAAGCTGTGTAATCTGCTTAAATCTCCATCATCGAAGATCTGACTTGTGACAAATTTGTCAAAACCACTGACAAATCTGTCACTCACGCAGAATGTTGTACCGCAAGCCATTACGGCATTTTTCACTGATTTTATCGAAAACCCTGTGACAGAAATGTCACAACCGAGAATTTAAGTCTTGAAATTTCAAACCTTTACATTGGCATGAAAATTGCTGTATACTATTGCAAAGGAAAAATATAGGTTGTTTCTCAAACGATTTCTCTTCCTACAAGAATTTTGTCTCTTTTAGTCCCGGGCTAATTGCGAAGGCAAAATGAAAGGAGGTATATGGTAGCGAAATTCGATACGGTCCTAATCCATATCGTTCCTATATCTCGATACATAAAGGGAAAAAGGGTTATTTAGAAAGGTTAGAACTAATCCTTAGGTCAAACGGAATTTTAATAAACCGTATATTGTGCAAACCATTAATCAAGGAGGAACACATGAAGGAAGTAATAACGCAAGATACTGAGTTGATACATGTAATGGAAAGTCGTAATGCTCCAGCAAATAGCGTCGCTGGTCTTTTACTCCTGTCCTTAGTCAATGGTAGTGCCAGAGCTTGTTGCTGTTGTAATTGCAATTGCAATTGCTGTTGCATATCATAATGACGCTTGCAATATATTCAAAGGGGGAGAGCGTAACTCTCTCTCCCCCTTTGAATATGAATTTCTAGATAGAAATGGCAGAAGAACTTGATCTTCAATGGGTGCGATTAAAGCCATATTATAAAGTTATTAAAGACAGGAAACGACTTTTTATCATGATGGCTCCCTGTGAGGTATTTGAGATTCCTGGAGATGCCATTTGTTTTGATCTTCTAAAAAAATTAGAGAACGAAAAAGGGTTAAACGTCAACGAATTTCAAAAAATGATTAAATCAGGAGAATCAGATAAGATAAACCAATTGATAAAAGAACTCTGGAAGCGTAGTTTTTTAATCAGCTTGGATGGTAGTGAATTTTTGAATAAACAACAGATGAACAGACTTAGAGAGTGGTTGCCTTTTATAAGCCGTTTTACCAACAAACCATTTGAGCTTGCTGTAAGACTAAAGGATCTTCAAATTGGAATTTTCACTAATAATGAGGTTTTAGGAAATAAACTAAAGAAGGCGATCGGGAACATACCATTTTTAGGAAACATAAGTATTTTTAAAGAGAAATCTACATTAAATTGGCAAGAAAAAGTAGAGGCAATAACATTTGGCGTAGTTGCATCTTTAGGTTTTTATCCAGCATTTTTTCTAAAAGCGAATCATATTGCGTTACATTCAGAGAAGCCGATGTTTCCTATAATATTGCTGCCAGATGGATTATCAGGAATTATTGGTCCGTTCATTAAGAAAGGAGAAGGCCCGTGTTGGAACTGTTTTTATAGACGATATGCGGGTCAAGGTGCAAACCCTGAAATTTATGAATTACTGACAAAAATTTCTTCAGTGGAGAGCAATTATCAACTCACCTGGAGTAGTTCACTACTGTCTCAATTAATAATGCCGGAAATCGTTTATGCTCTGACTAATATCGAAATTCCTAGAACCTTAGGGCGGGCATTATTTGTTGACTTTATAAATTTCAACATTGTTGACCATCCAGTCTTGATGCTGCCAAGATGTGAATACTGCAGCAATATAAATTTAGCGGAAGAAAAACCACCTTATTCTCCTTATGGTTTTTAAAATAAGATGGTAATAAATAACACCTTTTCCAATGATAACCTAAATCGATGGGAACAACTGAGAGTTGTAATTGATAGTGAAGTTGGTATAATAAAACAGTTACTACCAGGGATACTGGCACCAGGAGATCCACCTATATTCTCTTATGCTGGAGTAATGGCCAATACAAAGGCTTATGGTTCGCAGCAATGCAATCAACGAAATGGTGGCGCGGGGTTCTCAGATATTCAAGCTAAAGTTTCAGCGGTAGGAGAGTGTTTGGAAAGGTATTGTGCGGCCTTTTACGAACCCAATAAACTCGTGTTTGCCTCTTGGAAAGATTTAGGAAAAGAAGCTGTTCATCCGTCAGAGTGGTGTTTATTTAATCAAAAACAATATAAATTATTCAAATCCTTAGGATATAATTATGAACCGTTTACTGAAACTACAAAAGTTCGTTGGATTGAAGGTTGGTCATTGACCAAAGAACAGCCAAAATTCGTTCCTTCACAGATGGTCTATATTCCTTATCGTAGAATCGAAAAAGAAGCTATTATCAGTCCTTCCATCTCGACCGGCATGGCCTTTGGATGTTCTTGGACTGAAGCGTTATGTTATGGTCTATATGAACATTTTGAGAGAGACGCCTTTTCTCTCTGGTGGCTATGGAGATTATCAGTTCCGAATATAGACATTAATAATTCAGATATAACACGCCTATGTAAATTATTTTCTCCAATTATTTCAAAAATTTGGATAAAATACCTAACCTTAGATTTTAAAATCCATATTATTGGAGTTTTTGGTTTAGGCAAAATTAAAACGACCTCAGGTGAAAGGAAAACGACAATTATAATGGGGTCATCAGCTCGGCTTAATCCAATCAACGCACTATATAAAACATTTTTAGAGATGGGACAGGCAGCACCATTCTATCGCCATCTTCTTGATAGAAACCCTACAAAAAAATTTGAAGATGATCTAAAAAACCTGTGGGATTTTGACGATCATCCTTATTACTGGTTAATGAATACAGATAAGATAATTTCAAAACTAAAATTTCTGAATAATGGTGATCAAATACGAATGGAATCTCTTTCTAATTTTGACAAAGGTAACAATTTAGATAATGTTAATTACATGTTGGGTTTGTTAAAGGAAAAGAATTTAGAAGCTATTGCAGTAGATTTAACAACCCCTGATGTGGAATCTATTGGTGGTAAGGTATGTAAAGTGCTTATTCCATCATTTCAGCCTTTGGAAGGAGCACATCTTTTAAGACACTTAGGTGGAGAAAGATTATTGAATGTACCTGTCCAACTTGGTTTTTTCCCTGAAACTCCTGGGTTTAATTGTCTCAATCCATTACCCCATCCTTCTGCTTAAGGAGATTTGAAAAATGAGATATCTAAAAATTGAAGAATATGAAAAGTTACTTAGAGATATCCCGGATGATTTAGATGGCAAAATTGGTGAGTCTTTCTGGCAAAATACAAAATTTACTTCAGTCCACGGTAGAATTTTGGGACTCCACATTGCCTATTTGAGTGGTGCCCCTTACTTTGTAAGAAGATTTTTCTTTCCTTTCAAGACTTACGAAGGAGTACCATCGTTTCCATTAGATATTCCATCACCTCCTGATGTTTCATTAGGAAAATCATTAGAAAAACGGCGCAGTCCTTCAAAAGGGGAGGATACTATTATACCATTTCAGATCCTTTCTGCCATCCTTCATTATAGTTATGGAATTTCTGGAAAGAGATACCATAAAACAAAGAATGAATGGGGTAAGGAAACTGAGTTGATTCAATATATGAGACCTATCCCCTCAGCGGGTGGACTATACCCCTTAGAGATTTACGTCGCATCATTGAGAATAGCACAACTCAAACCAGCTATTTATCATTATAACGCCTTTGATTCTCGCCTTGAGCAAATTTTTGGACCAATTCCACTTACCAGCATGGAAGGTAGATTAGAAAAAAAACTTCCTGGTGCACGTCCCACTACTTGGTTAGCTTGCTTTTTTATCACAGCTATTCCAAAACGACAGGAGATTAAATATTTTTCGCGCGCCTATCGCTATATCTTGCAAGAATCTGGCCATCTCGCCCAGAATATCTCGCTTATTGCCACTGCTTATGACTATGATATACTACCCATTGGGGGATATAATGAGGACGCTTTTACCGAAGAACTTGCTTTCGGTTTTCCCGACGAGTTAATAGTTTACCCCCTTCTTTTAGCTAGACCATTAGATGAGACAAAAAATGAACATATTAAGAAAATGTTATGATTCAGCTGCCAGTTTTTATGGTCGCGGAAACGATCTTTTTTGGAAGAAAAGGTTTGATTGGCTCCGAAAGACTATTAAAAATACCTTAGAGATTACTGAGATTCCTGTGGAACCGAATGCCTCTATTTTAGACCTCGGGTGTGGTACAGGTATTGCCTCTGAAGAATTTTTTAAACTCTACCCGCAGACTGAGGAAATAGTTGGGATTGATTTGAGTCCTAAGATGGGTGAAGAAGCTAAGAAAATTTTAGGTGATAAATTCATATTTTATGAAGGCGATTATACTAAAGATTCTTTATGGCAAACTATGTCTAAAAAATTTCAGGGTGTTCTTGCCTTCTATACTTTCCATTGGATACCTCTAAATAATTATTCTGCAATCATCCAACATATCCATAAAATTCTTAAAGACCGAGGTTGGGTGATAGGTATAGCAATGGGGCAAAAGGAATTAGGTGGTATTTTTGATGATATGATTGCAGAACTTCTTCAGATTTATCTTCCGCCCAAACAAGTATCTAAAATTTTAAGTCAATGGAATCCAAGGGATGTATCAGAGATTGAAGAAGCTTTTAAAAAGAGTGGTTTCTCGTATTCTCGTATCACTTCACTGAGATACTCAATTTCAGTTCAGAGATACAAAGATCTTATATCAATAATACTTTATCAATACAATTTTTGGTTAGCCGGTTTAGATCCCACCTTATTCCCTTTAGTTCACGAGAAATTGATGCAATTCGTCAAAAATGATGCAAGATTTCTTGAGAAAGATGGTAAAATACAGGTACCACATCATTTGATAGTTTTTGAAGCGCATAAGGTATGAAACAAGGTTTTTGGACATTAAAGGAAGCAACAAATTTTGGTGTTAAGAAATACAACGATAAAAAGAATTCTTATCTCTTATGGGAAAAAATAGAAGGTCCTTACTACTTAATCAATGAAGGGGTTTTAAATTTACTTAAAGATTTGCGCAAATCTCTTACTACTTCCGCACTATATGATAACATGAAAAAATACGGGATTGATCAGGATAAAGAAACTGAGGTCTTAGCTACTTTAGAAAAAATGGGGGTTATTGTATATACTAATTCTCCTTCAAAAAATTATGGTAATCTACAATTTTACGAAACAAAATCTAATATAAAAAGCCAAGTTTGGTTTAGATTCTTTAAATTTATTTGTCTTGGATTATTTATTTTTGTTTTTGTCCACCTTTTTTATCTTTTTATGACAAAATTCTCACTACTTAAGGGCGTAGGTCGGGCACCAACCCTTGAAGACTATCTCTTCTTTTTTCTTTATACTTTAATCTTTACTACTCTGCACGAAATAGCACATGGTGTGGTACATTATCTATTTACCGAAAAATTACCAAAACCTATATCTTTAAAACCTATGGGTAAGCTATTTTTTCTACCAGTTCCAAAGGTCAATTTAAATATAACCTATTTGTTAGACTCACGCGCACAGCGAATAGCGATATTAGGTGCCGGACTTTTTGTTGATTTTCTTGTTATTTGGTTCTCTTTTGTAATGGTGAATCTCACCGGTCAGGCGCCACTCTGGGTCTATTTAACGTGGCTCTCTTCTATTTCGTTTACACTCAACCTTATTCCTTTATGGAATTCGGATGGATACTACATATTGAGTGAGGTTTTAAAAATTCCCAATTTGAATTTTTATGCCAGAGATGCCCTTCGAAAATTTTTCAAGAAGAAAAGAACTTATTCTACTGGTTTAATACTATATGGTGCAGCTAAACTTTTCTTTGAATTCTCATTCTTTGTAGTCTATTTAGTGTTACTATACAAACTTTCGAGTTTGGCTGGTAAAGTTGGCCGTCAGTTCTTTTTTGGGGTTTTTATTCTTGTATTCCTATGGAAATTTATTAAAGCATTTTTGAAGAAGCTGAAAAGTAAAAGGGAAAGGAGGCAATAATGGGTTTTCTTGGTTTTTTCTTGGTATGTGCTACGTTATTAAGGAACGTTTCCTATTTGGATATTCAACAGGGTCATATTAAGACTGCTGATATCATTATTGAAAAGGAGATCATCGAAAAAATCACTTTACCAAACAAGTCTCGTGTGAAGGGCAATGATTTCGTAATTGACGCCACTGGGTATTATCTAATGCCATCAGTTATTGATCTTGGAATTTTTAGAGATGGCAATCCCGGTGGAAATATCTGGGTCAATGAATTTTCAGAGGAAAATCGGAAAAAAAGTGAAGCTGCATTGACATATTTTGGTGTCAATACAATTGGAGTTGTGGGAACCATTGCGGATTCTTCTTCAAATTTGAATATATACACAATTGGACCCTGGGTTCGAATTTCATCATCTACGAAGATTACACCTTATGAATTCGAAAAGTGGAACCCACATATCTTTGATATCTATAATATAGAAACTACCGATGATGTAAATATCCTAATCAACGATTTGAAAAGGACAAGACCGATTGGCGTCATATTTGTTCTGCCAGAAGATACTGATTTTTCCAATAAAGAACTCAACATACTGAAGAGATTACGCACACAACTTACTGTAAATGATTTCCTCATTTTTGGTCTCTGCTATTCGCGCGTAACAAATGAAGTATTCGATATTGTAAAACCTGATGTTTTAATCGGCTGGTTGCCTGAAGCTATGCATGATGGAATTAGGTATGAAATGCCTTTATTCTTAGAACCAATTCCCCTTCCTGAAAAGCTAATCCCTTATTCATGTCTTCAATCTCTTCACGTATCTTTTGCCTTTTCTAAAGTCGGTATCACCATGGAAGCCGAGAAGATTGTGCATGATCTAACAACACATAATGTAGAAGTCCTACGGACACGCCCATCCAAAAATCTCCTTTTAGGTAGTATGTCTGGTTTTGCACAAATATTTTATGGCCACGGCACACTGCATAGTCTGAATAAATTTGTTGAAGCGGGTTTTAGTAGATTGGAAGCTATTCGAATTGTAACACTCAATGCATCAAATTTCATCGGAAAAGAAACAAATGTAATACGTGCAGGTGATGAAGCGTCTTTTGTTCTTCTTGAAGGAAATCCTCTGAATGATTTGGCTGTTTTGGCTGAACCGATTGCACTATTTAAAAAAGGCAAGCTGATTCTACCGAACCGTATTCAGTTTGAGGTTGATTCTCTAAGTCCTTCTCCGTTACCATATGGTAAATCACTACTGATAACAAATTTTGCGAAAGATATAACAACATGGGGTACTATGTGGAATAATAGCCCTTTGGATTTTGGGCTCGATGGCATATGGAAACAAAATTGTCTAACTGGGGAAAAGGCTGAATCCCGCAATGAAATGTGGGTGAAGGGTGGTGTAATAAACCTGGAATCTACCCTGGACTCGGGCTGGGATTTATCACCTTATGCAAGTTTACAACTCGAATTCGAAGAAATCAGTACTCCTTGCAGCCTTTTCCTTCTTAATAAAGCGGCATATACAACGGAAAGTCCTGGGGTCTTAATTACTCCTAACCTCACTGCAATTTCTATCGCTTTAGTTCCACCATATTCCAGATTTGTTCAAGGACTACTTATAAAACCTTTAGGCATTGGGAAAGGTATTTACTCTATTAGTCTAAGAAAGTTAACTTTGATTCCGGGAGATGATTTTGAAACAAAATATTTAGATAACCTATGGAAAAGAATTGAACATGGTGTATTTTTAGGTGATACTTCTTTTCTCTGGGAAACAAGAGCTCAAATTTTACTTGCCTTGAAAGCTCACCCTAGCTCAAAAATTCGGTTACTCTATGGTTATGTGAATTATCGTTTAGCTACTATCTTAAAGGATGATAACCGCAAAGGGAAATTGATTGATGCAGCGCTAAAGCTGCTTTCAAAAGATCAAGGTATTGAAATACAGATCCTTGAATATGCACTTTTGGGAATGCAAGCAGGATTAAATCCGCTAAAGGCGATTATAACAGGAAAACGCATTAATAAGCTTGCTGATTATCTACGTCAAAATGGAGCAACTAATCCCCGTGCCCATCTTGTTCTTGGCCTTTCAAAGCTTTTCACACCTCAAATGTTTGGCGGCAATATTGAAAAGGCAATAGACCACTTCGAAGAAAGTGTCTCCCTCTTCAGGAATGAAGGACAATCATCATCTTCTGGCAATTGGGGTTATGCCGACGCATTGGTTTTTCTTTCCGAAGCATACAAGAAATCGGGACAAAAATCCGAGGCGCGTAAAATCCTCAATGAACTTGTGCTCATTTTCCCGTATTATACTTACGGGCAAATTAAACTATTAGGGTTATGAGTGTTTTGATTGCGTTAGTATTTGTGATTACTACGTATACTGTTAGAGGAGTAGTAAAAGACAACTACGGATGTTCATTACCATGGGCATCTATTTTAGTAGTTGGGGTTCCTCTTGGTACATCAACCAATAAGAGCGGCAATTTTTCGATTGAGATTCCTGATTCAATCGAAAATGGAATATTGACTATTTCGTATATCGGCCATAAAGAGAAAGAAGTACCTTTCTCAAAAAACAATAGAACAATTGATGTGAAGTTAAAAGAAGAAGCTATTGGAATCGCAGCAGTTGACGTATCCGGAGATTATTCCATTTCTGGTACTGCCGGCATAAACACCTCTAAGACAAGTCTTAACCAGTTAGATATCTATAACACGCCAGGTGCGTCAGCTGATGTGTTTCTTACGCTAAAAACCTTACCTGCATTTTCCGGAAATCCAGATGTTACAAGTATAGCAATTCGAGGTGGTTCTCCTGATGAAGTTCTTGTTACGCTTAATGGTTTGCCTATCAAACACCCATTTTACTATTACAATTCAACCGGTGGCCTTTTTTCAATAATTGACGAAAATAGCTTACAAAGTGTAGAAGCTTTTGCCGGCATCTTACCGCCAGCATATGGTGGGAAAATGTCTGGTGGTATTTTTCTTCAAAATCGGACTCTTTTAGAACCAGGTTTGTCATTAGGCCTTTCAATGGCTAATTGTTCTGTTGCTGCCACTTATCCTTCTATAGGAGGTATTTGGTTTTCTAAGTCATATTACGATTTATTGGCATACATGAATCATTCACAAAATGAGCTAAATGTTTACCCTTCCTCGTGGTCGCTGCAAGGATCTCGCTATTCACAGTTTGATTCTTTCTATACGCTGCCGTTTTTCCTTTTCTCCAATTGTCATTCATCTATTCATATGCAATCACTGGGCTATAAGACATTAGAAGATGCAGAAAAACACAGTGTTTTAGGAATTCTAAGCGGATGGATTGAACATCCATTGTCTATCGAGACAGTTCTTGGATACACTCATTACTCCTCATTTTTCGGCATTATGCCGATGTTTGAAAAAGAAATAAGGGAAGAAAATTTCTATTCAAAATTTTCTCTATCTTATGACATTTCACAGAATTCGAGATTCATATTTGGGGGAGAGATCTATCCTCAGGAGATTTCAATACAAGGCTCTTTTGAAGAAGCAATTGGAGTTGAATTTTTTGAGGAAGAACATAGTCTTCTTCACTCAGCCATTTTCTTGGGACATAAATTTAGGTTTTCGGAAGTAAATGTCATATGTGGTTTTCGTCCTTTATTTTCGAGTAGCAAATTAAAGGAGTTTGACCCAAGGATTCTTATAGACATCGGTTTTAGTCAATCAAATCGGTTGCGCATTGGTGCAGGAAGAATGACCCAATTGTTCTACTCGGATTCTATCAGTCACGCTGACCATGCCACAATAGGTATTGAAAAAAAGTTTGCCACTGGAAAGGGCACATTGGATAGCTATTACAAACGATATGCTAATCAAAGTCAAGCAATTGGATTTGAAGGTCTAGTTCAATACAGAATGAGGAATACTAACTTCCAAATCGGTGGCTCATGGATGAAAACGCAGTCTGTTGATAAAATTCCTTTGGATAACGACATTCCTTTAAAATTGATCGGAGTCCTAAGCCTACCTTTAAAAAGATGGACAATAGGGTTTCATTGCTGCTGGAGCATTGGAAAACCATATACACCGCTTATTACAACGCAAGATAGTGCAGGGATTGCTATTCCAATTTGGGGTAAAGAGAATAGTGCTCGATTGCCAAAGATATTCAGGTTAGATGTAAGATTAACGCACCCGTTTGAAATTTGTAACCGGCCAGTGTTTTGGTATATGGCGATGTATAATCTTACGGATCATCAAAATGTGGTAAGATATGTTCATTCTGACGATTACCAAAGACAAGAGCCGATTGTTTTCTTCCCCCGTATGATATTCGCTGGATTTGTTGTACATCTATAGGCAAATACATGTGCGTTATGAATTTCTATGAGACAAAAGATTGGATATATGTGAAAATTGCAATCCTATCTTTAATTGCTGTTTTTGCGTGGACAGCAGAATGGAAGCCGAATACACCTCAGGAACTAAAAGTGGTCGTTCCGAGACTTGACACGCAACCTAACAAAGTAGATGGAGAACTAAATGACTCTTGTTGGTTAAATGCTGCAAGATTGGGTAATTTTACAGAATTTACGCCGAGAGAAAACTCCAAACCGGAAGTAGAAACTGAGGTCATGATAGGTTATGATAGTGAAAATCTTTATATAGCCTGGATTTGTCATGAAAAGGATCCTTCAAAAATCATTGCTTCAGCTTGTCCACGGGATATGTTTTGGAGTGACGACAAAGTGATCATCCAACTTTATCCATTCAGGGATTCACCAAAAGGCTACTTCTTCGCAGTAAATCCATTAGGAATACAACAGGATGCTTATGAATACAAAAACGACATAGATATCACTTTTGATACAAAATGGAAAGCAGCGGCAAATATCTGTCACGACAAGTGGATAGTAGAAATGGCAATACCTTTCACAAGCATACGTTTCAAGGAATCGAAGGAATAACACTGGAAAGTGCATTTTGCTCGTCACCGATCAAGGGTTCAGGAAATATATTCCTGGTCACCTCTTTCAAGAAGTACTCCTTCGGTCTACGAACAGGCTGGTGATCTTTTTATAAAAGACAGAGACTTACACAAGCGGATAAATGAGTTTTTGCCGTATGCTGTCATTTCGCGAACAACCAATTCAACCAAGCGATTTTGATCGTGTTTTCCTATGGACATCAATTACCCCAGTCTATAGCGTCAAATTAGAATTTACTCTACAGAAATACGCTCTATATGACAAGGAAACCAAAGAAAAAATCCATGCCATGACAATGTTCAGAAGTAACATAAATTATCAATTAACTGATTGGCTATCCGCCAGAATTATCACTGATTATTGGAGCTATGCCGGTCACCATTCGATAGAAATGTACCCCTTAATATCTTTTCGCATAAATCCATTCAGTGGATTCTATATAGGCTCAACTCATACAATCGACAGGTTTGATGAACCTTATGGATACCGTGAGAGCAAACGACAGGTTTTTGTTAAATTCAGTTACCTTATCGGAAATTAAGGAAATCTTTATTTTTGCTAATTACTAAGGAGAACATATAATAGATTAATCACCAAAATCACCCCCACCCTGAAATAAATTCAGGGCAGGCTCTTAATCCTCCCCGTCCCATGGGGCAGGGTATCTTACTTTCAATTTCACCCATGCCGCAAGCGTATTTCAATCGACGTTTCGAAACCTCCCCTGTAGTAATAATCCCAATGTAAGGTGGGAGCGACTTTCCAGTCGCGATAACGGTTGTATTGTCTCCTTTTCTCCCCGTCTCCGTTTCCCCGATACTCTGCAAACGGGGTTGACAAAGACAGAAACTTACATAGACTTCTCATATGCTTTCAAAGGGAAAGTGTATACATAAGTATCGTGTTGTACAGGAGCTTGGTGAGAGCAATTATGCGACCATATACAAGGTCACATCAAGCGCCAGGAAGAATCTGGTTCTTAAAATCGCCCGTAAGAAAACCCATGAGCATAATGATTTAATTGAACGGGAATACCAGATTCTCTCTCAATTCAAGCACCCAAATATCGTGCCGGTCTATGATTATGACGTAACTGATAATGGCAGGGCATATTTTACCCTTGAATATGTCTCAGGAAAACCGATAAATAAATGTTTCAATGATTTCTCCGAAGATTTCATTGCCGCAATAATTCAGGTTATTAATGGCTTGGGTGCATTCCACAATAAAGGATTCATTCACAGCGATTTAAAGCCAGAGCATATTCTCTATGACCAAAAAGAGAAGAAGGTAGTACTTATTGATTTTGGGTTTGCCCAGGCGCGCCTTGCACAAGCTGATATGAAACCCCAGGACATGGAATTAGCTGGCACAATCGGTTATATGGCGCCTGAAGTCATTAAGAGTATTGGCATTGATCAGCGGAGTGATATCTATTCACTGGGTATAATCATCTATGAAACCTTAGCCGGTAAAAAATTAAAGGATCCTTTTGTGCCGATACAACAAGTACCTGAGGAGATAAATAATATGCTTGCCCGTCTCGTCTCCAAAGAACCAGCAATAAGACCAACAATCCCCGAGCTCTATCAAATATTCGTCAAATATCTGAAGTCGATTAAGATCGAGGTGCCCTCCTATGAAGTACACTTGCCAAACACTGGATTTGTCGAGATACCCGAGATCATCGATGAATTACTAACTGCAGCCGGCAAAGCAATTGTTATTAATGGCGATACTGGTACGGGCAAGACAAGGTTATTGCAGGAAATCAAGTTCAAGTATTTGAGCAAGGATTTTTCTGTATTGTTTCATGCTGCTCAGGGGCTTACTAATTTTCTTGAAAATCTGGAGGGTTTTGTCAGCAGTAAGGAAATTGTTTTCTCCGATAAGGAAGACCTGTCTGCTGATGCTCAGGCAGGTAAGTTCCAGGTATTTGAAGAGCTAAATGAGTTACTCATTGCTTTTGCAGAACAAAAAAAGACCGTGATTATAGTCGATGATCTTGACTGCCTGTCTGATTATGAACTCGGGTTATTCCGCTATCTTGGTTATGGTGTTCACGGTTCAAACATATTAATAATCGGTGCTTCAAAAACAGATAGCAAAATCAAGAACCTGGGTTTTGAAACCATTAAATTAAACCCCTTTACCCTTGACCAAACGCAAGAATTGCTTGAAAAAACCTTTTTTAAACTCGAATCGATTGAAAGGAAATCGACGGTTCCTAAGGACAGAAGATTTATTAAATGGCTCCACAAACAAAGCGGCGGCACACCATTGTTCATCGTGGAGATACTGAGAAATCTCTATAAGAACAAAGTCATGTATTATAAAGCCAACAAGTGGCTTGTCCAGATGGATGTCCTTGATAAGACTAAGATACCCTCGAGAATTGAAGATCTTTTGGAAGAACAACTGAAAAACCTTGAAAAAGCAGAGCTTGTTATATTAAAGATATTATCTCTTGCCCGACATGCATTGGAACCCGGGATTATCAGCTCAGTCCTGAACACAAAGAGTGAAATCGCGATTGAACGCCTCAAGAATCTGGGTTTATTAAGAGAAAATATCATAAATAACAGAAGAGTTGTAATTACGGCAAATCAGATATTTGCTCTGATAATTGCTCGTTTGATTGAAGATAATGAAGAACAACGGCTCTGCAACATGCTCATAAAGGTCCTGGAAACTACCCTGTCAGAACATGAGGATTATGTACCAGTGCTTGCTGAACTGAGTGATAAAGTAAACGATACAGAAAAAACATACAAATACTATGAAAAATCTGCAGAAAATGCAGAAAAGATATATGACTATGATTCTGCTGTGAGGTATTATAAAAAAATGGCAGAATACGCACAACTTACTCGTTCACTAAAATATCCAAGGATTTTGATAAAAATTGCCGAGATAAGCCAGAAAACAGGCGATAATAAAACGGCATTACAGCATTATAATAAGGCTTTAAAACCCGCAGATAAAGAATCGTTGCCAAAGATCTATTCAGGTTTGGGCAGGGTATATTCTGGAATGGGTAAATACACTGAGGCAATTAAGAACTTAAGAAAAGCGATAAATCTAATAGAAGACAAAGAGACCCCGGGTTACATTGCAGCAGCAAATCGTCTGGCATATTCTCTGATGTGTTCAAGCAATTTCAAAGAAGCTGAGAGTATATTGGATCAATCGCTCATCTTATCAAAAAAGATTAACAATGTCGAGATGACGGCAGACACCCTGTATTACCAAGCAGTCTATGAATGGTTTAAAGGAGATTTTGATAAGGGAATAGAAAAAGCCAGGAAGAATTTGGGGTTTGCGCAGAAGCATGAGTTGTTGGCAAAGTGTGCATATGGAGCAAACCTCTTGGGCTCATTATATCAGCAAAAGAACAACCTGGAACAAGCACAAGGGTATATTGAAAGGGCGATTCACATATTCACAGAAATGAAGTTGATCAATGCCCTGGCGAGTGCCATGCTTAACCAGGCAACTTTTTGCCACTGGCGAGGTGACTTTTCAAAAGCAAGAAATGCATATAATAAGGCACTGAATATGGGAAGACAAATCAACAATCAAATCATGCAATCTGTATCATTATCAAACCTCGGCAGTATCAATGATGATACAGGACGATTTAATGAAGCAATAACATCGCATAAAGATGCACTTGCAATTAATCCTGATGATAGATTATCGAGATACTGGCAGTCCATGATATATTATAAAAAAGGTGAAATAGATAAAGCAAAATCAATTCTTGAAAAGAGGATTCCTGAAGAAGAGTTCCCATTGTATTATATCGGTTTGGCTTCAATCTATATGACTATTGGTAAAAAAGAAGATGCAGGAGAAATACTCAGCAAAGGGTTAGATAAGATAAGGATAAACAATTTAGA
The DNA here is from genome assembly GCA_030602565.1 of Candidatus Stahliibacteriota bacterium. Taxonomy (GTDB): domain Bacteria; phylum Hydrothermota; class Tepidihabitantia; order SM23-42; family SM23-42; genus JAUVZL01. The sequence continues at coordinate 20,028 of JAUVZL010000010.1, forward strand.
TACTAGTATGAGAATCGAACTGTTTCTAAAAACATCACAATTCTATTATGAAAATAGAAATTTCGAGAAATCCATAGATGATTTAAAAAAAGTAATTGAATTAACAAATCCCCTGAGCAGGGAATATGCTATTGCGAGTGCCTTTATAGAAATCGATAAATTCCGATTCAAGAAGATTTCAAACCTCGACATAAGCAAAGAAATAGGAAGACTTAAAGACATGGGCTGCATTTATGACTATGCCTATCTTAAGAAATTAGAGATTGAGTCGAGAATGGATAAGGGTATTAACCCGGAACAAATAAAAGAAATTGCACACGAGTTGAATAAGGTACAGGAGATCTTCGCCTCGCTTGGTGCTAATCTGGAACTCAATCGAGCAAAAAAGATTCAGGAAAAGCTCTTTCCGATTATTGTCAAAGACTATTCTCAAAGAACGATCTCAGAACAATATCTCAAGACTTTCTCAGAACTCGCCGAACTTATCAGTGCCCATCTCGGAGACAAGAACTTTATCCAGAACACACTCGATTTGATACTTCAAGTGACCAATGCCGAGCGCGGTGCACTCTTTATAAAGGCTTCTGAAGAGCTGGAATTTATTGCAGGACGGAATATTGACCATACCACGATCAAAGATGCTGGGGAATTATCAAAGACCGCGATCAAGAAGATATCACAGAATAAGATTGTCTTTACTGAAGACGCCATATCTGATCCACAATTCAATATCAAGAAGAGTGTAATACTCAACCAGATTCGTTCTTTACTGTGCATCCCTTTATCTGTATCTGATAAGGTTATCGGAGCAATATATCTCGATTCAAGACTTTTCAGCGGCATATTTGGTCCTCAGGATAAAGATTTCTTAATCACCATTGCCAAAATCCTCGCATCAGTAATTGAAAAATCCCTGGCATTCCGCGCCCTAACTGAAGAGAATATTCTATTAAAGAGTACGATGATCCAGGAGATTGGTGCCGGTTATATTATTGGCAAATCTGATCCTATGCAAAAGGTCTATCAATTAATCGAGAGTGTTAGCCAGACCAATTCACCAGTAGTCATACTCGGCGAGACTGGCACGGGCAAAGGCATGCTTGCCCGTCTTATCCATTTAAAGAGTAAGCGACAGAATAAGCGATTCCTTACGATAAATTGTGGAACAATCCCTGAAACTCTCTTAGAATCAGAGCTCTTTGGTCATAAAAAAGGTGCATTTACCGGTGCGGTAAGCGACAAAACAGGGTTATTAGAAGAGGGTGAAGCTGGAACTGTATTTTTAGATGAGATCACCAATACCAGTATCTCATTCCAGGCAAAGCTTCTTGAAGCGATAGAAGACAAGATAATCCGCCGGATAGGCGAGACACAAACCCGAAAAATCGATGTAAGATTCTTCTTTGCCACGAATCGAGACCTGGAGATTGAAGTAGAAGAGACGAGATTTAGAAAAGACCTATTTTATCGTATTAATGTATTCAGTATTGAGGTACCGCCTTTAAGAGAACGGATATGTGATATCCCGGAGTTAGCGCAATTCTTCATGGAAAAATATAGCAAAGAGATAAACAAACCCTTAAAGGGGTTTACATCGAATTCAATGCAGAAATTAAAGGCATATCTCTGGCCTGGTAATGTCCGGGAGCTTCAGAATGTCATAGAAAGGGCAGTTGTTCTGGCTAAGGAGCAGTTGATTACGGTCTATGACCTGGGTTTTGAAAAGGTCAAAGGAGCTGAGATTATGTCTTTGAAAGACATTAGAAAAGAAGCAATAATCGAGGCATTGAATGCAACAGACTGGAATATAAAAAAGACAGCAGAATTGCTAATGATCGGAAGGACAAGCATTTATAGATATATGGAGATGTATAATATAACCAAGTAGTGTTCTGTGACATTAATTTCTGCTGGGTGTCATTCCCGCCCCGTATCAAGTACGGGGTAAACTCCAGCGGGAATCCAGAAGATTTCTTCCTGTGGATTGCCCGATCAAGTCGTGCAATGACAACATGGTGTTTTCAAAAATTTATGTCACAGAGCAGTAGATTTGCATAACAGCACACAGCAAGTGTGTCATTTTGATACATAGAACATAAAATAAGTACTTAATTTCCAGGACTTTATAAACTCCCCATATCTATGTGTCATTTTGACACATAGACGAATCTGCAAGTGCAGTATAGATAAGCATTTCCCAAGGCACTAAAAAAGTGTGTCATTTTGACACACTTTCAGGCACGATTTCCACTGCGCCACACGTGAATTACCCTAAATTACAAGACTTCTCATTCTGGCATAGATTTTGCCTATTAAAAAAACTAAAAGGAGAGTAACATGAAAAAATTTTTCGCCTATGTCGTAATAAGCTTGCTCTTTGTGAGCATGTTTGGAATCGCCATCCAGAGTGTCAGTAATAATATAAAAGACGATGCTCCAGTAATCAGTGCAACCCTTGATTTTATTAGCCCGGCAGTCGCGTATGCTGATTCAGACACGGTCTCTGTACCAAATATGCCACCACCGCCGCCAATTGATTAATCGGGAGTATCAAGAGATGAAGTTATTGCACCTTTATGAAATCAAAATGGTTGATGGCACCAGGTATCAAGGTGAGATTGCATACCGGGACAATCAGATGGTCGTGCTCAGGTTAAGACGTCATCCTGTGGAACAGAAACTCCGCCTTTATTATAATGGAGTACTCTCAATTCGAGAAATGGGTTGGCAAAGAGCCTATGCACTGAAGTAAAATCAGACATATGATGTCTGAATATGGGTTGATTTTTGACAGCACAAGTGCTGTCAACCAGAAATTCCCGTCCGAGTGTGTCAAAATGGCACACTCGGGACTAGTGTAAATGTAGTATTCTCAAGCGTTTGTACGAAGACGCCTGAAAGTGTGTCAAAATGGCACACTCGAGATTACAGTAAACGTAGTATTCTCAAGCCTTTGTAAGAAGGCGCCTGAAAGTGTGTCATTTTGACACACTTTCAGGCGCGATGTCCACTCAAGTCTACATGAATCACCCTAAATCACAAGACTTCTCATTCTGGCACAAATTTTGCTTATTAATATATATGCAAGAAAGGAGTAAAACATGAAAACTGCTCAAATATATGAAGTCAAAATGCTCGACGGTACAAGATACAAGGGCGAAATTGCCTACCAAGATGAAAAAATGGTTGTGCTCAACCTGCCAAGTAAGCCGACAAGTCATAAACTGCGTCTGTACAATCACGGTATTGTATCGATCCGCGAATTAGGTTGGAAAAAAGGCTACTTACCACATCAATCATCTTGATTTAGATCAGTTGGTCCTTTGAGTACGGATCGACTCACCTAATCATTGTACAGGCAAGAGCATGCACATATATCTAATGTCAATCACTGTGGTCTTGTTGAGCGCCGCAATAATCTTTAAATTAGCGGCAAAAATCCGACAAAACCACCGGCAGCTGATTATCTTACATGATATGGACCGCTCCATACTCTCTGGGCTCAGCCATAAGGGTGTAATGAATGCAGTCGTGGATAAACTTATGTCTTTGCTCAAAATTGATGCCGCCGCAATCCTCACTATGAACAAATACTATTATGGTTTCAAAGAAGTTTTTTCAAATAACCTCAGTAATAATTTCAGAAAAAATATCAAGTTAGATAACAATGGTTTTTTCGCTTCAGTAATCGATAATAGAAAACCTCTGATAATCTCGAAGATATCCAAAGATGAAGATGAGGGTTTCATCGGAACCATCAGAAACGAAGGTTTCATGGCTTACATGAGCACACCGATTATAGCAAAAGGTGGCATACCAACCGGCGTTTTAATGCTCTACTCAAGAAAACCAAGGAATTACACGAAACAAGAGTTGAATCTTATTGAAGCAATAAACAGTCGGATAGGAATGGTGCTTGATCGCGCCTGGCTCCTTGAAAGAATACAGGAAATCAATTTTGAATCAGTGCGCGCGCTTGTCGGAGCAATTGAATTAAGAGACCCGTACACCATAGGACATTCTATCCAGGTAGCGAACTTGTCGGTCATCATTGCCCGGGAATTAGAGTTTTCTGAAAGGGATCTCAATTTAATCGAATTCGCCGGATTGCTGCACGATATCGGTAAAATCGTCGTCCCCGAGGCTATCCTGCAGAAAAACGGTAAGTTAACAAGTGATGAATGGAAGATTATCAAAATGCATGCAACCCACAGTGCTAAGATAATAGAGCCGGTACGCAACCTGAGGTCGGTCCAGACCTGGGTATTACACCACCATGAAAAATGGGATGGCTCAGGTTATCCAGCAGGCAGGAAAGCTGAACAAATTCCATTGCAGTCGAGGATACTTGCGGTCTGCGATGCGTATTCAGCCATGACCGGTAATCGCCCTTACCGTAATGCGCTGAGTGAAGAAGAAGCCAGAGAAGAAATAGCCCGGGTTGCTGGAAAACAGCTGGACCCAAAAATCGTTGACATATTCTTGTCGCTCGATATAAATGCTTCTGCACCGGAAAAAAATTCAAGGAGGGATAAAAAGACCGTAGAAATAAGTTAAAACAACGATAGTTACTCATATCGAACCTCAGGAAGCCGGATACAACAACCGGCTTCCTGGTCTCTTATTATTCCACGCGTTACAGTCGTTTAATTATGGGTAAAAATACTTATTGACGTTACGTAGCTTATTATTATCATTGGAAAAATGATTTTTGACGTACTAAATGGTTTTATCGAATGAGGAGGTTTCATGAAAAAAAGAATTCTTATATGTGACGATGAAGAATCAATTAGGTTTTTATTGACTGAAACATTTAAAGACACCTATGAGATTGCTGAAGCAACCAATGGCAGAGAGGCTCTTAAAATGATAACTAAAGAAGCTTTCGACCTGTTCATCACTGACATAAAGATGCCTGGAACCCACGGCATTGAAGCCATTGAGCGTATAAGAGAACGAAACAAAACCATTCCCATAATAATCTGTTCGGCTTACCGGTTGATGAAAGACGATATTGTCGTGAAAACGTCAGATGTTGCGGCTTTTATCACAAAACCCATTGACATAGAAAGGTTGAAAAAGATTGTCAAAGAAGTGATTAAGGAGTAGATGAAGACCCTCATCTACGAAATTCTCACCAAAGAACAGATAACTGCTGTTGAGAAAGAACACGAGATTGACCTTTCTCTGGATGGCGTTATGAAATAGCTACGCCTTGACTATCTTTTTGCCCCGAGCCTTGTCTAAATAGACCAGCATTGTCTCAATACGCTTTCCAGGGTATATCCGTTCTATACCTGTCTTATAGATCCTTAGCTGTTGTTGGTGTTTGACCTCTTCCTCACCGGTTTTGTAATCAACGATAGTAATCTGCCGTGCCTCAATAATCAATCGGTCAATCTGACCTGACACATCCCTCTTCTTTTCTTCAAAATAAATAGAAACCTCGTTTTTACACACCACATTACGCCCGTCCTTAAAGAACAGGGATCCCAGACCTGGATCAGTCAAAGTTTCCACCAGGAGTGGTGTGAGTCTTTCTTCGATATCTGATGCGTCGTCAGGTAGGCGCGCATACCTATCCTGGATACTGCGCACGGCGCGCGTAATTAATGCCGGCAAGTCGATATTGTCAAGCCAATCTATTTTGCTTAATGCCTGATGTATCATCGAACCAAATTCCATGCCTTGCCTTCGAGAAACGCCGACTATCTCGAGCCCTCGCTCCGTAGGTGAATACAATGAACGCTCTTCTTTTAAGAGTGAACTTTCGCGCGTAATAGCGCCATACTTTTCAGTTTTGGTTACCACCGGTTTAATTTCTTTCTTTTTAGTTATCTCACCCCTTGAGTACGTCGACCCCCCAACTTTCTCAGCGATCCTACCAAACCAAAACCCCAACCCTCTTTTTCGGTGTTTAAACCCCAATACATGGATGCCATTTTTTGCACGCGTCAAAGCCACGTAAAGCAAATTCAGCTCGTCCATTTGTAAGCGGTCCTGTTCAGCCTCTTTCAAACCCTGCAGATACTTACCATAACTCCGCCAGTATATTTTCTCAGGTTCAACACCGTTTGCTTTGTATGAAAACAGCAACTGTTCATCTTCACCTATTCTAATAGCTCGGTTCGTTTCCGGCAACAAAACAACCTCAAATTCCAAACCCTTTGCCTTGTGAACCGTAAGGATCTGTACGCCTTCAGGATGCATTTCTTTTACCTGAATAGTCTCACCGACATCGCTGAGCCAATCAAGAAAAGAGCTTAGATGACCAAAGTCCTCGATCGTATAATCCAATGCCACATCCAAAAGGGTAGCAAGTGCGTACGTAATTTCTATCTTCAACTCCTGGTATATGTTAAAAATCAAATCATAAGGGTTTGCAAAATGAACCAGCGCAAGCAACTTCTCCAATTTCTTTGTCGCCAGCCAACCAGGGTGGCTATTATGGAGACCAAGAAAAAGGGTTTTTCCGCGATACATCAAACGTCGTAAAACCTCCTCATCCAGGCCAAAAAATGGTGACAGAAGAACATGGAGCAAGGCAAAATCGTTTTCCGGATCATCAAGGAATTGAAGAAGTTTCACGATGATCCTCACGTCTGTATTGCTCAAGATATCACATTTAGATCGGCTCACATGGGGCATACCCGCTTTTGAAAGACCTTCAGCAACCGCAACGCCGAACTTGTTGGTGTATACAAGTATTGCAAGATCAGAGTATTCATAACCAAAATTATCGTGGAGTTCCTTAATAATCGAACAGGTCCGCTCAATTATCTCTTGCCGCCCTTGATCCATCCCAGTAAACTCTCCGATATTCTCAACCCTCACCCATCCGCCAGTATTACCCGGTTCCGCCTTGTCATCTTTTTCGAGGACCGTGTTTACGAAATCAATAACCTCGGCCTTGCTGCGATAATTTGTCGTTAATTCCTTGCGCACAATCTTTTCTGGGTATTGCTTGAGCAGCACGTCGAAGAGTTCTGAGGCTCCACCGCGCCACCGAAATATAGCTTGTTTTGGATCGCCCACATAGAAAAGACTTTTTTCGGCCGGATCAAGTGACACAATCTCATTGATTAAAGGAGCGATTATTTTAAGTTGACGATAACTAGTGTCCTGGAATTCATCAATCATCAAATGGGCTATTTCCGCACCAATCTTGAAGTATAAATAATCTATATCAGGACTGACCTCCAGGGCACGTAGGGTCAGCGACTCGATGTCATCAAAACTCACGAAATTCCTTGATCGCTTTTCCGCCTGGAATAAATTATGGATTTCCAGGATTGGCTTGAGATGAACTACTATCTGTTGATCAGAGAGCAGCCGTAAATAATCGTCCGTGCAAGAAGATACCACTTTCAAAAGTTTCTTAAAGTCGTCTTTTTTCGTACCCAGATTATCCGCGAATTTTGCAAGATAGCTTTTCCCATCTAAATCACAACGCAAAATAGATTTCGTGTACGCAGACTCTTCCAGGGTCTTAAAATTCTTCGACTCAAGGTATCGATCTATCGCTTTACAGAATCCAACGAGGTTTTTATTCATGTACGCACCACTCTTGGTGTACCCTGCTTTTTCATATGTGCGAATTAATGAGACAAGTCGGTGAAGGGATTCGACAAACTCATCTTTCTTTGCCTTGACCCTGACCCTGATGTCTTGTTCACCACCCACTAAGTCACCAAGGAAATCAAACCACGGGGTTATGCTCCAGTAAATGTCTTTCACGCTTGCCTTCGCTCTAGTCTCTTTTTGCACAACGAATTCTGTCATCAATTTAAATCGACCTTGCTCGCGACCGCTTGCCTCAAGGAATTTATCCAGGACCGATTCATAAATCACTAATTCATACGCATCATCTATTATCTTATAACCTGGTAAAACACCAGCGGCAAATGGAATGCTCGAAAGGAAAGAGGCAAAAAGACTGTGAAATGTGTAGATATTGAATTCGGCAAGGTTATTGAGCAGGTGATTTTTCTTCTTTTTTGCTCGCTCTTTTACGTTTGAAAAATGCTCGTTGAAGTACTCAATTATTTCCAAGTTTGCTTTGTCATTGGATGTTCCGGCAATAAGAAGGTCAAGATAATCTAATACCCGCGTCTTCATTTCAAACGCTGCCTCATTTGTAAAGGTAATGCCATATAATGACTTGAGTGGGTAATTTGCTTGATGTAGATACAGATAAAGAAACCGTTTAGTCAGGGCACGCGTCTTGCCGGCGCCAGCCGATGACATCAAAGCAGTATGCTCTATTTTCCTAAACACTTTTTACTCCACAGAGATGGGTAAAAGCGCAATATTTGCATGCGGTTTTCGCACGAGCCTGATAAAATGCAATATCTGCCGACAAAAGTTCCTCAAGCATTGGTAGTAAAATCTTCGTCTTGAAATCCTTCAGGTATTCGACAATATCTTTTTCCTCAACAATGGGGGTAATTTTGACATCTTTTGATATTTCATAGTATGCCAAACCTCTGATACTCGTGAAATCGCCCTCAGCAACAATCATACCATACAAGGGCAATTGAAACTCCACGAAGTCATCGCCCAATTCGTACTTCGTTCTCAATGGTGTGGTTGACTTATAGTCGAGAACATAATGTCGGTCATTGAGGATTTCAATTCGGTCAGGGTATCCATATAGTTTCACCTTAACATTACTTATTTGTAAGAAATATTCGACCCGCTTCTCAATTTCACTGGTGACCACCTTGAAACCTGATTTTGATCTTTCGATCTCCTTATTTAGGAATTTGTCCATTCGTTTCTTATAAAGCTCAAGGTCCAAAAAATTTATCATCTTTGGACGCATTGCCAATTCATCCCTCAACGCCTTGTTCAGTCTTTGATATAGTTTTGGCTGCATCACCGCGATGTCTTCTTTTACTATACCACCTGGAAGATCATATTTATAAAAGTCACGGAGCGCTTTGTGAATAACAGTCCCCCATTCCTTAGGGCCGGCTTCTTCAACAATCGTACCGGGTTCAGCTACGCGGAGCACATATTTTAGGTAGAAACGGTATGGACACTCACGAAAGTCTTTGAGGTTAGTCGGACTGAGCCCTCGCGTTGATAGTTTACGGATGAGCCTTTTAAAAAGATCGCTGCTCTTTTTCACCGCCCGCATTGGTAAACTGCACGTCGTGCTCCCCAGCGCTATCCTGGCATCAGTAAGCACTGCCCCTTTGTCAATCTGAAAATCAATAAAGCGTGAACGGATGTCTCTTTTCTCCTCTTCAATGTACGATAGGAACACTTCTTTCTTACTGTTTATCATCTCCGTAAAATAGTAATGAAAGAGGCTCTCGCGTTCCTTATCATAAGGAAGACCAATTTCCTTACGCACCTGCTGATTTATAAACAAATCCTTTTCACTCCGTTTCGGGAAAACCCCTTCGTTCATCGAGGGGATGATAATGCAGTCAAAGTCGAGGTTCCTTGCTTCGAGTAAACCGATTACCTGAACACCTCTCATAGGATCACCCCTGGTTTTAAACGACGCATCTTTTAAGACATCAAGAATAAACCGCAACATTTTGGTGCCGGGGTCAATATGATCACCAGCGATACGCAACTTAGCTAAGTCATTTAGACGGTCCGAGAAATCACCGATACCATCAGAACCAGTCTTCATAAGTTCTTTGTTATACAGAAGCACCTGGTTTAGCATCTCAAGTAGGCTCAGGATGTATTGATTTAGGGATACACTGCGTGTTACTGTATCAAAACAGTTTTTCAATAACCCGGCAAGTTTTTCGAACGCACCGTCTGCGTGCTCCTCGAAGCTAAAATAATTCAAACGTTTCTTGATCATTGTCTGCAGTAGTGTGTACACTGAAGATCGCAATGCCTTCTCTTCAATTACTGCGTTCTTGACTAACGGATGCTTGATAAAAATGAAAAACTCCTTGTAATGGAAACCGCTTTCAACAACATCCAATAATTGATCGAGAAAAGTATAGAGCAGTGATTGAGTCATGGGCAACCCGGTTGACAAATTGTACGCGAGTCCTGAGGACTTCAGGATCTCAATTATTGGAAACACACTTTTCTCGTCGGTTAGGATAACTGCGATGCGATGGGGCTCGTAGCGACCTCGCACCTTGTTTAGAACTTCTTTGATCTGGAGTGTTTGTTGAAACATAGATTCGGTCCGCGTAATATGGATTACCGGCAGCTGAGGGTTTTCATGACCAATGACCGCAATGTTGTCGCCCTGATTTACACCAATCCTTTTCAACATTTTGGCGTGTAAGTAAAAGGGATCAGTCGGATCATTCGCTTGCATTAGATGTTTTGAGCTCGAATGGAGAATTAATTCAGCATCCAGATCTTGCAAAATCCTTTGAATCAACAGAGTTTCCAAATGTGTCGTCGCGACAAGACCAGTAATGAAAATATGTTTGAAAGGCTTTAGCAGCGAAGTGGTGAAGTGGTTGAGAACAAGTTCAGACTTATCAATACTGTCTTGATAGCCTACATTAACAAGGGTTCTTCGATATTCATCAAAAATATTTTTTATTATGGACAGTTCATGTTTTACAAACCTCTCAGGGTAGTGCCCCAGGCGCACAAGTTCCTCCACATGCTCAAGGGTTATACCCTCTTTTGATAATTCATCAAATAAATGAAGTAACCGCTTGCCAATCGCCACAAATTTCAGAAAAGGTAAGTCGTGCCAATATTCAACCTTCATGGATTCTACAACGTCCCTCAAGAGGAAGTTACGTTCAACCACATTGAGCATCAATCCTTTTTTGCCACCCAAATCCTCGTGGATTTTGTCAACCAGTTCTGCTATTGTTCTCATGGTTGGCGGAACCATACCCGAGGTTTTTGAAACCTCAAGTAAGTTCCTCCGAAAATACAATTTATTGCGCTGCGTAGGAAAAACCACCAGGATATCTGAAAGATCAGGGAAATCAGCTTGATACTGTTTGTAGAAGTATTGCGCCAAGACACGGAGAAAGGACTGCTCTATTGGGATAATCTTCACCTTGTTAGACAATGAGATCATACCTTTTATTATAGATAACCGTGGCGAAAAGTCAAACCATATTAAGGGAAGTTCTCGACAAGCCCCGTTAGAAATAAACAAATGCCTAAAAATCCAAAATGCCTAAATGCCTAAAGATAAAGGGAAATGGCACTGCCGAGCGGGACTGGTAGCTTCGCAACGGTTATGGTTCACTAACGTGAACGGTTACGGCACTACGAGCGGGAAAAGAAGCATCAGGGAGAAACGGTGAAGGGGAGAGAAATATACAAAATACTTGGAACTAAGAATCACCTGATTTCTCTTCGAGCGACCCCGCACTTTTACAAAAGTGCGGGGGAGTCGAGAAGTTCCTCAATGTATGTTCTCGACAAGCCCTGTGAAATAATAGTAACGTATTTGTAGTATGAAAAGATACGGTTTTAAACAAAAAAAATGATCTGCTGCGAATATATAGTGTCGTATTTCACGGGGCAAGCTCGAACAGTAGTATTTTATCCTTCGAACGAGTCTGTCTCGAGTTTATCGAGAGACGAAGCGAGTCGAGAAGTTCCTTTCTGAAAAACCAATTTTCGAGCTCTTCAGAATAATAACTTGACACCAACAAAAAATGGGGTATTGTTCATTAATTATGTTTTATAGCGAGCTTACCATGATTTTCGCCTCGTCTATTGCACTTCTGACTGTGGGTCTTGTTTACCTGTATTGTAAAAGCCACAGCAACACGAATTTCTTCAATGCAGCCTTCTTTTTTCTATGTTGTTCCATGGCTTTGCACAGTGAATTCCACCTTGAGCTCAACTCAGGACCAAGTCAAGCTATCTTCTGGAGTAAGATGTGTTACATCTCAGTCTTCGGGTTTATCTATACCTTTCCCTTGTTTACGTCAAGCCTTCTCAAGGAACAACTACACAAGAAAACCAAATACATGCTCGGAATCGTCGTACTTGCGTGCATTGCATTCATCAGTTTAACTGACCTTGTTCTTACAAATCAGCCGGTCAGGTATTTCAATGTAGTGCAAGCAGAAAAAGGACCCCTTTATCCATTCTTCATTGCTCTGTTGTTACTAATCACTGGGGGTTATTTTGTGAAAGCCATGCTAACAGGAAAAACCAAAATGAAACAGCTGAACCAAACCCCGCTCATCGCTGGCATGGCTCTTGGTCTCACGCTCTCAGCAACAGATGTCGCTGGTATACTGCTCAAGAAACCTCTGATCCCTGGTTTTAGGAGTCCATTCGTTCTGGGTTTGTTCATAATTGCTGTTAGCTCTGCCTGGGTATTTCTATCCCAATACTCCTGGGTATTTACCAATTTGACGAAAACACGCCAAGAGGTCGAAAGGCTAACTGCCAAATCGACTCGCGACTTTGTAGAATTTGTGCAACTTATTGCTAAAACATTGGATGCCAAGGACCACTACACGGCTGGGCATTCTCTGCGCGTAATGGACTATGCGGTTAGAATCGCCAATATCTTGGATATCCCTGAGCGTGAAATAGAGCTTCTTAAGCAAGCTTGTTTGCTCCATGATATTGGAAAAATCAGTATACCTGATGGAATATTAAATAAAAAGAAACCACTAACAAAAAAAGAACGTGAGCACATCCTGAGACATCCAGTAATTGGCAAGAAGATACTGAGTACGGTCAGCGAGTTCAAAGGAATCCTTGATATTATTTACGCTCATCATGAAAGAATCGACGGTAAGGGCTATCCAGATGGTGTGGCAAGAGAGCAAATCCCTTTGTTAACAAGGATACTCGCTGTTGCTGATACCTATGATGCAATGCGTTCAGAAAGGCCGTATCGCAGTGCAAAAACCAAGGAAAGTGCGATCGATGAATTAAACAAAATAAAGGGTTTTCAACTCGATGAAGAAATTGTCGACAAATTCATTGCGTCTATAATACAATAAGACACCACCCTCAAATTTATTTCTGCTGCCAAGTACGCTATTATCACTCTTTGAACGGACTTTTATCTTGTGCTTCTTCTTCTTTTTTCTTCTCTTCTTGATGTTGCTGGATCAATGCTTCCCTTGATTTCTTTTCTTTCTTCTGAAGCAACACCGATACTAACCATATTATAATGACTATTACTAAAGCAATTAAAATCCATTTCATAAACAAACCTCCATTTTTTAGAACCTTTTATATAATAATATTTATTTTTCTTTCTCTGTCAAGTACAATAAGACCGTAGGAAAAGATGAACTTAAGAAGTTGCGAGGTTAAGAAGTTCAGGGGTTCTGAGCCTCACATCTTCAAAACTTCGAAATACGCTATGAGTTTTGGTAATTTATTGACTTAAACTAAAAATCCTTTATAATACAAAAGACAGTTTCTGGGTATCAGGTACTTGGTTTCTGTAAAAAACTCTGTTCACCAGTATCTGATATCTGCTGTGTGTACGCCCGTAGTTCAATTGGATAGAACGGCGGATTCCGGTTCCGCAGGTTGCGCGTTCGAGTCGCGCCGGGCGTGTCCCAATTTTGCCCAAATTTAGAATTTGGCTGCAAAATTGAGGACCCCGTTCGAACGAAGTGAGTAACGGGATATCATTAATGCAAAATTGAGGACCCCGTTCGAACGAAGTGAGTAACGGGATATCATTAATGTTAGGCTGTTGAATCATTATTATTCACCCCTCACCCCTGAAACAAGTTCAGGGCAGGCTTTATCTTCTCCCCTTAAGGGGAGAAGAAATTGTGGGATGATTGACTCTCCTTGAGGGGAGAGGTATATGTGAAACAGAATTCAGCGTTTCGTAGTATCTCTGTAATCATTTATTACGGAGAACATGAAATAGTTCTCATTTTGGGTAATGGATATAGGAACTGTAGGAATTGGGCATTAATAATTGTAGTTGTCAAATTTATTGGACAAAGCCTGATAAATCACCTGTCTGCCTCAGGTAGAGGCAACTACATCATATCGTGGATGATATGAGAACTATTTCATGTTCTCCTCAGTATCTGTATCACTGTAATCGACATCCCGAAGGGATGAAAGGAGTGAAGCAATGGATTTTTATGATGCAATCAAGAAAAGAAAGAGTGTCAGAAAGTACAAATCAGACCCAATACCTGAGGAGGTATTGGATAGAATCCTCGAGGCTGGTCGGATTGCACCTTCGGCTAAGAATATCCAACCATGGCGTTTTATAGTTATAAAAGACCCGGAAATCAAGAAAAAAGTTGCTGAAGCAAGCCGCGGTCAGCTCTGGATGGCTGATGCTGATGTCATACTTGTCGGTTGTATCCTTGAGAAAATCGCCTGGGGACATATGGGTGGGTATATGAACTCAGGTCCAGTTGATCTAGCAATTGCCCTTGACCACATGATCCTTGCCGCGGCAAATGAAGGGCTCGGCACATGCTGGATTGGTGCGTTTGTTGAACAGGACGTCAAGAACATTCTGCAGGTTCCTGAAGATGTCAGGGTTATGGCACTCACACCGATTGGGTATCCAGCAGAAGAACCAAAAGACCGGGGAAGAAAAGCCCCTAAAGAAATAATCTCATACGATAAGTACTAACTTCGAAGAATGGAATTTTACGGTTCGAGCCTTGTCGAAAACATACACTATGGAATTTTACTGTTCGAGCTTTGTCGAGAACATACATTGAAGAACTTCTCGACTCGCTTCGTCTCTCGATAAACTCGAGACAGACTCGCTCGAAGAATAATAAGTTACGGTTCGAGCGTAGTCGAGAACTTCATAAGTTAGTGTCAAAAATTGTAACGTACTATGGATTTGGCTTGTCCTGTCCTCACATCAAAATCAATGATCACGCAGTTGGCAATAATACTGCCCTTTCCCACCTCGAATTTGTGGGGTATGGAAAGCAAGAAATGATCAATGACTTCTTCTTTTTTGACACCGATCACAGAATCTCGCGCGCCAACCATTCCGACATCAGTAATATATGCAGCCCGGTTATTAATGACCTGTTCATCAGCGGTCTGTACATGGGTATGGGTTCCAACACATGCAGTAACGTAGTCTGATAAATAGAACCCCAGCGCCCTTTTTTCACTTGTTGCCTCGGCGTGAAAATCAACAAAGATATTACAGGTCTCCTTGCGCATCGCCTCAGCAATACTTCGACCTATTTTGAATGGATCTCTTTTGGATAACATAAACACTCGCCCTTCCAGATTCACTACGCCAATTTTAATAGCTTGTTTTTCATAGACTGCAAACCCTGAACCAGGTACGCCTTCAGGGTAATTGGCTGGACGCAAAACTCGCTTCTCCTGCTTGAGGTAATCATAAATCGCTTTATGCTTCCAAACATGATTACCTGTAGTTATACAATCAATCCCAGCCTCAAATAATTGCCTGGCTGTTTCTTCCGTAATGCCAATCCCACCTGCAATATTTTCGCCTTGAGCAATAGAGAAAAAAATATCTTCTTTTTTCAGCAATTCCGGAAGGTTTGCACAAACCCTGTTTCTACCCGGGCTACCAACAATGTCTCCAATAAATAGCAATTTCATAACACAGATTTCACAGACGAAAATATAACACAAAAGACACAGATAAAAGACGCAGATAACACAGATTAGGTATTATGGAAGACAGTATTATTATAAAATTGTGGAAAGGGCATCAATATATTCATCAATTTCGTTTTTGGTTCTTTTTTCAGTAACCGAAATCAAGAACTGATTTTTTAGGTTCTTATCAAAAATCGACAAAGGTACACCGCCAAATATTTTGTACTGAAGAAGCGAATCTAATATTTGATTGGCTGGTTTATCAGTTTCGACGACGAACTCCTTAAAGAACTCTTGCTCAAAAGCTGGTTTGATACCTTTCAATTCCTTTATTCTATTGAATAAGTAGTGGCTTTTTGATACGCATAGATTACCAATATCTATAATACCTTGCTTACCAAGGCTGCATAAATAAATCAAAGAACTCAATGCGCATAATGCTTCGTTTGTACAGATGTTGGAAGTCGCTTTTTCCCGCCGGATATGCTGCTCACGCGTCTGTAAAGTCAATACATAGCCACGCTTACCATCGACATCAGTTGTCTCAGCAACAATACGACCGGGCAATAACCGTATGTATTTCTGTCGGGAAGCAAAAATCCCCAAAAGAGGACCACCAAAGCCCTGAGCAATCCCCAATGCCTGACCTTCACCAACTGCGATATCTGCATTGTACTCACCAGGCGGTACTACCACACCCAAAGAAACAGGATCAATAACGGCGATCAACAGGGCTCCATGTTTGTGCACTATCTGCTCTATCTCTGCTATGTTCTCAAGGAAACCATAGAAATTAGGGTGCTGAATACAAACACAACTGGTTTTATCGTCAATAAGCTCTTCAAGGCTTTTCATGTCAATCAAGCCATCTTTTGAAGAACAACCTAGTATCTCCACGCCGCATTCTTGCGTGTATGTATGTGTTATTTTTTGGTAAAATGGATGTATAAGATCAGCGAGGATCACCTTGTTTTTTCTAGTGATAGCACATGCCATGTGGCATGCTTCAGCCAACCCTGACCCACCATCATACATCGAGGCATTGGCGATATCCATACCCGTAAGTTCGCACACCACGCTTTGATATTCGAATATGCTCTGCAAGGTTCCTTGTGATACTTCTGCCTGATAAGGCGTGTAAGCAGTGTAAAATTCACTGCGCAACAGCAAACTATCGATGATCGCAGGGATGTAGTGATCATAAACACCCGCGCCCAAGAATGAAACGTACTCACTGCTATTGTAGTTCTGATTTGCTAATTCCTTCAAGATTTTTCTAACACCACATTCGCTCACCGCATCGGGCAAGCCACATTGCCCTTGATGCTGCAGATCCTTTGGAATAATTTGGTCGAGCAAATCCGAAAAAGAAGATACTCCGAGCCTGGTTAGAATATCCTTCTCGTCCTGGGGGGTGAGTGGCAAATAATGCATTAGTGTTTTGCAATCAATTCTTTGTACTGCTCAGGTGTTAATAGAGTCTCAGCCTGCTTTGGATCATCAATCTTTATTTTGAAAAGCCATCCCTCACCATATGGATCTTTGTTAATGATAGAAGGATCACTGACTACCTTTTCATTTATTTCGATAATTTCACCAGTAAGGCCAGCATATAGGTCGCTCACTGCTTTGACTGCTTCTATTGTCCCAACCGGTTCACCCGCGTTCACTTTTCTACCGACTTCTGGTGGTTCAATCATAACAATATCAGACAACTCTGACTGCGCATAATCAGTAAGGCCTTCAAGTGCTGTATCACCTTCTATTTTAACCCACTCATGTTCCTTTGTATATTTCACCCCTTCTATTATGTTTGCCATTTTACCTCCTTTCTCTTTATCCCCGTTTCTCCGTATCTCTTTATCTCCCCATCTATCATTGGCGACTGCCTTGTTTGTAGAATGGACCTTTGATAATTTCGGCATCTACCGGGGTCTTACCTATAACTTTGATTCTTGTGCCTACTTTGTTATGAGGTTTCTCAACATAGCCAATGCCCATCCCCTTATTCATTGATGGAGAAAAGGTCCCTGAAGTCACGAATCCGATCTTTCCATCTTCAGCATGAATCTCTTGATGGGGTCTTGGAATGCCTTTGCCGATCACTTCAAAACCAATAAGTTTTCGTTTGATTCCGGCTTCTTTAATCTTTAACAGACTATCCCGGCCAATAAAATCGCCTGTGTCAAATTTAACCACCCAGCCTAACCCTGCTTCTAAAGGGTTGGTTGTTTTGTCTATATCATTACCATAAAGACAGTATTTCATTTCAAAACGCAACGTATCCCTGGCGCCAAGGCCGATTGGTTTAATATTGTGCTCTGCTCCTGCATCAAATATCATTTGCCAACATTGTGCAGCGTATTTCTTGTCCACGTACACTTCAAAACCGTCTTCACCAGTATATCCGGTACGTGAAAGAAGTACTGGGATATCTTTCATTTTTACCTCAGTTGCCCAATAATACCTCAATGTTGAAAGGTCTAGATCAAAGAGTTTCTGCATGACCAGCTCAGCCTTTGGTCCCTGAATTGCTAACTGACCAATATCATTGCTCGTATTCTTAATATCGATATCATATTTCTTGTTGTCGACAATCCATTGATAATCTTTATCTGTATTCGCTGCATTTACGACCAATAAAATTCGGTCTTTGAGGTTATATACCAGAAGATCGTCAACAATACCGGCATCAGGGTATAGCATAGTTGAATACTGTATCTGGTTCAGTTCGAGCTTTGATGCATCATTAGTTGTTAAATAATTCACGAATTTTAACCGGTCTTTGCCCAAAATCTCGATCTCGCCCATGTGAGACACATCAAAGACGCCTACACCGGTGCGCACAGTGCGGTGCTCTGGGATAATACCTTCGAATTGAACAGGCATTAAGAATCCAGCGAATTCAACAATCCTACCACCATTTTTCACATGCATTTCGTAAAAAGGGGTCTTTTTAAACATGAGGTAATTATATCCTAAAATAGCGAAAAGTCAACATGGTCAAGGGAAAAAGGAAAGAGTTGATTTCTGGATTACCCGATCGAGTCGGGTAATGACAGAGGGGTCAAACCAGGGAATGACCCCGTACAACTTTGTTTTACGGGGTATTTCAATAAACTCAATATCTTCGACAGGCATAAGGGGGAGTCGGGTAATGACCTCTTCGTTTTGTCATTATCCAACTTGATTGGATAATCCAGAGATAATGAATCGAAGCTTCATTGGTTTAAATGGCGTAATAGTTTAGTTTTTCCTAAATCGCTCTTCAATAAACAAAAAACAAACAGACAAGCGGAGTAGCAGAACTTGTTCTGCGCTGTTTTGGTGCGAGACAAGTCTCGCTACTCCAATTTTTAGGAAAAACTTACCTATTACCAAGTGGCAAACGATATACGAATCGCTTTTCGTTCCGTCCCCGAGAATCCTCGCCCCCGGCGGGACAACCGATTAACCATAAACGATCTGTATTTATCTCGCCAAAATAGCGGTCTTTTTCGCCTTGGTCACCTTGTTCTGATAACAATATTCCAGATAGACAATATACAAACCTGTTGGCAAATCTTTTCCCCCTGTCTTGCCATTCCAATAAGTAGTTCCGGACGATAGCGGACATAACTCTTTTTTGCAAAGAAACTGTACTAATTTACCGCGGCTGTCAAAAATCGCAATATTCAGCAAGCCACCAGCATCTGGGAGCCGGTAATCAATCTGTAGATTGTCTTCGAAACCATCATTATTCGGTGTGAAAATAGCTGGAGAAAGTGCCAATTCACCGATTTCACCCACGACCCTGAGTTCTTTGAACGCCATATTATTTGTCAGGTCTCTGTCACTTTGGAAGTTAACTTGAAAACCGAGTACATGTACTCCTTGTTCTGGGTGTTCATAGGTATAGCCAATAGAAACACTGTCTGAGGGAAATACAAGGAGTCCGCTTATTTGAGCTATCAATTCATCCAAATTCAAGATGCTATCATTGTTCTGGTCATCAAACACTACAAGTGAATAATCATCAGTCTCCCTGAGACCATAGTTCTTGATTCTCACTTCGATGCGGACATCTTCTCCAGTCTTTAAAACTGCTGGAGTGAAAACAATAGACTGTGATTCAATCGCAAGATCAAAGGCATTAGTCGTGCTGTTTTCGCTGCCTGGAGTACCTCCGGTTGAATCTATACATACATGCCAGTTAGTAACAGTATCAGGCAATAATAATTCTATGCGTTCCCAGGATATGCCATCGCCTGGGTCAGAGGGGAAATAGTCTAAAGTGTCGTATGGGGTTCCAAAGGATGTCGTACAGGCATGAAGGACTGAAAAAATAATCAAAGGATCTGATGTCTGAAGTCCATTACCGATCGTTGTATCATCAGTAGTAAGGATCAGTGTTGAATCAGGGAAATCATAGGGTTGAACATTACCGCCGGTTGTATCATGACTCGTATATTCACGGTCAAGCACCAGTCCATACGAATGAGGATAAAGGAGTGTAGAATGAATCCTTAAACCCGGGTATTTTATGAGAATTGCATCATCTTCCCACGGATAGATCTCATCCGGGCTGACATCAAAGTCATAGATCAAATAATCTGATAAATCAATCGTATCCGAACTCAGATTATAAATCTCAATATACTCATTTCTATCTCCACAGGTCTGTTCTGAACCTTTGACATTGGACATTACTTCAGTGATGATAATTGGTGAACCTGCAAAAACACATAATAATACTAACATTCGCTTCCTCCAACTGATTACAGCAAAAATCCTTGAACCACCTGATAAATCAGGTAACTACACTTTTGTAGTTGTCCAATTCATTGGACCACTTACTACTGTAGTCGCTCAATTCATTGAGCAGCCTGATGAATCAGGCAACTACACACCGAGTTTTCCAGAACAACAAGAGTTATTAAGTCATTGAAACCGTTTAGAGCGTTAATATCGTTTCGACCGTTTAAACCGTTACTACATGTTTTCCTTACGCTCTATCTATCCCGTGGAATGCGTTAGCTATTCCATTGGGACGCACTACAGTTTGCGCACCACTCCTTATGCTGTACTCTGATACACCCGTTACTCCGATACCTACGTTATCGCCCTTCGCTCCATTACAGGACACTCAACCCCGCCCTTTTGTAAAAGGGCTGGGTTGGTGGAGGCGGCGGGAATTGAACCCGCGTCCGAAACGCTTCGATGAAAAGGACTACATACTTAGTCTCTTTATGTTTCTCCTCATGCGTCACCAAGAGACAGGTCTGCAAGAGATAGCCTTTTCAACTACCCTATCAATCCATAAGGCGAGCATTGACAGGTTTCAGCCCTATATGACGCCTGACCCTGAGCTGGGCTGACCACCCAGGCAGACGTAGCTGCAATTATTATGCAGCTAGAGCATATCCGTATTCAGGATGTTTTTTTCTCAGGTCGGATTAACGAGGTGGCCAGAACCCTCGGTATGCCCTTTTTCATTTCAATCGTCTCGTCAAGACCGATCGCCCCCATAAAAACATTATAAACAATTACACCGATTTGTCAAGAGTCCTTTAGAAATCAAAATAACCAGCCAAGCCAAAGGCATGGTCATAGTCTGTCTCATCGCCATAATAACCGCGTTTATAGATATAGAGATTGTGTGCAAAATCCACCTTAAGACCTATACCTGGAAACTGAATACCGAGACCCCATGTAATTACGTCATAGTAACCAGTACCGCCATAGCCATAATCATAATTGATATTCGTATAGCCAAAACGCACTGGCACTATTTTAATCAGACGTATTTCTGTTCCAATACCAAGGCAATTTTCGTGGATTGAGAAAGGAGTGTTAAATCCAGTGTATGTCGATATCTCTTTCTTATACTGGATGCCCAGTAATCCAAAACCCTCGTTCAAATAAGCCATGCCAAAACCCATATCTGTCTGGTGTCCAGGAATATACCCATAATGGAAATCGTCCATTATATGGGGTGAGACATAACCAAGTTGAAAACCAAAGTTCACATGTTTATTTCCAAACGGTAATTTATAGATCGATCTCATATTTACAGATTTTAGTAGACCGCTATCAGGGATTGTCCCAAGTGTAGCTCTGATACCCACGTCAAGATTTGAAGAAGAATGTATAATCGGTATTGCAAATTCATGTGTTACAGTATCACCATACTCTCTACTGTATTTCTTATACTTGTAGTCGAACCCACCCTGCCAATTTCCTGAACCAGAACTGATTAACAGACCTGGTTCGTAACAAGTCACTTTAGTCACATCAAGGTATGTGCCATAAAAGCTGCTGTCTTCTTGGGTCAACTTGTGGTACGCGCCGCGAAAACCAATGCTCAACCTTGATACAACATTCCAGCTTGCCATCAAAGAATAGCGCATTACATCACGTTCTGATTTCGACGTCGGCATATAGAATTCTGATTCTTCAACTGCTTTTGCCTTTGAGAATAACCCACCTAAGGCGATTCTTTCTCCAGGTTTGAAAATGCTGCTAATCGCTCCTGCAGCAGCGTGCCATTCCCGCTTATATGCTGTATCACCAAAGACTGTAAAGCCATAGAGAAAAGGGATACATATCTCGGATTGACCTTTATTATCACTGATCGCACCAGCTGGCGATTCGCCAAAATCATAGGCATTGATTTCATTGATGCGCTCGATTATTACAAGATCAAGATTGCCGATCCCGGCAAGGCGCAGGTTCTCACTGAGCATTCTCGGTTCATAGTCATAAAGATAGGCAAAGCAGAAACTGACGCCGAGCAGCACGCCCAAAAAACACAAGGGTAAATAAAATCTTTTGTTCATCTTTCCTCCTGGATTATTGTAGATAAGATAATCAGCTTGTCAATGGTTTTGACAGAATCCCTTTATTCTTATCTGTTTTGAGATTCGAATTTTGAATTTGTTTAGAATTTAGATATTAGAGTTTAGTATTTACCCCGTAGCAAACCCATGCTTTATTTATTCTTCAGCATCGCACACGTTGAAGGACAATATTTTTCAACGGGATAAACTCAATGTAGATGTTCATAACCGGTTGGGCTAATGCGTCTTTGTTTCCCTCTGAATGATACAAACAAACCACTGCCTTTTATGATTTCGCCGATCCTAAAAACCTTGACGCCAGATATCTTTGGCAGATAACGTGTCGTGAAAAGCAATTCAAAATCCTCACCTGAAGCCAGAATAAAATTCAGGGGTTCAATCCCTTTCATAGCACAGAACTTACCGACTTCTGAATGGATTGGCACATGTTCTGTATCAAGCACTATCTTCACCTTACTCTCAGCCGCAAGATGATTGGCGTCAGTTGACAAACCATCTGAAATATCAATGCAAGCTTTGGCGTATTTCTTTAACAATCCGGATTCTCTTATGCGCGGTTCAGGATACAAATGCTTATTGACCGCTGCCGGGTATTGTTTGCGCGGCAGGCCTTTATCGAGTACCGCGCGACCAACCTCGGCAAGCCCAAGGAAATTCGTCACAAAGAGCGCCTGACCAGGCTGGGCTCCTGAACGCATCAAGGGCTTTCTTGCTCTTCCAATGACCGTGATTGTCAAACCAAATCCCGGGCTCTGAACAATATCGCCGCCGCTAATATCGAACGCATATTTTTTGCCGAGTTTGTCAAACCCCTGATAAAGTGTTTTGATATCACTGAGCCCGATTTTTTTTGTGAGGTTTAACGAAACCAATGCACACAACGGTTCAGCACCCATTGCGGCAAGGTCTGAAAGACTTGCCGCCATTGTATGCCAGCCCACAGCATCCATAGAAAAATATTTAAGATCAAAATGAATATTTTCGAAAAATGAATCAGTAGATACTACAAACCCATTGCGAAAAACCATTGCATCATCACCGATACCCTTTAGGATTTCCTTTCTTTTTTTAGAAAATCGCTTGCGAATAAAATCAATAATCGCTAACTCACCCCTGTGTTTATCCATCTCTACCCCATCGAATCACATAAGTATAGTACATGGTTGCATATCCTGATCTCTTACCGGAGTTAGACATGAAACTCAATCACATCCTCATCACAAAGCACATGGTTTTTCTCAACCCGTTGTCCAGCATAGCCTTTTTCATTCCAGAGTCGTGCATATTTAAGGTTCTTCTTAAAATCCTTATGAATATGTTCCGCCGCATCAATCACCGTAATTCCTCTAAGAAGAACAACTGGATCATCTTTGACAATCGGCTTACCTGTTTTCTTGGTGTATAGCCTGATAATATTCAATCTATCAAAAATCCACTTTTTCAATATGTCAATGCCCTGTAACCTGGTCGTTGATATCGGCATAATGGAAAAATCATCCTGATATTTTTTGACAAAAACACGGCGCGCGTTTTCATCAAATTCGGCATCTGCTTTGTTCGATACGACAAGCGCCTTTTTCACATCACCGAATTCGTGTCTTGTGATAAAAATATTCTTATCGTTAAGTGCCTTGCGTATTTTCTCAAAATCATTGATTGGGTCTTTGCAAATGTCCAGCATGATAAGAAGTAGATCACTGTTCCGATAAAGTCCGTACAGCCACGCCGGCGCCTCTTCATAGAGTGCTGGCGTATCGACCATTTGGATCTTAATGTTCTCGAACTCCATCATGCCAACTTTGGGTAATTGAGTTGTATACGGGTAAAGCCCAACTTCTGAATGCGCATTACTCAGCACATTCAGCAGCGATGACTTACCGCAGTTTGGTAGACCCACAAGCACAACCTGACCAGCACCCTGTTTTTCAACCTGGTACCACGCTCCGCCTGATCCCTTGGATTTCTTCTGTTTTTCAATCGTTGTCTTGATTTTGGATATCTTTGTTTTTAACTCGGCTTGGAGTTTTTCAGTTCCTTTATGTTTAGGGATTATAGAAAGAAGCTGTTGAAGATACGTTAATTTCTCGCGCGGCTCTTTGGTTTCACGGTACTGTCTTTCTACTTCAAAATACTGGGGCGGAAGATTTGCTGGCATGATTCAGTATAACCTTAAATTTCAGTGCTGTCAATAATGTCCTAAAGTAATACCAGAACAAATACATCACCGCTTGCAGTACAACATAAATACTTGCATTATTATGAAAAGTGAATATTATTCTTATATGTTATATAAAGATGCTGGTGTTGACATTGACATGCTGAATTTAATAAGGAAAGGCATCGGCAAGCAGGTGTCAAAAACATTCACGGACCGAACCAAATCCACCTTTGGTCTTTTCGGCGGTATCTACCCAATAAACAATGAATATCTGGTGAGCAGCGTTGACAGCGTGGGTACGAAAATCCTCGTTGCTTGCGGCACTGGTAAACATGATACGATCGGTCAGGATATTGTGAATCACTGTATAAATGACATCCTGACAACCGGTGCAATACCTCTCTTTTTCATGGACTACATTGGCTTTGCAGAACTCGAAAACAACGTCCTCATCGATATTGTGAAAGGTATTGTCAAGGCATGTCGAAGAGAGAAGATCATTTTAATCGGCGGAGAAACTGCCAAGCTCACAAGGTTCTATCCAAAAGGTATTTATGATCTTGTCGGTTTTGTTGTGGGTAAAGTCGGCAAGAAAGCATATCTTGATACATCAAAGATAAGACCTGGCGACATTTTGCTGGGGTTGAGATCTTCAGGACTTCACACCAACGGATATTCGCTGGCGCGCAAAGTCCTGCTCAGAAAATATACCTTCTCCTCATATATCCCTGAGTTCAAATGTACGGTTGGAGAAGAACTCCTAAAAGTCCATCGTTCATACAGAAAAGACTTGGAACCCAAACTAAAATGCATTAAAGGTCTAGCCCATATCACTGGAGGTGGCTTTTACGACAACATAAAACGTATCCTGCCCGAAGAATGCTCGGCGATAATAAACAAAAAGGCATGGCACCCCCAGGTAGTCTTTAAGTTAATTCAAACCATGGGCAAGGTCCCTGAACAAGAGATGTATCGGGTTTTTAATATGGGGATTGGCATGGTTCTTGTCATTGATAAGAAAAACCTGCGCTTTTTCAAAAAATTAAGACCCAGGGTTATTGGTGAAATAGTAAAAGGTAATTTCGGAGTTAGAATTACTTAGGTTTCAACGCACCTGCAGGCTAATGGCCGATTGAGCTTAAACCTTGCGTTTATCCAAGATTTCAGCTATTGCGAACGCCAACCGCTCATCAAGAACGATTTTCTGCTGTTCAGTTAGCTTAAATATTTTGATGGACCTGAATTTTTTCGGGGTCTTGTTCAGATACAGGGCAAAATCCACATCTTTCTCTATTACATCGGCAAAGAACTCGATAAAATCATTGTGACGTAGACTGCTACACACTTTGGGAACGATAATGTTCTCTTCAATCGCCCGCTGCGCAGGATCTATTTCTCGGTCAATTATGAAAGCGACACCATATGCTTCAACATCGGAGTTAGTGCTTTTTATCGCAAATACAATAGGGTAATTAAATGTTTCGCTGAACTTGAAATCAAAATCTATTTCAAGAAAGCCTCTGGTAATATTTTTTCCTTTCATGATCTGGATGGTGCCAAACAGATCATGACCACTGCCGAGCCAATCGGGTAAAATCACGTTATTCATTTTACCCTGTTGGATAGTAAACCTCATAGGAAACCCATACTTTATTTATTCTTCAGCTTTGAGCTTTGATATTTCAACTCACCGTCGACGATAGCTGCAACAACTTGACCGGTCATCTCTTTGTTAAGAAGCGGCGTGTTTTTTGATCTCGAACGTATGGCATTTGCAGTAAGACGCCATTTCTTTTTGGGATCGATGATCACCACATCAGCTACTGCGTTCTTTTTTACAACACCAAGTTTTTCCGAAACTACTTTAGCTGGGTTAATTGTCAGCTTCTCCAAAACATGGAGCCAGTTGAATTTCTGTTTATTTATCAACTCCATAACTATCATAGGCAAGGCTGTTTCAAAACCGATCATACCAAATGGTGCATTGGTGAATTCTAACTCTTTGTCTGCCTGGCAATGAGGTGCATGGTCGGTTGCAATGCAGTCAATTGTTCCATCACGCAAACCCTCGATTACTGCCTGTCGATCTTGCTCACTGCGTATCGGTGGATTCACTTTAAAATTGGTGTCAAAACCTGATAACAATTCATCATTGAAAAAGAAATAATGTGGACAGGTTTCACAGGTGACTTCCATCCCATCTTCTTTTGCCCTTCTTATCAAATCTACGGAACCCTTGGTTGAAATATGGCAAAGGTGCAACCTGGCGCCAGTGAATCGCGCAACAAGTAAATCACGGGCAACGATAACCTCCTCAGCAATCCCTGGCGACCCACTCAAGCCAAGGCGTGTTGAAATAACCCCCTCGTTCATGAGACCATCTTTCGCTAAGTCTTTGTCGATTGGATGTTCAAAAATTGGTACGTCAAAAGCCTTGGAATATTCAAGGGCACGTCTAAACATGTTGCAATCAGCCACAACGTCGCCGTCATCAGAAAACCCCTTTGCTCCCGCCTTTATCAACTCGCCAAATTCGGTGATCTCTTTACCCAGTCTTTCTTTTGTAATCGCGGCGATAGGATATACTCTGCATAGGTTCACCCGTGCCGCCTCTTTATAAATGTAATTGACTAACCCTTCATTATCAATTACCGGAGATGTATTTGGCATGCAGCATATAGTCGTAAAACCACCAGCAATGGCTGCTTGACTGCCGCTTTCAATGGTCTCGACATCAGGCCGGCCAGGGTCACGCAAGTGGCAATGTAAGTCAAAAAAACCAGGACCGACAATTTTGCCCTTTGCATCAATTCTCTTTGCACCTTCTTTCTTTATATTCTTGTCGATCTTCGCAATTTTGTTCCCAAGAATCAAAACATCCAATACTTCATCAAGGTCGGTCTTGGGGTCGACAACTCTACCTTCTTTAATCAAAATATCAGCCAAGTTTCCCTCCTGCATGGACAAACAAAACCGCCATCCTGATCGCAACACCGTTCTTGACCTGTTTTAGAATAACCGATTTGCTGCTGTCGGCAACATCTGGATCAATCTCAACCCCACGATTTGTAGGTCCTGGATGCATAACAATACCTTTTTGCTTCATGCGCGCAACCCGCTCCTTGGTCAAACCGTAGAGTGTTCGGTATTCCCTCAGCGAAGGGAATAAACCGCCCTGCTGCCTTTCCAATTGGATGCGCAAAGCCATGACAACATCATAATCATGAATTATATCATCAGTGTTATAGAAAACATCCACGCCAAGGTCCTCAATATCTAACGGGATTAGGGTGGGTGGTCCGCACACCGCGACCTCGGCACCCAATGTTTTTAATCCGAAGATGTTTGACCGCGCGACACGAGAATGTTCTATATCCCCGATAATTAGCACTTTGAGACCTTTGAACCTTCCAAATACTTGCCGCATCGTCATTAGGTCTAATAGAGCTTGGGTCGGATGCTCATGACTTCCATCACCTGCATTCACCACGAAAGCATCAAGATTCTCGGCAAGTATCTTGGCTGCGCCCGGTGCAGAATGTCGCACCACAACACCGTCTACTTTCATTGCCTCTATGTTCTTCGCAGTATCAAGTATTGTCTCCCCTTTTGTCAGGCTTGATGCTGACTGGGAAAAATTGACAATATCAGCTGACAATCTCTTTGCTGCAATACTGAATGAAATCTGGGTACGGGTCGACGGTTCAAAAAAAAGTGTGAGTATTGTTTTACCCCGGAGCGAAGGTACAAATGGTATCGGTCTTTTTAAAACCGATGCAAATTTCTCCGCTAGATCAAGGTATTGGATTATCTCCCGGCTCGTTAGATTTTCTAAGCCCAAAAGATCCTTTCTTGCAGGCATTACGTCTCTTCTTTCAAGTCTTTTATGGTTAACTGTCTTACTTTAGGTCTCGGTTCTGCCTTAAGCTTTATTCGGGACTTCGACTTACGCTTTTCAGTAGTGCTTTTTTTCTTACGGTGGGAATGAATCAAAACACTGTCCTTTTCATCCATTTCCTTGATATAAACATCTACTATTTCTCTCTTAGCCGTTGGTACACGTTTACCAATGAAATCAGCTTGAATAGGCAATTCCCTGTGCCCACGGTCAATCAGCACCGCGAGTTGAATTACCTTGGGTCGGCCAAAATTGAAGATTTCCTCCATTGCTGCCCGTATCGTCCTGCCCGTGTAAAGTACGTCATCAACCAGGACAATAGTCTTTTTACTCAAGTCAAAACCAATATCCGTGCTTTCGATTATTGGGGTTTCCGAGACGAGCTGCAGGTCATCACGATACAGAGTAATATCTAAAGCACCGATCGGAATTTTCTTGCCTTCGTTCTTTTCTATCCGTTCAGCAAGCCGGCGAGCAATGAAATCACCGCGTCTTTTTATTCCAATCAGTACTAAATTCTTGGTTCCCTTATTTTTTTCGATGATTTCGTGGACGATTCGAACCAGCGCACGCCTTATATCTGACTCGGTCATTATAGTCTTCATTAAAAGTAATTATAGGTAAAACATGAAACAAGTCAAGGGATACTAGTGCTCTGTGACATAAATTCTTGAAAACACCATGTTGTCATTGCCCGACTTGATCGGGCAATCTACAGGAAGAAATCTTCTGGATTCCCGCTCCCCGTTTTCACGGGGACAAGTTTACCCCTGCGAAAGCAGGGGCGGGAATGACACCCAACAGAAATTAATGTCACAGAGCACTAGTGAGACCCATTGTGCAACTTATTCAATAATTTCTATCTGCGCTGAGCTTTTGAGAATGATTTCAGGTTTACCATTATACTCCTTTATCAAACCTTTGACGCGCACTTTGCGGTTGAGGTAGTGGTCTTCTGGTCGAGCAGGGAATCTATTAAAATCGCTTGAGAAAATCACCGCCGTGAAATACTTTTTCCAATTCTTGTGAAAATTAAGGAAGCAAACCTTACCAGTATTATTAGATACTACAATTTTCCCCTCAACGGTTTTTGTTTGACCATAATATTGTGCAGCATCGCGCCACGAAATAATCTCATATGTAATTTCTTTTTCCGGCACTGGGCGGGCAAGTATACCTGAAGTATCGGGTGTCTGGAATACTGAAAAAGCCCATAACCCCCTTCTATTTCTTACAGCAATCTTTTCCAAACCTTCAAGTTCTTTTCTGTATAATGTATCTGGTGGATAGAATCGTGTTTCTGCATAGCCCATTCTCGCAAGTTCAGCATTGATAAAATTACCATTCACATAGACGTATCTTAATAATCTACCATAATCGTCTTTATCAGTAATATCTTTTTCTAAACGCACATTCTCATTAAGGATCAAAAGCAAAAGAAAATCCTTTGCAATATCTGCTCCGGGATCAGCCATCTCAGGTGTATTAATTCCCAAAAGCCTGATAGTCTCACCATTTTGTGTCCTGAAAGTATCACCGTCAATTATTTCAGTTACTTTATCGGTTTTTGTACAGGTGAGAAGCAAACACAAAAAGACCAAAAAAGAACATTGAACCAAATTCTTATTCATATTGTATTATAGTCGATATCTATTGATTGTCAAACCCTTATTATATTTCTGGCAATTATTTTATTAAGAGAAGCTTCTTGATCTGCCTGCCCGCCGCTTTGCTTTGGCAGGCGGGTGAGAATTCATCCCCTGTTTTTAGTTGTGCAAAATAAACTCCTGAAGGCACGATTTCACCCCTATCATCCCGGCCGCCCCAACACACAGATTTCACGGATTTGTTTTGATTACACAGATCAACCGGACAAACAATTTTTAAGAATGGTTTCTTGCCTAACATCCAAACTCCCTTACTCTAGGAATCTCTAATAATATCAACATTTATAATTATAACTTTAGCTAAAACGATGTCAAGCTAAATTGTGGGATGGTATTTGTTTTCAAAAAAATAATGAAAAAATCTGGAATTTTATAAATAATCCGGGTTAAGATAATAACTATCAATCTTTGGGATTGAGGTTACATTTACGATTGAAGTCGATTTTGGGGAATCTTTAGATTTTGTTTGCTGAATTTGTATTCCCACACTTTATAAATCTTGCTTCACGAATTTTTGATTTTTATACTTTTTCGGTGTTCCAAATAACTTTTTTATTTCCTCCATCTCTCCTTCTTCCACATAAGGAACAAGTTCCAATTTTAATCTCTGCAAATTTTCATCTAAAGCTTCTACTACTGCTTTCTTAATCAGTTTATATAACTTCTTCTCTTCCACTGAAGTTAAAGTCATATTCCTCCTTTGAGTATTTCACTATGTTCTATAATAATTTTATCGATTTTTTATTAGAAGTCAATGGTGTTATATTAATTTGATATTAGAAGAGAATTACTACCCAGCGATTTATCATTCTACCAAAATCATTTAAGGTATTCAGTTTTTAATGTGTATCAGTTGACAAATCTGTAAACTTAAATATACTAACAAACATGAATAAAACACTATTGATCATTAAGCCCGATTCGGTAAGGCGTAATTTAATCGGTAAAATCCTCAATCAAATCATTGACGCGGGTTTCAATGTCCGCGCCATGAAAATGGTGTGGCTCAACAAAGAACAGGGCGGTGAGTTCTATGCCATCCATAAAGGTAAGGACTTTTACGATTGGCTCGTCAACTTCATTTCTTCCGATCCAATCGTTGTCTGTTGTCTGGAGCATCCAGAAGGACCTCTCAAACTCCGAGAAGTCGTCGGTGCAACCGACCCAAAGAAAGCTGCTCAAGGTACGGTGCGTAACCTCTACGGCACGTCGGTTGGTGAAAATGCCGTGCACGCCTCAGCCCCTGACGAAGATCCTGAACGAGAAATAAAGTTCTTCTTTGACGAAAAAGAGCTATTCGAATACTAACGATACTGCATTTAATCCCCTCTTGACTAAATTTTTATTATGATTAGAATATTTTCTGTGAAGTGGACATTGCTACTTATCTTCCTCGTTATGTCTTGTCCCAAACCAGGCATCATAAAAATAACTGAACCAGACTATCTCAAAGAAGCCAAATGCCATTACCAGAAGCAACCTCTGTATGCTTACACTTTGTTAAAAGATTCGGTGACCAGCGCTGAACACATGCAGGAGCGGGCATTGATCTTGACCCGTATCTACATTGACCAACGTGAATACGAACGTGCCGCCGCAGTGCTGGACAGCGTAGCCTGGGGAGTTGCTCTGACGCCATACGAAAAAGACATTATTCTGCTCAAAACTAAAAGGTGGGCCATGCTTACTCAAACCACCCAGGATAGTTTGCTCAAAGGCATTGCCTTTTACTATTTTGGAAATTACGAAAAAGCCATCCAGTGGCTTACCAAGCCGTTCAAACCTGACGATTATCGATTAATCCACCTCGCAAAAGCTTATCAACATCTGGATGATTTCAAGAATGCCTTTGGCGTACTAACATCAATTGATTCAATAAGTTCCTATTTGCACGCTGACTACCAGGATCTTTTGTTTAACCTTTTCCTCAATATCGAAGATACCCGCATTGTACACCAGGAACTCCCCAAGTTAGAAAAACCCAGTCTCCAGGAGTTCATTCTCCTTAAGACATTTGAAAAACAAAAAAATAGGCAGAGCATCGATAAAACAGCCTGGAAGCTAATAAAACAGTATCCTGAGTCAGCCGGCGCATATTATGCCACGGGTCTGGTCAAACCCAAGACCAAAACCAACCACAAATCATTCGGTATGGTCTACTACCATCACCGCAGTTATGACCAGGCTCTTAAACATTTCGCAAAATCTGTTGCCGACAATGCAGTCAATTACTATACCGGGAGAATATATTATAACCGGAGCAGTTACTCTTTGTCTTTAAAGTATCTCGCACGCAGCAATTGGACCGCTGCATATTACTATCGAGGAAGGGTTTATGAAAAACTCAACAGCTATGCAAAAGCTATTGCGATCTACGACTCTTTGCAGATCATAAACAAAAAATCTGATTATGCAAAACGTGCTCTCAAGAGAAAAGCTTTTTTATATGAAGATATCGGCGACACGTTGAGGGCAGTAGAGACGTTTCTGGCGATAAATGAAAAGAACACACGTTTCCGAGCGGCAATGCAGCTATTTAGAATCGGCAAGTTAGTGAAGGCAGATTCAATATTAAAAGTCAGCGCAGACCCCGGATTTCTCTATTGGCGCATAAGGATCAACGATCGACTGGACCAGTCAACTGAGGATCTGAAGAATTATCTGGCAAGTGTGTTCCCGCTGTCCTACTACAATCTGGTAAGAAATGGAAGTGATCTCGTCTTCGATACCTTACCTCTAGATAAATGGATGGGTAATTTTGCAGACAGCACAGTCTCGTTCAGTTATCGCGACTCACAGCATATAGCAAAGGCGATTAGATACTTTAAGTTGAATGAAATGAATTTCAGCATGAAGGAACTGGATATGATCGAAGATAAGAGTCCCCAAGATCTTCTTCACCTGAGTAGACTCTGTGCCCAGTATGGTGCTGACCGTTATTCTATCCTTTTTGGTCTACGTGTGAAAAAAGCAGCAAAAAAGAAAAATATCATGAAATGGCCCTACGAGCTCTTCAAGTTGATGTACCCAGTCCGCTATACCTTCACAATTATGGACCAGCATATTGACTTGGGTTTGTGTTTAGCAATGATCTGGCAAGAAAGTCTTTTTGACCCAGACGCTGTTTCCTCAGCAAATGCACGAGGGATCATGCAAATTATCCCAGCCACGGCACAGGCAATTGCCAAGGACTTGCAGGTTGAGTCTTATTCCCTCCACGATCCATCAGTTTCCATAAGATTTGGGTGTTATTACTTCAACAACCTGCTCAAAGATTTCAATTCAGTGCCGCTATCCCTTGCCGGCTATAATGCAGGACCAGTGCGGGTAAAGCGCTGGATAAAACAAGACCCCAATTACGAAATGGATGTATTTATTGATTTAATCCCATATAATGAAACGAGGAATTACATCAAACTAATCCTCAGCCGTAAGAAAATCTACAATAAATTGCTCAAGGGTTAGTTTTGGTTCGCCGGTTCTTTGGGCTTTTGCTTTTTCTCCTTTTTGAAAAAGAGTTCCCGAATAAGGAGCAATAAGGCACCAACTGTTATAAAGGCATCCGCGAGATTGTAGGTAAACCACCGTAGAGTACCAATACCCATGTCAATAAAATCTATGACATGATCCAACCTTAACCGATCGATTATATTGCCAATGGCACCGCCGATAATAAAACCAAAAACAATAACGCCAATTCTGTCTTTGAAAGATAAAGCGATATACGTCAAGATCAATACACCGATTACGGAAAAGACATAATAAAGGACAGTTGGACCAAAAGGAATGCTGAAAACACCATAGGGGTTATATGTGAGTTTGAACCGCAGAAATGAACCGATGATATTTAGTGTTTCAAATGGTGTCAAATAGTAATCAATTACCAACTTGGAAATTTGATCAACCAACAACGCACTGATCGTGAATATTAAGAAAATCTTGATGTTTTTTCTACGAAGCATTGAATGATATTTTGTCTGGGGTTACTTCTGAGAACCTTTAGAGCACGTGATGCATTTTCGCGCCTGGGGTAAGAACTTTAACCGTCTTTTGCTTATCGCTTTGCCACAGCTCTCACAAAACCCATACTTTCTCTGATTTACTTTATTCAAAGCCAGGTCTACCTCAGAAAGAGCCTCACGGCGTGTTGAAAGGATCTGTGAGGTTAACTCACGCCGTTCAGTCTCGGTTCCTTGATCTGCCATATGATTGGAATAAGCCGAAAGATCACCTGAGGACTCATTGGATTTTGATATTTGACTGCCTTCATATTCTAATTCCCGCAATAGCTTTTTTCTTTCTTCGATCAATCTTTTTTCAAACTGCTTTAGCTCTGATTTTTTCATAATTTTGGCCTTGGTCATCTTACTTTCTCCTTTAACATATTGAGATAGGACTTCGCCTTGATATCCGTTGAATCACGATCCAAGGTCTCTTGCCACTCTCGTTGTGCATCGTTGAATCTCTTCTGTTGATAATAACAAAGACCTAACGTAGTTTTTGCTTCAAGATAACCCTGATTGTTTTGAAGAATCCCCTGGAGCAGATTTTCAGCATCCCCATACTCAGCGAGTTGGAGATGTGTCTTTGCTAATTTGAGCTTTATGTCGAGAAACGATGAACTTACTTCAATAGCCCGCCTATATTCGTCTTTTGCCTTCTTATATTCTTGCAGTTCATAGTAAGTATCACCTAATTGGCTATAGGTATTGGCGAGCTTCACCTTCAGCTGCGGAGAAAGCCCCTTTTCCTTAGTTTCCAACTTGGCCGCCTGCTCAAATGACTGCTTTGCCTCCTCAAAACGACACTGTTCATTTTGTATAATCGCCATGTGGATATAGGCTTCTATGTACTCAGGATTCAGTTCTATTGCTCTTTTGAAACTATTTACCGCCCCTTCATTATTGCCAGATAGAGAAAAGGCCAAACCGAGGGCATTGTGAACGTCAGGATAATCAGGGTAAGTTCTGACAACCAGCTGTAATTTCTCGATCGCCTTCTTGATTTTCCCTTTCTCGCAGAGTCCGAGCGCCTCAGTGTATATCTTCTTGGTCTCTTGATCCATGGATAATTATAATGAAAGTTTATTATTTGTCAATGCTGTGGTTTTCTAAATGTCAACTGGTGACAAGCGTGAAATTATCTATATAATATCTTACTGTGCTTAAATCAAAGAACAGAAAAAATGTATTTATGCTCGGCTTGGTCTCACT
This sequence comes from Candidatus Stahliibacteriota bacterium, assembly GCA_030602565.1. Lineage (GTDB taxonomy): Bacteria > Hydrothermota > Tepidihabitantia > SM23-42 > SM23-42 > JAUVZL01. The sequence continues at coordinate 55,322 of JAUVZL010000010.1, forward strand.
TTTCACCGACCTGTCGAGTCAAATGGTTTACCCACTTGTTCCGGAATTTCTTATAAGCATCGGTGCGAATAAGGCGATTATCGGGATGATCGAAGGTATCGCAGAAAGTACAGCATCACTTTTCCGCATTGTTTTCGGTCGGCTTTCCGATAAACTAAGAAAGAGAAAACTCTTCCTCGTTCTCGGCTATGGCTTATCTGCGCTTTCAAAACCGTTTCTATATTTGGCTAATGTTTGGACCGTTGTCCTGGGGGTAAGGTTTTCTGACCGTATGGGAAAAGCAATAAGGACTCCGGCAAGAGATACCCTTATCTCCACCTCGGTCGATCCATCTGAAAAAGGAAAGGCTTTTGGGTTCCATCGTGCAATGGACAGGATCGGTGCCATTGGTGGACCTCTCCTTGCCATACTCGTACTCTCTTTGTTCAATAATAATGTGCGACTTGTCTTCTTGTTATCAGTCATCCCCGGAATCTTAGCACTCTTTTTTATTAGATTTGTCAAAGAAACTACAATCGAGCGTAAGCCTGTGTCGGCTGTTCACAAACACAGTTTAAGAAATGCTCCATTTATAATTTTCTTGATATCGAACATCGTCTTTACCCTGGGTAATTCTTCAAATGCGTTTTTAATATTAAGAGCGCGTGAAGCTAGCTTGACAATTCTTATGATACCCGTGATATGGATAGTGTACAATATCTTTTGCACCGTATCGTCACCAGTATTCGGGTCATGGTCAGATAAAATAGGTAGAAAACCGATAATCATTTTTTCTTTTCTGTTTTATTCAGTCGTCTACTTTTTCTTTGGGATAGCCAATAATCTATGGGCAATCTGGGTATTATTCGGCGCATACGGGATCTACTATGGCTTGTCGGCAGGGGTGTTCCGTGCTTATATCGCTGATTTGGTCGAGCCTGAAAATCGTGCCACTGCGTACGGATTATTCAATACTGGGATCGGCATCGCCTTGTTTCCCGCATCGTTAATAATGGGCGCATTATGGGATAGATTCGGAAGCAAATGGGCATTTTTGGTGTCGGCAGGTTTTAGTCTACTTGGCTTTACGATTTTCTTGCTCAGCCTACTTTTACGCCGTGGGGTCAAATCTCAACCCCGATGAAATACCTACAGATTTCATCCCGTTACCAAGACAACGAGGACAGGCGAGGGCAGACATTGGACTTAGCAATATTTGAAGATAAACCCCACATTCATTATTTTTCGGAAATGACTTTTTCGTAAAGGAGGAATTATGCGTAAGATTCTATTCATAAATAAGCTTGCTTTATTCGCTGTGCTATTTATGCTGCAGATCGCACAGCTCCATGCGCAGGACAATATAACGGCACAAGACATCATAAATACCATGACAGAAACTATGAACCCTGATCAATCCCAGGGCAAGATGAAGATGACGATCATAACCACTTCTGGGCAAGAACGCACCTTTGAATACGAGACATTTTCCAAAAATCAGGGAGAAAAGAGTCTGATGAAATATTTAAAACCGACAAGAGTAAAAGGACAGACAATACTAATGCTCAATAATGCTGATGATATCTGGGTATATTTTCCACGCACCAAACGTGTGCGCAAGCTTGCTACCCATGCCAAAAAACAAAAGCTCGAGGGCAGTGATTTCTCATATGAAGATATGGGCGCATCAGATGAATTCATTGAGGAATATGAATCCGTGCGAATGAAAGATGAAAAAAAAGAAGGGCACGACTGCTATAAACTTGAGCTAATTCGTAAGCCGAAGAGCTCAGCCGGTTATTCAAGGATCTTAATGTGGGTTGATAAAGAATCTCTTGTGCCGGTTGTCATTGATTATTATCACGACGATGACCCGCAGCTTATGGAAAAGCAGCTCGTATGCAGCGATATTCAACTCATTGATGACATCCATACGCCCATGAAATACGTCATGTATAATAAACTCGATAATACACACACCAGCATGGAGATAATCGAGGTCACGTATCAGGTCGATTTACCTGACGACCTGTTTACTGAACAGGGGATGCAAAAATGAAATACTTAACTCTTGCTTCGTGCATACTGCTTTTAACTTCTGTTTTGGTCTATGCACAGGTTGACCTCTATGGCTATCTTGAACCACAGTATTCAGCCTTTTATCGCGATAGCACGTTTTATCAGACTAATTACAATAAGCTAAGGATTGACCTTAAGAGTACGGCAGTCAAGAATACTGAGTTTGGAGCTAATGTTATTTACCTACTCTATTTTGGCAAAAAGGACTGGAACATCCTCGACTTCTTACCAGATCACATTATTTCTATGATCCCTCCTGAAACGTATCCTTATTATCAGTTGACATTCAACGATACTTTTTTTCTCGATAATGCCTATGCACGCATCAATATTCGGCGCTTGGCATTGACTGTTGGCAAACAACAGATATCCATGGGTACAGGATATTTCTCAAATCCAACCGATGTCTTGAATACCAAAGATGCTCTTGATCCAACCTATGAGCAGCCAGGTCATAATGCACTGCGGCTCGATTTCTATATCGGCAGCCGGGTGAATCTCATGGCTTTATATACACCGATTGAATTTGACTGGGAAAATTCAGGGAAACTCGTACGCGCAAAGATCGGCATTGGTCATTTTGATTTCTCTGTAAGCGGACATGAATACCAGCACACAAGTACCAACTTCTATACATTTCAGCAAACCCAGGAACGCAGAATGCTCATCGGTGCAGATTTTGTCGGTGAATTACTGGGTTTGGGTATCTGGGGCGAAGGTATTTACAATTTCATGGAAAACAATGATGATAATTCTTATGAATTCATTGTTGGTACTGACTATACTTTTGAATCTGGACTCTATGCAATGGTTGAATATCACCGTAATTCACTCGGCAAGCCGACCCATAACGAATATTTTCTCAATGACTGGATGCGTTATTTCACGGGTGAAACGAAAACCCTTTCTCAGGATCAGATCTATGGTCTTATTCAGTATCCTCTAACCGATTTAATAATGGTCGGTAGCTCAGCAGTCTTCAGTATTTCAGACCAGAGTTTCGTGCTTATTCCAATGGTGTATTATAGTTTATTTGAAAACGTTGATCTAACACTCATGTTCAATTTCTATATTGGCGAAGAGGGAAAGACATTCTCAAGCACCTTGGGTAATGGTGGTTTCTTGCGAGCCCAGGTGTATTTCTAATGATTTCTGATTTATCAGAAATCATTGATTGCGGTGATAAAAAAATAGATTACAGTGATTTGAGAACAGGGAAATATTTTTTCAGAGTGTATGCGTTCGTATATGATCATTGAGAATGTAGTGGCAGACCTTGGTCTGCAAAGTATTAAATGTCGAGCAAGCTCGACCACTACACAATGGAGGATACAATGAAAGAGAAACTATTGAGAAAATGGGCACGTTTCGCAGCAACCCATCCCTGGCGGGTAATTATTGGATTGTTTCTCGTAACAGTGTTTGCTCTTATTCCAGCATCACGAATAAGAATGGATATGCGCTGGTCAGATTTGCTGCCAATGCATGATCCTATGGCGCAGGAATTCGATAGAATCTTAAAGGAATATAAAAGTGCATCTACCATTCACATTGTAGTACAGGGACAAGAACACGAGATTAAGCAGTTTGCTGAAGCAGTTGCTCCTCAAATAGAAGAACTCACAGAATATGTAGAGCGCGTGGACTACAAGCTTGATATAAAATTCTTTGCTGAACATGGGTTCATGCTTGCAAAAGCACAAGACCTGAAAACCACAAAAGATATGTTCAAGGATTTGAACCTGGTTCCTTTCTTGACAAACATTAACGATAATTTCGAAGAAGAGTATATTGGAGATGAAGAAGCACTTTCCACAAAAGAAAAAGAAGATGAAGCAGTTCGTTCTTTAGATGGTTTGCACTTCTGGCTCAAGGCAATGGATACGTCTATTAGCCAACCTGATAATGTAGATCCAGCATTTGCAGAATTGGCAGTTGATCGCCTTCTATATGGTGACCCCTATTTC
>JAUVZL010000017.1 GCA_030602565.1 Candidatus Stahliibacteriota bacterium
AAACGGGGATGGGGAGATACGCTACGCTGAAGACATGATACTCTGAAGATACATCCGTCAAAAAGAGGGGCGGATTGAAGACACGCTGCGCTGAAGCAAAATAACAATAAAAAGCGTCCCAGTAGAATATGCTTCGCATTCCACGGGATAAATAGGGCGTTATTTAATTGCAAATTGCGGATTTGAGATTTAAGATTGAAAAAGTGAAGGATCAAAACATTGAAGATGAGAAACGATTGCTTCGCAGATGAAAAAATTACATCTCGACAAAGCTCGATACTTACAGCCTCTCGATTTACTCCTCTCAATACTTCCTCTCATTACTTTCGAGATCTACGACATCTCATTACATTCGATATTTTCAACATCTCGATAGACTCGATATTTACAACATGACATTATGACATTTTCCCCACGGGACTATTATTTATTGCTCAAACTAAGAATAATCATCATACTAACATAGCAGGGTGTCATAATGTCATGCATCGTTCCTCACGCTCGTCTCCATAAAAAGTAGCTTACCCCCTTTTATTTAGGTTTCCAGCCTTCGTAGCTTTTGCCCAATGATTCTTTTCTGTAAGCCTCATAATCAACAAGCAATCGTTCGTATTCCTGGTTCATCAACGGTGAGGAAATCATAAAGTCAGCTGTTGCGCGATTGCAGGCAACAGGGATGTTCCATACTACAGACAATCGCAATAAAGCCTTAACATCTGGATCATGGGGATGAGGTTCCATTGGGTCCCAGAGAAAAATCATAAAATCAATTATATTATCCGCAATTTTTGCTCCCACCTGCTGATCACCACCGAGCGGCCCACTCTTGAATCTTGTTACTTCAATACCTGTTTCTTTATTAACTAATAAACCCGTTGTGCCAGTCGCAAAGAGATTATGTTTTTTAAGTGAACCCTTATTATATTGTACCCATTCAAGAAGATCCTGTTTTCTATTATCATGCGCAATTAGGGCGATATTCTTTTTTGCTGCCATTTTTATTTTTCTATAAGCCATATATCTCCTTTCTTAAAATAAATTGCTAACGCCACACCAATAACATCAACAATTAAACCTAAAACACATAATCAATTATGAAGCAGTCATTTAAATTAACAGTTTTTTGCTTTGTATTTTTTCGTCAAAACAACCTCACAATCGCCTATAGCAAAAATCTTGGAAAACTATCATAATTTAAATTATATATTAGAACGACATAATGTCAATATTGGCTGCGTTAAGGAAGTTCTCGACTTGCCCTGTGAAATAAGTGGAAATTATTTCACAGGGCACACTCGAACGGTAATAATCGGAGAGGAATTGGGGTCAGGTCTGAACCTTATCACGTCATTTCCCGCCCTTCCCCTTCGCCATTCAGTTAAGTTTTTTTCATGTTCAACTCCGCCAGCTGGGTTTCATTTCGTAGGTGATTTCGAGCGCGAAGTTGTATTCTATGCCGTCCTCTTTGCAAGGGATACTATCTAAGCGCTCAAGACCTTCAGAGAGCTGATCGCGTATCTTAACGAGTTTTTTCCGTACTCCCGACAAATCAAATCGCGGTGAAAATGTCTTTTCATATGATTTCTCTGCACACTCCCTCACAAGGAACAGCAATTTGAGCCATAGGTATCTTAGTTTCATCAGATCTCTTTTCAACATACCGGGCTGTGAAGACTTCTTGCCACCTCGCTTTTTCAACTCTTCGATCTTTATTCTAAAATGAAAATCCATTTTCCACTCTATGTAGGGAATGCTTTTGAGAATTTGTAAATTCTTCCTCATTTTTTCAAGAAAATCAGCACAAAACGCGTAATCTCCCTCGTACTTACCCAGAAGGTACATTACACTAAGTGCAAAAAAACGCATTTCTTTCCAGCGCTGCTTAGGTATCTTACCTTTTGCTTTCATTGATCATCGTGGCATAATGGCTATAGTATTAGTGTAGTACGATATAACGGCAGTGTCAAGGAGAACTACTGAGCAATGCGGCGCAGATTCCTCTCCCCTATATCTCGCTTTCGTGCGAAAGCGAGATAACCAACAGGAACAATTTTTTCATAGGTGACCCCAAATCACAAAGCTTGTTGCACGAGCCCATCATTTGTGTTGACACGCTTCATGTCCTCGATATAATTTGTTGGAGAAAATTAGTGAAAAAGAAAAAAACCAAGGAAGAGATTACAATAAAACCGAGCTATAAACACCGTGTACCGCACAAACCAACAAAAGTACATAGAAACAAGAAGAAATACACCCGCAAAGGAAAAGCAAAGGATAAACGACAAGAAGAAGTTCTATCAGATATAGAAGAAGCGGTGCCAATTCATCGCTGTAATCATCTGCGAAGCAGGAGGATTTAATGAAAAATAGTAACCTTGTTGTGTTGTTATTGATCACATCATGTGTTTTTGCTCACCCCAATACAGATGCATCGTTCGGCATCTTCAGAACCATCTCAGCAGATAATGGCTCTGCCGGTCATTTTCATATCGGGTTTTGGTTTAGAGGTTTTGGCAGGATAAAAGACGTAGCAATTTTGGGTGAACAAACAGGAGAAGCCAGTCATAAAGGAGGCGATTTGTTCTTCGGGCTTGGTTATGCAGTAACTGATAACATCGCATTCAACGTGGCAGGCTCTTTTCATGGTGATTGCCTTGATTATACTGAAACAGATTATACCCGCGCGAGTATGGGGATAGGTGATACCAGAATCGGCTTGAAATTTGCTTTGGGCAGTAATAATGTTAAACTCGGTATCAATCCATTCATTTCATTGCCTATTGGGAACGACCGTTCTCCTGAGCTTGAGAACAAAACCTATCTGTTTTTTGGCGATGCCTCAGGTAATGAGGGAGGCGTGTTCAGATATTTCTCAAGCGGGGCAACCGATTACGGTGTGGTCGGTCTACTTAGTTTAAAATCCAAACTGATGACCATTGACCTGAATCTCGGCTACGTCGATAGAAACAAAAATGATTCTGAGTTGGGCTGGCGCAATAACTATACAATTTACCGTGCCGCATTAAGTTGGGATCTTGGTACTGTAGTTCCCTTTATCGAAGTCAGTGGAGTTGACTTCTGTGGTAAGGATCAATTCTTCACATTCTTGGATGATGATTCTGTCTTTGGACCTAACCCTGTTTTCATAACACCAGGCATTAGCATCCGACCAGGTAATTTCAATATTGATCTTGGAATAGATATTCGTGGTTGGGAAGGTGAAAATGAAAGAGCCTTTCCAACTGCGCTAACTGATAGTTCAAACATACCAACTGGTTGGGGTGTTGCACCAGCGTGGGCTGGAATCATCGGCATATCATACTGCGGTGATTTCAAAAGAGAATTACCAACCGTCGGCAATATCACCGGTGTGATAAGAAACAGGAAAACAGATGAACCACTCAAAGCCAATATCGCGCTGTATCAAGTTAATGGAATGGTAGCCTCTGATGTAAGTGCGTCTGATGGTTTTTATGCATTTAAAAACCTTGAACCCGGATTATACAAGCTGAGTGCCAGCACCACTGACTACCAGTCTTATGACACTGATTTGCTTGTGAAGGCAGGAGAAAGCATACCTTTAGATATTGCTCTTAATCCACTTGATAAAGAAGGTACCCTTATTTTAAAGATAGTTGATCTAAAAAACCAAAAACCGATGACTGCCAAAGTCAGTATTGGTGATGATATTACAGAAACCGTTACTGGGAAATTTGAGAAAATCCTTGCGCCGGGTTCTTACAGAATTGTCGTGATTGCTCAAACTGAAGATTATCTACCGTACGAAAGAGAAATCATTATCAACGCCGGCAAAACACTGGAATTTAAAGTTGCTCTGGTTCAAAAGGAATCGAAACCTTAATCTCATCAAGTACTCGATGAAGCAGCGGTTATGATCAAGAAGGTTTTATACGTCCTTGACAACCAAGATTTCGCTTCTATAATTACCATACTTATGATTCTTTTGATCGAACCAAATAAGAATATCAGAAAAAGGCTTTGTGATTTGCTCAATAGAGAAAGAATAATCGGTATTGATTCCCTTCCACAGACCTTTGAAATGATGTGCAAATTCAAAAATAGCATACATATCATAATAGCAAATATTCGTTTGCTGCATGATATTGTATCAAAAGGGACTCTCTTCAGATTATGTGAGAAATTATACGTTGATATACCCCCGATTTTGGCTTTTTATAGAAAAGGCGATGAAAAAATTAAGAATGAGTTTGAAAAAAACTATCGGCAATATAAACTCATAGATTATGATAAAGATGATACAAGTTTCCCAGAGCGATATATCATGGCTATAAAAGAACTGTATCCAGAGGTCATCGCTGATATCAACAAGGCTACTGAAGTGTGGTTAAAGGACGAGGAACCAGAGACACTGATAGATCATCGTAAGTGGCTTGAAAAAGAAGGATTCGTAGAGGCAATGGAGAGTCTGAAGATTGGAAAATTAACCCAAGACATGGAATAAATAATCCCGCTGATGAAAAAAAATGTTGTCCGAGGAGAAAAAATTATTAAAAAACAAAGAAACAGGAAATTGATTACAAACGCATGTATTTTGAGCTCAAGCAAAAGTATGATGAGCTGCTCAAGTATGTTAAGGAATTAATCGATCTCTCAAAATAGAATGTTCTCTGTTTTGATAGTAGTAATACTCTTTCTTATCCCTCAAATTGTTGCCGGACAAAACACATTCAAGGATGAACAAAAGCGCTACCCGCGGGTGCGCCAAGCTCGAGAAAACTGTGAACAGATCATCGATTCGCTCTTCCAAATTAAGGGATTAGCCTACCCGCCCGAGGAGATACTAATAATAGCCTACAAGAAAGAAAGGCTGGTACAATTATGGGCACGACCTGAAACGCTTAAGACATTCTTACTTGTTAAAGAGTATTCCTTTACTGCCTTTTCTGGCACGCTCGGGCCAAAGCGCAAACAAGGTGATCTTCAAATACCTGAAGGGTTTTATTATATCAATCACTTTAATCCGTATTCTAGTTATCACTTATCAATGAAGATCAATTATCCTAACCAATCAGACAGCATACACAGCCCACAAGGCAATTTCGGTAACGAAATACGTATTCACGGCAGTTACGTAACGATCGGCTGCATTCCAATAGGCGATGAATCAATCGAAGAACTGTACATAATCTGCGTCGATATGAAATCCAACGGTCAACATAAAATACCGTTCTATATCTTCCCCTGCAAGATGGACTGCCAAAGGTGGTCAGAACTCCAGCAATTCGCCGGGCGCGATACTGTGCTTATACACTTCTGGCACAACCTGCGTGAAGGCTATGATCTTTTCAGGGCAACTCAGCAAAAATTAAACTATCGGGTAGATACAAAAGGACAGTATATTTACTCGAACGATCACGCACAGTTAAATTCATACCCATGGTTGAGTACACATAAAGCACAATATATCTTATTCAATGCGCTTGAACCACCACCCGGTCATAAGCGGATATACTGTCCTCTTGGTTCTTTTAAAGACTGGTTAAGATACCTACCCTTAAAACCGGGTAATCCAAAAGTATACCTTCATAATGGTGTTGAGAAATCATATCAAAATGGTCACCATGCAGTCGTTGATATAGATATCGGTCAAGAAGATTTGCAGCAATGCGCCGATGCGATAATCAGGCTTTACGCAGAATACCAGTTCTCTGAAAATGATTTCAACCATATCACCTTTAATTTGACCAATGGTGATGCAGTTGGGTTCAGAAAATGGATTAATGGTTACCGCCCTGTAGTCAGCGGCAATACAGTATCCTGGCATAAACAGGCAGCTCCAGATTCTTCATACAATGCTTTTCGCGCTTATTTGAAATTCATTTTCATGTATGCTGGTACTTATTCATTAGATCGGCAGTTGCAAGAAGTTGATGATGTGAAAGAAATGGCGCTCGCAGATATTTTTGTCCAGGGCGGATTCCCGGGTCATGGTGTGATCGTTGTCGATATGGCAGTTAATCCTCGCACAAAAGATAAAGTTTTTTTGCTCTGCCAGAGCTATATGCCGGCCCAGGACATACATATCTTAAAGAACCTAAATGACCCAAACCTGAGCCCCTGGTATAAACTGGATTTTGGCGAAACCCTGCACACTCCAGAATGGATCTTCACAAAAGATAATTTAAAGAGATTCTAACACTGATTTATATAATTAACAATGGAGTAACAGCACTAGTGCTGTCTATTTTAATGACTTTTCAGAGTTAATCCGTAGGGATTTTATGGAATCAATTCGTAAAAATTCTATCAGCCAACAAATTTCATTTAACCATCAGTATTTTTACTATCTTAGTTTCTTCCTTGCCTTCGAGAATTAGAAAATAGATACCTTGGCTTAGATTAGAGAAATCGAAGCCATAAGAATAGATCCCTTGTTCAGCAATTCTTTCATCAATCGCTTCTACCTGTCGTCCAACGATGTCGTAAAGTTTCAGGCTAACTCGCTGTCTAACAGGAATTGTATATCGCAATGAAGCATAGTGCCCAACAATATTGGGTAAAACCTTTAATTGTAACCTTTCACCTTTCACGTTTAACCTTTTATCCTCTTCAATTCCTTCTGGTGTGCCATAGATGTAGTGAATTTCACGATAAGTGTAGTCATCGTTTGTTGCAAATCTCGCAATGTGAATTATTCCATCTTTATCAATCCGCAGTGAACCACCATAACCTCTGGTTGTTGTAGGCGTGAGGGGCAATATCTCTTCATGCCAGCCAATCGAATCTTTGTAAGTAAGTAAAGTATTGGAACCATAACTGTAGAGGATGTAAGGTCGATTGAGAGAATCTATATCCAGTGATTTTTTAGTATAGATTTGACCACTCCCAAGTCCAAGTGCTTCGCAATGCCAGATACTGTCCCTGTAAGCATATTTTATTAGAGTACCAGATGGACTATATACTACGCATGGTTGATTGTCTAAGTTGATACGAATTGAAGTAGGCTTCCAATTGGGTATGTCTGGATTATCAATTTCTTCGCAATGCCACTCGCCAGCAATTTTCTTAGCATACCATGGATTGTCACCCATAATACTGCCGAGACGAAAATAACTAATATGCGGTTGGCTTCCTAAATCTAAATCAATGGCGCATCCAGATTCTGTATAAATGTTACTATCAACTACTGTTTTCTGCCACAATGAGTCGTTTAAGTAGGCGTAAATCAAATGCGCTGTTTGATAGGTAATATGAGGAATACCAGAGTTATCAATTGCAATTGAAGCCCATGAAGATACACTATTCTCAATTGTATCCTTTGGCCAAGTAGAATTATCCTTGTGAGCAACAATCAAACCCGCCGGGTTATAGATTGAATAGATTGCCCAAACATGATTATTCTGACTAATTGTCATGTCCACACTGGTTCTCCATCCAATGCTCATATTCAATTCAAAGGTATCAGCGACCCAATTGCTAGCATTTTTAGAGCATAGAAACAGATAATTAACTTGGGATGTCCTCGGTTTAATAACGAGGATATACGGATTCCCGAGCGAATTGACAGCAATTACAGGATAATACAAATCAGTTCCTGTAGTTACGACCTCCATTGTCCAGGGAACTAATAAGAAAAATATTAAATGTGTCATTTTTTTTCTCCCTAGTTACCTTACAACCAAAACCTTTTGGGTTCTTGTTTCTTTTTCACCTTCAAGAATCAAGAAGTAGATGCCCGAAGATGCTTTTCCCCCTGTTTCATCTCTACCATCCCATCGCACAGTATAACAACCCGGTGGTTGTTTTTCATTTACCAACGTTCTAATGAGTTGTCCAGCAACATTGTAGATCTTGAGGTTTACATTATTTTCGCTTGGTAATTGATAATTGATTATGGTTTGAGAATGGAATGGATTGGGATAGCTCTGCGATAAACCGAACACTATAGGTAAGATTATGCCTGATGTTGAAGACTGAGGACCGCCACCACCTTCTTTCTCAAATTCATAGAGATTGCCAAGATGGAGCATTGCAAACTCTCCACTGATTTTTGTAATCCTCACAATAATCTCGCCATCATGCTTATAAACAGCTGGTGGTACAGGTAATTCAACGGTCTTGGGAATGCCAGCCTCATATTTAATCAAATGTTGGACAGTATTATCTATGCGCACTTTTTCACGCCACTCACCATTAGATTCATGGTAAGCCGTAGCATCGAGCCGATATTTCAAGTCAGGGTTTAATCCGATGAATTTGTAGACCAGTTCATTCGTATCGTAATCTACTGGATAAGTTTCATAGGCAAGGTAACCATCGCGTTGTATTAAGTAAGGCGAAGGAATCTCACTACCGGCGTATATCGTAAACATCGGTATTGCTACAGGCAAAAAGAAATTCCTCTTTGCCTTAATGCCAAAAATATACGGGTTGGCTTCAGATTCATATTTTTCAGTATAGATTGTATAGAGATATACACCCGTAAGTGTCTGACGCCAATCACAAGAAGCGTAAAGAGATTGAGTATAAGGTGTGTTACTCAAATTGCCATCACCATAAAGGTCAGAATGATAAAGCACTTCCCAGTTCTTGCTACCCTCAATATATTGATGCTCACACCAAACAAGCACTCTATCTCTCGCTGTTATAATTGGCCAATCCGAAGCTTGGTTTGGTGTCTCTACCTCACGCCAAGTTGTCCAATCCTCGGGTGGATGATTTAAGAACCGCTCACCTTTCCAAATCTCTCTACTTTCCTCAGTACCTGCTATCTCCTCTTCACTCCATGCCACAACTGCCTTTTCATTGGTCAGGTATACAAACGGATGTACTGATGGTAGGTCATAAGAATTGGAGATATTTATTGGATCAGTCCAGCCAGCCACTGTCAAACATTTATACCAGATTTCAGGAACAGGCTCACCTGCTTCTGGTGGAAAGTCATAAACAATGTGAGGATAACCATACTGCAGGTCAATACAGGGTGAAGAAGGCTCCCAATCCTCAGGAACCGTTGCCGAGTCAATAATAACAGTTTCAGTTGCAGGGTCAAATGCATCAAATCGCTTGTAAATCACATAGGCTTTATCAGGTAGATAGAGAACCCCAGAGTAAACCAGATGAACGATATTATTCGCATCAATGCGCATGCTCGGCGGCGAAATCTTTGGATACCAAGTGCCCGGGATACACGGATATGAATCAATTGTAAATATCTGCCAATCCGGGGTATCAAATCGGGCAAAATAGATTTCTGCGGGTTGGTCAAGTTGATAAGGTTCAGGAGAATTTCGGTAGGCAAGGCAAGGACGAGGAAAAAGTTCAGTAGTAAGACCAATACTTGGGTTACGAGCAAAACGGTGAATATTTTGGGTTTCTGTCCACGATGTTCCGCCATCAGTAGAAATACTATAAGCGGACCAGTCATCAGGTCCGTTTACCCCACCTATAACATCAACCCAGGTATAAGAGAGATTAATATTTTCTGTGTTTGGTGTGCGAACTAATTTTCTACCTTCTGAATAAGCAGTATGTGTCGTGGGAATATCTACAACAAATTCAAGGACCTGCACATTACCTTGGTAAGGAATGAAGTTGTGCTTGGTCACAGTCACTTTCATTATACCAATTGTTGGCACAGTGATGTCAAAATATGCCTTTCCCTCAGCATTGGTGATTTGTGATTGATAGATTTCTGGATAAATTTCACCTGATTTGTATAAAGTAACTAAGGCATTTGGTAAGGGAATTGGTTGTATTCCTGCCGGGTCTTCGTAGACTGTAACCTCAAAACTAACTGGAGTATTAAGAGGAATTGCATCGGGATGATAGACAGTCATATCTTTAGGATTTATTGTCCAGACCGGCATTTCTGGGCCACCAAAGAGGTTATTCCTATATGCGTTTACCCACCCAACAAAATAACTTGAGTATTTTGACACGGCATGCGAAATTCCAATTATGTATCCTATTGGTGTATCAAACAAATTCCGTAGAAACTCTTGGTGCATCGTAAGGGATGGCCCAGCACCTATATGCCTTGTGTTTCCAATATAAGCTACCGCACCTATTGCTGGTCTTTGGTCTGGTGGCACATCTAATCGGTAAAATGAAACAAAACCCTCTGGGACACAAGGGTATATGTTACCGTTCCAATGCCCATTCCAATCACTCTCTGCAAAAGAATCAAAAGCCGCAGTAATACATCCAAAAGAATAAAAGATGTAGTATTTGTTAACATTATACAACTCATCAACCGAGGGGAAATTTCCATATTCCCAACTGAGAAGGAGTTCTTTGTAAGGATTGCCGTAAGCATAAGAATTTGTTCTCAAACCATCTGGTGCGCCATGACCATAATGGGAAGCAATTCCATAACCAATACTCAATGTGTCAATTAACTCGTGATGGACTGGGTCACAGAGAAAATCAACCAACTGGTGCTGGGTAAAATAATTAGGAAATCGCTGTTTTGTGTCTTCCATATAAGTCCTAAAGGGAAAGTCGTAATTTTCTTGACAAATCCAGAGTGAATGAGTCATTAGATTTCTATTTGCTGGTGCTTTTTCGTATGTTAGGCGCTTTTCCACCCAGGAAAGTGCCTGGTCATAATTCCAAGCTGGAACGCGTCCAATAAAAATATTTGGTATATACCCCGGAACATCATCATTAGGCTCACCGATTTTTAAATCTCCGTCTCTGTCCCATTCACCATAGAATACTTGAAAGTAGAGATCTGCCGGTGGAATATAGTCGCTATAGCTTAGTGGTAAGTTATCAATTCCCCAACAAAATCTAAACGGAAATTCAGCGTCATCACTGCCACCTAAGATTGCAAAGGCGAGACCGTGTCGCCAATGGGCATCATATAAAAATTCTTTAACTTTAGCAGCATCGTCACCGATATGCTCTTCAGACCAACCAGCATAATCAGCATAAGTCCAGTATCCATCATACATTGCATATATCCAATCAAGAGTTACTATCATAGTGGGCATACCCTTTTCTACGAGCCATTGAGCTAACTGCTGGTATGCGCCAGCCATTGCAGACGTAGTTATAATAGCTACTTCCATACCACCTCTTGAAAGCAGTTGTTCATCGGGAATGAGTAGTGGCGGGCTGTAAAAGGCGTCAACCTCCCAATAATTATAGACACTGCTTTTTATTGCATCTTTGCATAATTGGAAGATCCTTTCACCCATAATTTGAGGACGGCGAGAAAGCGGTACAGATTCAAGGGTGAATCTAAAAGTTACAGATTGAACAAGATAAAGACTATCACGCACCGGGTTATAAAGCAATGGATATGCTGTAATCGTTACCATAGGTATGCCGCTAAAACCGCCTCGATGAGTTACCTTAATAGGCATAGAATCTGGATAAAGTTCGTCTTTAGAATAAATAAGAGAATCGGGTTCCACCCATGGTGGGCGTGGAGCAGACATTGGAACCTGAGGTTGAGTGGGATAGATGATGTAAGTACCAGGCACCGGCACGAGTGAAAGTGAGAGTATTTCAACATTTTGGACTTTAGTTCCATTTGGAAGGATAAAATTCAAGGATTTAATTGGTAGTTCTGGGGCACCTGTGTCCGTTATTGCGGACATCTCTGTCCCTTTTATCCTATCATAACCATTCTCAACAGTAAACTCAAACTGAGAAAGGTTGTAGGATAATGTGTAAGGCCCTTGAGCCATAGCTAAATTCAAGAATCCTATTGTTATTGATATTAACAAAATCTTGCGCATTTTTTCCTCCTTTTGTATTGTTTAATTCGTGCATATTTATATCCACCACACTTTTTGGCGGATTACTGTCCATTTCTGCTCCTTCCTTCCCACCTTATTCAACTATGCCCGTTTGTCAAGTTCCATCTGAAGCAGAACACTTATATGGTTTATTATAATAAGGAAACGCAATCTGTCAAGAAATATTTGCGAACGTTAACGGACATCGTACTGTTGCCGATTTTGCCGATTGACGAAAAGTAAATTTCATTTCGTGCTATTGACAAGTGATTCTATTCAAATAAACTTCAGGATGGAGGTAGTATGAAAAAATTCATTACACTATTTATCTTAACAATTATTGTATTCTCATTATCTTGTCACAAGAAAAAAGCTTTTCAAGCTGGCTTTGAAATCCCTGAAGGAAAGAAACGAGATGTGGAAGTTCTCTATGTCATGCCGGAACGCGGAACTGAAGGACTGAGCGAAGTACACGAAATCCTTGTTTCCTTTAATCAACCAATGGTACCGCTCGAAGGCGTGCCAGAATTCGAGAAGAGTGGACCACTAAGAATCAAACCAGAAATAAAGGGAAGGTATAGATGGCGCGGTACATCCACCCTGTTTTTTATTCCGGATGAACCTTTGGTCGGTGGGACTCAATATACCTGCACCGTACCAAAAGGCACAAAATCCCTGACCGGCACCGGGCTCAAAGAAGATTATTCCTGGCAATTCACAACCGCACGACCGCGGCTCATTACTTCAAACCCCTATCATAATCAAAAATGGGTCGAGCTGGACCATAAAATCTATCTCCTTTTCAATCAACCAATGTCACCGGATAAAACAAAGTCCTTTATTAAGTTACTCGTGCGCGACGAAAAAGGTTTTGAGAAACCAGTTCCTTTCAAAATACGCAGCATAAGTGAAAAAGAAAAGAAGGATCTTGGCTCCTATTGGAAACCAGAAAGAACAATCGTCGTTGATTTAGATCACGAACTGCCAATTGAAAGTAAAATTATGGTAAAACTACTCGAGGGTCTACCAGGAGCTTTGGGTGATTACGGTATGGAACATGAACGGACAGTTATTTTTCGAACTTTCAATTATTTTAGATTTGAAGGTCTTGATAATACCACACAAAACCCTCAAGAATCAGTAAGATTCGAGTTCAGCAACCCCGTAGTATACCAGGACTTTATCGAGCATATCAAGTTCAGTCCAGACGTAAAAATACCTGAACATTATAAGAACTGGACCCACTCCTCAACGAGATTATATATCTATTTAGACCTTAAACCTGATACCAAATACAAAGTTACTATCGATAAAGAATTAACGGATCGTTTCGAAAATAAACTCGGCGAAGAAGCTAACGTATCGTTTAAGACTACAGATTATGACCCACAGATCAAAATAGCCACTGGTCGTGGGATCGTCGAATCGTACTCAGCAAAACGACATCCAATTACAGTTATCAATGTAAACCGAGTCCGTAAGAAAATGGCGCTTTTGGAACGGAGTGAGATCATCCCCACAGTCCTTAGCAGTGGTGTCTTTTATGGATGGCGCAAGTACAGTCCTGTATTCAACTATGACATCGATGAAAAATGGAATATCGATAGCGAAAGAAACAAACGAACCACGGTGCCGCTTGAGCTCAAGGATGTTCTACAAAGCAAGGACGCTGGTTATGTTTTCTTTGAGCTTGATGCAAGTAAAGAACTACGCCACGGTCGCCGCTATTACCGAGGTTTGCTCCAGGTAACAAATATCGGTATTTCTGGAAAATTTTCATCGACGAACAATCTAATCTGGGTCACAACCTTGAAACACGCCCAACCTATTCATAATGCACAGATCGAATTGCGCGATGACAAAAATCGCGTCCTCTGGCAGGGCAGAACTGACCAAGACGGTTTGGTCCAAACACCCGGCTGGAAATCATTAGGTTTAGTCGCTGAGAACCGTTGGAACAAACCACGGATTTGGGTGTTTGCCAAAAGCGGTAATGATGAAACCTTTATCGCTTCAGATGAGGGTACTGGTGTTTATCCATATGACTTTGGTATCTCGTATGACTGGAGTCCTGAACCAGAAAAGTATCAGGCTTATATCTTTACTGAACGGGGGATCTATAAAGCCGGCGAAGATGTCTTTCTCAAAGGTATTATAAGAGAAAAACACCAAGGCAAGTGGAGGATACCTCGTAGTGTGAAAAATGTTGATCTTGAAATTCTCAATGCGCGTGATGAACAAATTTACTGCAAAACAATTTCTGTTTCAAAATACGGTTCATTTGATATCAAGCTCCCGATCGCATCAGATGCACCTACGGGCTGGTATGAAATAATTGCCAACCTCCCCGCCATTGACCGCAATTTTTACGGTTCATTCAGAGTTGAAGCTTACCGCCCTGCACAATTTGAAGTAAAGGCAAAGAGCGAGCAAGAAGAATACATCTTTGGTGATAATTTCAAAGGCGAAATTAAGGGATGGTATCTCTATGGCGGACCAATGGCCGGCGAGAGCGCTGAATGGACAATGACTCTTGATTATTCATACTACACACCACCCGGGCACAAAGGCTTTCGATTTGGTCCATCCTATTGGTACTATGATGAAGATTGGGAATTTGAAGGTGTTATCGGTTCGGCTACCGGTGAACTTGATAAATATGGCAAGATGGATGTAGAAAAGAAGCTCGTTCAGAAAGATATTAGAAGAACGATGTTGCTTACTCTCGAAGGATCAGTAACCGCTCAAAATCGACAAACCCTTTCAGGGCGAACAAGCTGTCTGATCCATTGTGGTGAGTTCTACATCGGGATAAAACCCCAGAAGACATTTATTGAAGCCAAAAACCCAGCGCAGTTTGAGTTTATTATAACAAAATCTGACGGTGAATTGGTACCTGGAAAAAATATCAGTATCGAGATTATCAGAAGGGAATGGATAAGCGTACGCAAAGCCGGTATTGAAGGTAGATATGAATGGATGACTGAGAAAAAAGATAGTGTTGTCAGTAAATTCAAGGTTAAGACTGAACAAATGGCAGTCGCCAAGTCCTTTACTCCGGAAAGAACTGGGTTTTACGTAATCCAAGCTCAGAGCAGAGATTCGCGCAACAACACAATTATCACAACCACTTATTTCTATGTAACAGGTGCCGGTTATATATCGTGGCGAAGAAGCGATGATGACCGCGTGGAAATTATCCCAGACGAAGAAAAGTACAAACCTAGCGATATTGCAAAAATACTCGTCAAGTCACCCTATGAAAAAGCCCTCGCATTAATCACGGTTGAGCGCGAGTTCATTATCAGAAGGTTTACCCAAGAGCTGATCGGCTCAAGTGATATTATTGAAATTCAAATTGATGAAGATTATCTGCCTAATGTTTATGTGTCGGTTATTCTCATCCAGGGTAGAAAGGGCTTTGAAAAATTTGATGAAGAAGGTGAGGATATAGGTAAACCGTCGTTCAAGATTGGGTACGCAAACCTTAATGTGGACCCTGGTACAAAGCATCTTGATATTACGATCACAACTGACAAAGAAGAATACAAACCCCAGGATTCAGTAACTGTGAAATTGAAAGTCGCGGACCATAAAGGTCAGGGTGTCAAATCAGAGGTCGTCCTTGCCGTGGTAGATGTGGGTGTACTGAACCTTATTGGCTTTCAAACACCTGACCCATTTCCTGTATTCTATGGTTCCAGACCGCTCTCTGTGCAAACTGCTGAGAGCCGACTCCATATCATCGGACAAAGAAGCTATGATGAAAAAGGCGAGAACCGTGGCGGTGGTGGAGCTGCGGCTGCGCCATTTGCCTACCGGACAGAATTTCTGACAACCGCTTACTACAATGCTCGCATCTACACAAATTCAAAAGGTGAGGCGATCATACGCTTCAAATTGCCGGACAATCTTACTACATTCCGGCTCATGGCAACCGGACATACCAAGGTTTCTTCTTTTGGTTCAAGTGAAGCAAGAATCAGGGTGAAAAAACCACTTCTATTACTTGAAGCTTTGCCACGATTCGCCCGTCTCGGCGATGAGTTCGAGGCTGGTATTGTCGTTCATAATAACACAAAAGCATCCGGTAATGTGGTAGTTGAAGCCTCGGCTGACAATATCACATTGGTCAGTGAAAGCAAAAAAAATCTGGAAATCCCTGATGGACAAGAAAAAGAAGTGCGCTTCAAATACCGTGCTCACAAGGTCGGCAAAGCGACTTTCAGATTCAAGGTATTTATGGGAAATGAATCAGATGGCGTCGAACTGAAAATACCGATCATCTCACCCCGCTTGACTGAAGCTGTGGCGTTGTATAGTCAGACTACCGATAAAGTCTCTGAAGCAGTTACTGTACCAAAAGACATATACCCTGATATTGGTTATATTGAGTTTACAACCTCGTCATCAGCGCTTGTCGGGCTAGAAGGTGGTGTCGAATACCTTATTAAATATCCGTATGAATGCCTTGAACAGAAGACTTCAAGGATTCTGCCCTTCATCCTTGCCGAAGATTTAATTAATTCTTTTGATCTTTCTGGACTAAAGGGTAAGGATCTCAGAAAAGAAGTCCAAAATACCTTAAAGGAATTTAAAGATTTCCAGCACTACAACGGTGGTTTTAAATTCTGGCAAGATTCATGGTACCCATCACCATGGTTAACCGCATATGTTGTATACGCATTGGCAAAAGCAAACAGAAAAGGCTACTATGTTGACAAAACTATCGTCAATAGAGCAATTAATTACTTAAAGACTGTATTGCGCCGCAATGATCTTGACTGGGAATATCCCTACAATAAAAATGTCCAACTGACTACTAAATGTTTTGTCCTGTATGCGCTCGTCCTGTGGGATGTTTACGACCATGGTTATATGTCCAAACTTTTTGAGAAACGCGACCAGATCTCACTCTTTGGCAAAACATTATTACTCAAAGCAACTCATATCTATGGAAATTCGTACTACAAAAAAGAGCTGAGACGAATACTCCTTAACAAGATAAAGATGGCACCGACTACTGCTCATTTTGAAGAGCAAAATGCAATCGGCATGGCTTGGATATGGCATTCCAATGTCAGAACTACAGCACTTATTCTCCAGGCGTTTCTGGAAACTGGTGGAGAATTTGCCAATGCCGAGAAGATAATCAAGTGGTTGGTGACTGAACGAAAAATGGGGAGATGGCGTTCAACTCAAGAAAATATCTATGTCTTTGATGCACTCAATACATATTTTAAAATCTACGAAAAACAGACGCCTAATTTCATGGCAATTGTTTATCTCGAGAATAAAGAAATTGTGAAGGAAATCTTTAAAGGCAGAGAACTGCAAATAAGAAGAGAAGAAATTCCGCTTACTGATCTGACAAAAGGCAAACAGCTACCGGTTAATATTGAAAAGCGCGGTGACGGACGACTATACTATGGTCTGCGCATGCTCTATGCACCGACGCGAGAGCTCAAGCCCAGGGATGAAGGCATAGCCGTGTTCAAAGTAATGGAACCGCTCACTGATGGACTCTCTGGTGATGAATTAAGCGCTGGCAAAATCTACAAGGTAACGCTCAGTATTATTACACCCCAGGAACGTAATTTTGTCGTGGTCGATGACCCGCTTCCAGCTGGTGTTGAGGTCATAAATACATCATTTGATACGGAGAGTAAACAACTCCTCAGAATCATGGATAGTGATATGGATTACTATGATGAATACTATGTGGAAGATTATTACGATGGTGAGTATGATGACTACTACTATTATTATCCATCATGGGGTACATTTGACCACTGGGAAATCTATGACGATAAAGTCCTGTTATTTGCTGACGCCTTAAGAGCGGGTGAACATACCTTTTCCTATCTGGTGCGAGCAATGACATTTGGGAACTTTACAATGCCACCGACCAAAGCTGAAGAGATGTATACGCCTGAGGTATTTGGGTATAACAGACAAAGAAGACTGGTGGTTAAGTAGAATTCAGGGGCAGGTCTTGACTTAGAGACATAACAGATATACTGAATGTTTTAGTATAAAGAGTGTTTTTTACGAAATAATGAACGTCATAAGTTCAAGTGTCATCATCCGGTTTACTTTCCTGTCATCATCCGGTTTAACCAGATGATCCAGGAGACTAGATTGCCCGATCGAGTCGGGCAATGACAACGGGTCAAGCTTGTCCTCTGACTTGATCAGGGGGCCAGGGAATGACAACGGAGGAGTCAAGCAATGACGAGGGTGGAGTGGACGAACCGTCGTGATACAGGAGGAAAAATGTATGCAGTCATTACAATATAACTGGTTCGGATTTCAGATTAAGGGAAGTTGTTAGTTTAAGAAAAAATCGTTATGTCTCTAAGTCAAGATCTGACCCCCAAGACGCGTAATACACCGCACCGAGGATCCCGGCATCGTCACCGAGTTTGCCCGGAACAATCTTGTATTTACGAAACTGAACACCCATGACGCGCTGGGCTACGGTCTTTCGAATCGGCTCAAAGAGAATTCTTCCAGCTTTTGATATCCCTCCTGAAATAACAATAATATCTGGATCAAACAAAGAAATAATATTCGACACACCGATACCGATATAGAATCCTATCTGTTCAAATACCTTCTTTGAAACCGCATCTCCTTTTTTTGCTTCCCGGGCAATAATATGCGGCGTAATTTTTTTGTATTTGTTAAGAGCACTCGGCTGTTGCTTCATCATACGGCGCGCCCGTGCAGCAATGAATCGTGCACCCACATACCCTTCAAGATGACCAAACTGTCCGCATGTACATTTCTTGCCGTCATACTTGATAGTTGAATGACCGAATTCGCCAGCAAAACCATTGGCGCCAAATAGCAGGTGCCCCTCACACACTGCAGCCCCGCCAACGCCAGTGCCAAGCGTAAATAGAAAAACACTGTTATGTCCTTTTGCCGCACCAAATTTCCATTCACCAAGGCATATTGCATTTACATCGTTCAAAATATGCACGGGAATGCTGAATTCGTCTCTTATGGCTCGGGCGAGTTTAATGTTATTCCAATCAATGAGGTTTGGCGAGTATCTGACAATCCCCTTTTTCGAGTCGATAATACCAGCGATACCAATCCCAATACATGATACCGGCTCTGTGAAGTTCTGAATAGCACTCTTGATCTGAAAGATGACGGCAGCAGGTCCTTGGTCAGCATGGGTTAGAACTTTCATTCGTTTGATGATCTTACCATTTCTTACAAGTGCAGACTTTATATTTGTCCCGCCAACATCAACACCAACATAAAGGTGTTTCATGCACATATCATACTCTCACTTGTCCAGCAGTCAACAATTTAGTCGTGCTGTTATCAACTACTACTTTTTATCTTTATCTGGTGATTTTTCTTTTATCAAACGAATGCTATTGGAACCGCACTTGGGGCATTGTCTTTCTATCATCTTACCCTTTTCATAAGGGTATTTATTCACAGCGCCGCATCTTAAGCACTTGAAGTCCTTTTCTTCCATGACGCCTCCTAGTGTCGTCTTTTGTCTAATAGTCTTATTGTTGGATTGTCTGATTGTCGTTTCAATTATTCCCCTTTACAGATTTTCGCAAGTAACTTATAAAACCAGAAATTAATTTCCCTGCAATGCACGATTGGTCATAAATTTCCCGGAACTCCTTTTCTGTAATATACCCATTGTCCAATCCCGCATACAAATCATTTCTCACCTCACCACAAGATCGTCTTGCATAATTCAAGAAATTAATAGATTCCTTATCCGTAGACGATTCAAATCCTTCAGCAATATTGGACATAATCGATAAAGCTGCACTCCTTATTTGGTTACAGAACACATAATCCTTTTTAACATTGACTTTTTGGGTAATTCTACTTATCATTTTGCGCAATATACGTGCTTCCTGCCAACATTTTAGGTCTTCAAACCTGTCTATTGTCACTTTCTCTCCTTCAACCATCCAACTATCGGACTATCTGACTATCCAACGATTTGACTATCCGACGATCGGACAACCAACTATTGCTTCTGCTTAAGCTTTTCCAGTTTTTGTTTTTTCTTCTCTTCTTCTTTAGTAAGGACCTTGATGGTATATTCGATCTCTTCTTTTGTAACTTGTTTCCTTAATTCTTCGATATCCTGCATGGTCTTCTGGAATCTTTGACCTTCAGCAGCGCTAATCCATTCGAGTAATAACCTCTCTGGCCTTATGCCCCATTTCTCCAATTTGTCCCAGAGTTTTTCCACTCTCTTCTGGGTCCACCGGTTGGCATCGATGTAGTGACAGTCAACATAATGGCATCCCGAGACAACAACCATGGGTGCACCTTTCCTAAATGCATGCAGTACAAATTCTTCATGGACTCGACCGCTACACATTGTACGAATCAGTCGTTGATTTGAAGGGTACTGCAATCGAGCACCACCACAGGTATCAGCACCAGCGTATGAACACCAGTTGCAAGCAAAGACGATAACCTTATCCTGGGGATCTTCAGCAAGATGGGCATCGATCTGTGCAATAATTTGATTATCGGTGAAATGTTTCATGCTAAGAGCACCAAAGCGGCATTCAGCTGCGCAGGTACCACAGCCTTTACACAGAGCTTCAACATATGTAATTGTCTTATTTTTCGGGTCAACCGTGAAAGCATTGTAAGGACAGACTTTCGAGCACATTGCACAATAGCGGCATAGATCCTGATTCAAGGTTGACGTAATCGCCTCAAGTTTCACCTTACCCGCAGAAAGTAATGTTTCAGCACGTGCTGCCGCAGCACTTGCTTGAGTAACTGAATCCTTTATATCCTTTGGTGCCTCAGCACAGCCGGCAAAGTACACACCAGTCGTAGGTGCATCAACAGGTTTCAGTTTTGGGTGGGCTTCCATGAAGAATCCATCAGGGGTCTTTGAGAGCGTAAGAAGCTGCTGAACCTCGGGCATATCAAATCTCGGTGTCACACCTACTGAAAGCACCATCATGTCAAATTCATGTTCTTCAATCTTGTTGGCGGTAGTGTCCTCAACCATTACGTTTAGGTTATGTGTCTTGGGGTCTTCAATTATCTCACCAGGGATACCCCTAATATAAACTACCCCGGCTTCCTTGCTACGTTTAAATAGATCTTCAAACCCCTTGCCAAACGCCCTAATATCGATATAGAAAACCTTAGCTTCAATATCAGGATAATGCTCTTTTAGTAATAAGGTGTCTTTGATTGTATTCATACAGCAAATATTGCTGCAATAGGTATTCCCACACTTCTCAGAGCGGGAACCAACACATTGAATAAAACCAACTGTCTTGGGTCTTTTTCTATCCGTAGGTCTGATAAAATGACCATCTGAAGGACCACCTGCTGACATAAGCCGTTCATACTCCATGCTGGTGATAACGTTTTCATATTTTGTATAACCGTATTCATCTAACTCGGTGGGATTATATACATCCATGCCAGTAGCAACGATTACCGTACCTACATCAAATTTAATAACCTCATCTTTCATGTCGTAATCGATACATTTCTTGTCACATTTCTCTGCACATTTACCGCAGGCAATTGGATTTGTCCCAAGACAGTTTTCCATATCGATCAGCGAGGCTGAAGGTACAGCTTGAGGGAATGGTATATAAACCGCCTTTCTACATGACAATCCTTGCTGGTACTCATCAGGGACTATTACCGGACAGACTTCGGCGCAATCACCGCACGCCGTACACTCATCAGCGTTTACATATCGTGCCTTCTTTTGCACCTTAACATGAAAATTGCCAACGTATCCTGAGATTGATTCTACCTGGCTATAGGTCATTAGATTTATATTAGGATGTCGACCGACATCCATCATCTTAGGACCGAGTATTCATATTGCGCAGTCCATTGTAGGATAGGTCTTTGCCAGTTGCGCCATGATTCCACCAAGAGCTGGTTCTTTCTCAACCAAATAAACCTGGTAGCCTGCATCAGCCAGGTCAAGAGCTGATTGCATACCTGATATGCCACCACCGATAACCAGCGTTGCCCTAGTCACTTGTATTTCTGTTTCGTCCTGGGCCTCGAGGTACCGTGCTCGAGCAATATAAGCCTTCATTATATCTTTCGCTTTTCTTGTAGCTGCTTCACGGTCACCCATATGTACCCAAGAACACTGTTCGCGAATATTTGCCATATCGACCAGGTAAGGATTTAAGCCAACTGAAGAAACACATTCTCGGAATGTCGGTTCGTGCATACGTGGTGAACAGGCTGCTACGATAACTCTATTAAGCTTTTCCTCTTCTATTGCTTTTTTTATCTCTGCCTGCCCGGGCTCTGAACACATATATCGGTTTTTTGCTGTATATACAACATTACCCATCTTTTTGGCATCCTCTACCAGTTTATCGACATCAACTGAACGAGCAATATTGGTACCACATTCACAAATAAATACGCCAATCCTTAAATCATCCTGCGGCACTTTAATCACCTCCTCTTTTGGATAAGGTTATCCTCAATCTTCATATCTTCACACTTCCATTTATCTTCTCCAAAATCCTATCTGCTTTTACCCGGTGGATATGGAGGCCAACCTCCTCTGCACTCAGCCCCTGGGCAAGTCCAAGGAGTTGGAAAAGATATATAACAGGGATATTATAATTTTTCCCTTTTTTACGCGAAATCATAATCTGACCTAAATCAAACGAGGAAAAACATGTTGGACAGATTAATCCCATGCAATCTGCACCACTTTTTTCAATTGATGCAAAAATTGCTTCGGTCATTTCCAAAGGGAGTTCTTCGTCCATACACCCTTTACCACAACACAGTACTTTTTCATGATGCTCAAGTGGGGTAGCACCTATAGCGTTAATAAAATCCTCGAGAATACTCGGGTAATCAGCATCATCAACATGCATAATCTGACTCGGTTTTAATATATGGCAGCCATAATGAATGGCCACGGTAATTCCTTCAAGGGGCTTTTTTATTGATTTCTTTACTGCTTCCAGACCAAGATCATCTCTTATCATCTCGACGGCATGCTTTATTATTGTCTTACCTTGATATTCCCGATTAATTCTCTTCAATCGCTTGTTCACCTCATCTTTCAATGCTGGGTCTTCATTAAGGAGAAATTGTGCTTCTTTCAGAGTTGAGATACACCCGGAGCACATCGTAATCAGCATATGATCAGTCTCTTCTGCAACTGCTAAATTCCGTGCCGCCGTTACCAACCACTTCATCTTATCGCGTGCTTTAAAATAAATAGGATCAGGACAGCACGTAAAACCATCGATATCAACGAGCTCAATGCCCAAGTTCGGCAAAGTCCTTCTGAGCGCTAATTCCATCTGTGGATATTTCAGGGGCATCATGCAGCCCCAGAAAGGCACGACCTTCATGAAAACCTCGTAGTTTTTTCCTTAAAGTTTATTTTTGGGTACTTCAGGCGGTATAAGACAATGATTCCTGAGTCATTAATACGACTATCAGGACAACAGGGTATCAGGAAATGGTTATCAGAACACCAGGATATCAGTAAAAAATTATAACCTGATTTCCTGATCACCGGATATTCTTCCTCCTGGTAACCTGATAATCTGATATCCTTAATAGTCACTCCAATATTTCCTTCAATTCATCAATCGGTATTGTTCTTAATTCAGGAAGCCCTAATTGCTCTCTTTTTCTGTTCACCGCTGAAGAAAATATTACACTCATCCCAGTCTTGGCAATATTTTCCGAAAGTTTTGTAAGATTAGCCGGTGCTGTCTGCTTTTCTACCGCCATATTTTTAAGGGCAACAATCACTTCAATAGGACGTACATCCTGCGGACATCGTTCATAACATGAATAACAATTTGTGCAGAGCCATATCGGTGAATCCTTCCCAAGCAGCTCTTCCTCCATACCCAATAAGGCCTTTAGCAGTATCTTACGAGGGTTGAATTCTTTTGCAAACCGGGCAGCCGGACATATTGCAACGCAGGCACTGCATTGGTAGCAGTAGTTATGATGTTTACCACCAGATACCTTATTCAGCTTATCGCGGAATCGGTAATTTACGACAATTTTATCTTTCGCCATTTCAACCGCCAATCAATGCATCCGCAATAAGTGTAACTAATTGGATGGTTTCAATCTTCACATCTTTACCCACTTTTTCATCTTTCATCGCACAATTAAAATGAATTTCACATTTCGGACAGGAGAGAACCAGCATATCTGCAGCTGTCTGTTTTGCCTCTTTTAAACGTGCAAGTTGAATACTCTTGGAATACGTAGAACAATTCATCCAGGCGCTTACCCCGCAGCATATTGCACTCTTTCTATTCCTTACCATCTCAGCAAGCTTCAATTCCGGCACTGCGCTAATTACTTTTCTTGGTTCCTCATATATGCCAAGATGCCTACCGAGTCTGCAAGGATCCTGAAAGGTAACAACTTTGTCCATTTCTTTTAGTTTTAATTGCTCATTACCAAGTGCCTCAGCTAAAAGCTCGGTAATATGCTGAACCTCAAAATTACATTCAAAATATTTTGGATAGTCAATTTTGAATGTTCGGTAACCTTCAGGACATGAGAAGATTACTTTTTTCGCACCTGATCTTTTAATTTCATTGATATTATGTTCGGCCAGTTTCTTGAAATTTTCCAAATCACCACCCCATAGCAGGTCATGTCCACAGCAACGTTCCTGGGGTAGTACTACCGGAGTAATCCCGAGATGATTGAGGATCTTGACGCTGGCTTTTGCAGCCTTTAAAGTATTAACTTCTATATCACTGAAAAGAACATCAAAATAGGGCAAACAGCCGACAAAATAGAGCGTCTCACCTGATTGTGTAGTTTTCAAATCATTATCAATCCAAGCCATGCGCTTTTGTTGTAGATCCGGCGTGGTCATAATGCGCATCAATGACTGTGCCGCACCACCGTGTGAACAGATCGCTTCTTCACCGATTTTCTGTGCTTCTAAACGGATCGCCAGAGTCATATTAACATAATCTATGTCAGCTGGACAGCGTTCATCACAAAGTTTACATGTCAAACAAGCCCAGATATTCTTGTCTTTTAATAACTCAAGCTGACCACTGCGAATCGCTTTATTAACTAATAGCCGTGGCGAATAGCCATGGTTGAAACGAGAAACTGGGCATGAGCCAGTGCATTTACCGCATTCGAGACAAAGATATGCTCTAGATTCTTTTATCGCCTTCTTAATACTCATTTTATATCCTCGGTTATCTGATATTTGTCACCAGTCATCTGTTTCTTAATCGGTGAAGGCCCAAGTTTTTTTATCGTCGCGGTAAATTCTTGCGCAACCTTCGCAAATTTCGTAGCTTCAGCTGATGAAATCCAATCGAGCATCAGTCTATCTTTTTCAATTCCAATCATCTCAGTCAGCTGCTCAGTAATTTTGTGTACATCGGCCGCTTTCCGAGCACCAAACATATAATGGCAGTCTTCAAAATGACAAGTGGCTACCAGCACGCCATCGGCACCTAATTCGAATGCCTTTAAGACAAGAGATGGTGTCACCCGTCCGCCGCACATTACTCGTATTATTCGTATATTTGTTGGATATTGAAGGCGTGAAACACCCGCACCATCTGCTGCTGGATAAGAACACCAATTACAACAGAATGCGACTATCTTCGGTTCAAATTTCGCTTTCTGCGAATTCATAATTTAACTTTTTAACCTTTTAACCATCTAATTAAACAACGCTTCCAGTTGAGCTTCAATTTGTTCGCTTTTAAAGTGTTTAAGATCAATCGCACCAGTTGGACAGGCAGGAACACAGGTACCACACCCTTTACATAATGCTTCATTGACCTGGGCGATAAAAATACCTTTTTCTTTCTCAATAAGTTCAATTGCATGGAATTCGCAGACCTCTGCACACCGACCACAACCCCGGCAATAAATCTCATCAACCATCGATGTTATCGGTGCCAGACTTATTTTATCACGGCTCAGCAGTGCCGAAACCTTAGATGCTACAGCTGATGCCTGAGATATCGAATCACCAATATCTTGGGGGAATTGACAACAGCCACATAAGAAAACACCTTCAACTGTAGTCTCCACCGGACCAAATTTTGAATGACGTTCCAAGAAGAATTTATCTGGACCCCTTGGTACTTTTAATAACTCAGAAAGGCGCAGTGAATCCTCGGCAGGAACCATACCTACGGAAAGCACAATGAGGTCGATTGGTACACTGATCTCAGCATTGAGGTCTACCGATGAAACCGTTATCTGGTTAGCCATATCAGTACCGGAAATCTCCGGCTCCTCCTCATACGGTAAAAAGAGCACACCTAATTCCCGTGCTTTCCGATACATCCGTTCGGCACCCTTCGAATAAACCCTGACGCCGCGGTTCAATATCGCGACATCGATGCCTTTTTCTTCAAGATAAATGGCTTCTTTTATAGCGGCCTGACAACAATATCGAGAACATCCTGGATTACCAGCATCACCTCTCGACCCAACGCACTGGACAAAGGCGACTGACTTGATATCTTTAATATCACCGGTCAGGATCTTTTCTTCCAATTCCATATTGGTTATCACATTCTTGTATCGACTATAACCATATCTTTCCGCTGGGTCGTAAAGACTTGCGCCCGTAGCTAAAACAACAGCGCCCACCGTAAATTCGCTTTCTTTTCCTTTAATGCTCAGCTTTACTTGAAAGTTCCCAACGTAGCCAGTAACATCTACCAGTTCTGCAGAAGTTAAAAATTCACCGCCTGCTTTGGTAAATTCATCGATCAATTTATTGACGATGTCTTTGCCCGGTTTGAAACTTGGATAGATACTCGATAAATTACGGACCAAACCACCGGGAGCCTCATTCTTCTCAATGATCTTGACCTTAAAGCCACGCAAGAGAAGATCGAGCCCACACCTTAACCCGGTTATGCCAGCACCGATTATAGCAACATCCCGGTTAACTGACAGTTCTTTCAAATAAAGCGGTTTGAGTTCCCTGACACGCGCGACCGACATTTTTACCAATTCCTTTGCCTTGGCAGTTGCTTTTTCAGGTTCTTTCTGGTGCACCCACGAACATTGATTTCTTATATTCGCAATATCAAAAAGGTAAGGATTGAGACCGATCATGGTCAACGAATCCTGAAAACTCGGTTCATGTGTTTTAGGCGTACATGCAGCGACCACGACTCTATTGAGTTTGTGTTCGGCGATACGCTCCTGCAGCCTACGCTGGTCAGTTTCCGAACAGGCAAATGTATAGTCTTCCGTAAAAACAACACCCGGTAAGGTCTTGGCATATTCAACTACTGACGGTACATCAACTACTCTAGATATATTCGGTCCACAATGGCAGACAAAAACACCGACTCTTGGTGGTCCGGAAATATCGACTTGTTCGATATCTGGCTTTTCAATCTCCAGTTCATGCCCTTTGAGAAAAAGTGATGCTTTAACCGCCGCTCCGCTAGCTTCAGCGATTGAATCAGTAATATCTTTTGGACCGGTAGCACATCCACACACCAATATACCATCTTTTGTGGATTCCAGAGGTTTAATTGCTGGCTCTGCATTCTTGAAAAAGCCATCTTGGTCAGTTTCAATACCAAGCACATCGGCCAGGTCCTGGCAACCCTTGGGCGGAATTAAAGCTGAAGACAAACAAACAGCATCAAGAACCATCTCCGACGAGTACCCCTGGTCGTCCTCATAATGAATGATCAAATCACCATTTTCATCTTCAATGACCTTGGACGGCTTTCCTTTAATATATTTCACGCCTTTTTCTATTGAACGATTATAGAATTCTTCAAAACCCTTGCCAAACGCCCTTATATCAATATAGAATACAGTAATTTCAATATCTGGATAGTGTTCTTTCAATACCAGACTATCCTTTATCGTATTCATACAGCATATGCGACTACAATAATTGATATCCCGTCGCATATTACGCGAACCAACACATTGAATAAATGCAAAACGAATGGGTCCTTTTCTCTCTTTGTTGAGAAGAAGTTCACCATTAGTTGGGCCATCTTCACTTAATATTCTTTCCAGCTCAAAAGATGTATAGATATTTTTAAAACGTTTATAACCATATTCGCTCGCTTCTTTAGGATCGAGATAATCAATACCGGTTGTCACAACGATCGAGCCAACATCAAGATCGATAAATTCATCTTCCATATCGTGAACAATCGCTTGAGGCTCACAGGCTTTTACACACTCCAAGCACTCCGCACACCCTGCACAGCTGAGACAACGGTCAGCTTCTTTTTTTGCTTGTTCAGCAGAAAATCCCAGCGCAACTTCATCAAAACTCTTTTTGGACTTCTCCAGATCAAGGACTGGCATTTTTTCCCGAGCGGTTGTCTCGACACCATCCGGGATATCGATATCCTCATCTGCAACGCGCACCGGCTTTTTCTCTCTTCCTTCTTTAAGATCAACTCCTCTGATGAATCTATCCATTGATTCAGCAGCTTCTTTCCCCGCTGCAATTGCTTCAATTACGGTTGCTGGTCCGGTCACAACATCACCACCAGCAAAAACGCCAGCAATATTTGTTTGCAGTGTATCTGGGTCGACTTTGAATGTTCCCCAGCGTGTTAACTCAAATTGATTTTCCTTGTTTAGAAATGAAACATCGGCAGCTTGACCAATTGCCATAATAACCATATCGAGATCTATGGTGAATTCAGAACCTTCAATTGGTACCGGTCTTCTTCTTCCCGAGGCATCAGGTTCACCAAGTTGCATCTTTACACACTCTATCCCGGTAACCTTGCCATCTTCACCAAAAACCTTGGTTGGCGCCGCCAAGAAATGGATTTTAATCCCTTCTTTTTCAGCTTCCAGCACTTCTTCTTCATTAGCCGGCATCTCTCGCTGTGAACGCCGATATACAATAAAAACTTCTTCTGCACCCAGACGCAAAGCAGTACGGGCAGCATCAACCGCGGAATTCCCACCGCCAATCACAGCAACTTTTTTACCAACCGTGGTCTTATGGTTCATAATCGCTTTTTTAAGAAACTCGACACAGAATTCCACCCCCTGTAAATCCTCACCTTCGATCCCCATGGATTTTTCCTTCGCAGCGCCTACGCCAAGGAAGATTGCCTTAAAATCTTGATTGAAGATATCCTTAATTCCGAAATCTCTACCAAGCGCAATGCCGGTTTTAATCTCAACACCCCAGCTTTTTATATAATCTAAATCGCGTTTAAGAAATTTTTCAGGTAACCTGAATCTGGGTATTGCCCAGTATAGGAGTCCTCCAGGATGATCAGTGGCTTCATAGACGGTTGGACAGTACCCTTGTTTGGTAAGGAAATAGGCAGCTGACAAGCCAGCAGGTCCGGCACCAATAATGGCGACTTTTTCTTTGGTTAACTGTGGTTTGGATATCGGTTCTTTCCCCTCTGGTTCCTGATCAGCTATGAACCGTTTGAGCTGTGCAATCGCTAGCGGTTCATCCACATCTTTACGTTTGCATTCTGATTCACAAGGATGAGTACATACCCTGCCACAAACAGACGGAAATGGATTATCTTTCCTTTCTAGCTCTAATGCTTCCTGTAATTTACCTTGAGATATAAGAGCAACATAGCCCTGCGCATTGACGCCAGCCGGGCAGGCAAAACGACATGGTGGCCACCCTTTTTTTTCAATAATGAATTTATTGGGAACCGCCTGAGGGTATTGACGATAAATCGCTTCTCGTTTTGACAAGTTCAGTTGAAAATCATCCTCGAGTTTGACCGGACAAACTGAAGGACATTCACCACAGCCAGTACACTTATCCCAGTCAACATAAGTGGATTTGTGTTTAATTTTCACTTTAAAATTTGGAGCTTCCCCGTCGACTTGAACAACTTCGCTGTTTGTGAACATTTCAATGTTCGGATGTCGACCGACATCCATTAGCCGAGGACCGAGGATTCAACCAGTGCAATCCATCGAGGTGAAGATCTTATGGATTTGTGAAGTCCGACCGCCAAGACATGGACCACGCTCAATAAGATAAACCTTAAAACCAGCATGTGCCAGATCTAAAGCGGATTGGATACCAGCCACCCCTCCACCGATTACTAATGCTCCTTTTTGCATTAATGCTCCAGATGATCTAATACTTTCATTTCTGTGGGTCCTTTTGTTTTTTTAGAAGTTCAAGACCAAAATTATAGCCGTGTTCAAATGCTTTCATGTTTAAATCTATCGCTTTCTCAGGCACTGAGTCAGGAATTGCTTTTTTCATCGCCTCATAACTCACAACATCAGTAATGGCTGTAAAAAATCCAAGTATCACAACATTGGCGACAATTTTCTTGCCAAGCTGTTCAGCAAAACGGGTCGCGGGGATCGCGAAAGTTTTTATATTACCATGGGGCGATTTGGGTTCCACAAGGTCCTCATCGAATATCAACAATCCATCATCACCCAATTCGGCTTCAAATTTATCATAACCTGCCTGCGACATGGCAACAAGAATATCGGCAACCGTGATATATGGATAAAGCACCTTACTATCAGACACGACCAATTGGGAGCTGCATGCACCACCCCTTGCCTCGGGGCCAAAGGACTGACTCATCGTTCCATGTTTATTATCATATATCGAGGCGGCTTTTCCTACAATTATCCCGGATCTAATAATTCCTTGACCACCATAACCGGCGAATCTAATTTCCGCCATCAGAACCTCCTGACTTCTTCTTTTCTGTCTGGGTCACTCCATAGGGGGTGAATTTCTCACCGATTGTTTTACCGAGCTGGACATTATATACATCGATAAATGTTGGTCTTTTCTTATCCGTAAACCGGCCTACAATGATCTTATCTTCTGGAGTAATCCCAACTTCTCTTGGGTTCGTATCATTTTTTATTATGGAATTATCAAAATAAAATTTAAGTAAATTCTCATCAATATCATCAATATCTGTATAATAATTAGGACCTGGCGCGATGATTTCTATCACCGCCAATCCTGGCTTTGTTATAGCTTCAGCGATTGAAGCAGCAAGTTCCTCAGCATGCAAAGCTGTCCACCGTGCAGTATATACCGCACCACATGAGTTTCCAAGATGCGGAAAATTAAATGGTTCCTCAAAGGTTGAATATGGTGAAAATTTATTAGCTGTGGAAGGAGCAGTTTTGCCGTCAATTTTTTTATAGATAAAATTGTTTACACATATTACCAAAAGCTCCATATTCCTTCTTACGCCATGTACAAAATGATTCCCTCCGAGCGTCATCAAATCACCAGTAACCGGCATTACTCTCAAGTCTGGATTACCCAATTTTAATCCGGTGCCAAACGGTATTGCACGACCTCTAGCAGTATGGAAATAATCAACCCCAAGCTTTTCTATTACCTCTGGACTAAATGGGATATCTGAAGGAATACTGATTCTTTTGCGCTCGATCCCTGATGTCTCTATGCCCTTATTAAATATGCTTGTTATTAAATTCATTCCTTTAATTTAAAACCTCCCTCAAACACCAATTTCTCGAGTCTTGTTTTGAATTCAACGACACCTTCAATCTGTTTGTCAGTTTTAGCAGCGTACTCGATCGCATCTGCAATATCTGCTGGGTTATGAACACCTGCACCACCATGGGGAACAAGGACGATATTTGATTGACCATGAACGCATCTCGCAACATCAAATACGACTTGTCCATAATTTATTTCTGGAACTACAAAAGCCTTGGTTTTTTTAGCTAGCTCAGCTATTTTCTCATCCGGGAATGGCCATACAGTAACAAGCCTAAGCGCACCAACCTTTATTCCTCTTTGCCTGGCTATTTCAACACCCTTCACCGCAACCCGTGATGATATTCCATAAGACACAACCACAATATCAGCGTCTTCTGTGTTCTCTTCTTTTAATTCAATAATCTTGTCTTTATTGAGCCTTATCTTATCAACCAATCGCTTAACATACTTCATACTATATTCTTCATTACTTACAGGGTGACCTTTTTCATCATGAAGAAGCCCTGTAATATACAGTTTAAATCCATCACCCGCTTTTGCCATTTTCGGAACAAGGTCGGGATCTGGTTTAAATGGCAAATATTGTTCGGGTGGGCCAGTATAAAATCTCCGTGGTTCAATATCGATCTTGTCTGCTTCAGGTATTACTACTTTCTCGGTCATGTGACCAACACATTCATCAGACATTATCATGACCGGACAGCGATATTTCTCTGCCAGATTAAATGCTCTGATCGTATAATCAAACATTTCTTGGGGTGATTCTGGCGCAAAGGCAATGAGCTCATAATCACCATGCGAACCCCACCGTGACTGCATCATATCTGCTTGTCCTGTTTTGGTCGGAACTCCTGTAGAAGGTCCGCCCCGCTGGATATTCAGCAGTACAAAAGGTGTTTCCAACATCGCACCATATCCAATCGTTTCCATCATGAGAGAATACCCAGGACCAGATGTAATAGTCATCGACTTAATACCAGACCAGACTGCACCAACCACGGCTGATATCGAACCTAATTCATCTTCCATTTGAATAAACATAGCTCCTACTTGTGGGCCCCAACGGCAAAATGCCTCAAATGCCTCGGTCGATGGAGTAATTGGATAACCAGCTATAAACCTACATCCTGCTGCCATTGCACCGTAACCTGAAGCAACATCGCCATCTATATAATAAACACCAGTAAGCACATGTTTTGGATTAGCCTTCACCCCTAGCTCCTTTAACCTCTGAAAGCCACTGGTTGTATCGCTCCATGTATGAAGGTCTTTCTCGGTCAACAAATTTTCCACAGATAATTTTTGTCTGGAAACCAATATCGAGGTTTTTGGTGTCTTCACCATTCCTTATCTCAACATTGTCGTGATAAAATCGCATCATGTCGAGTCCATCTCCCAGTCTATTGATCCTTGAATAATACATGCCGCATGGAGAGATCACTTCCACGACAGAAAATCCGGTCTTCTGTAAAGCTTCGGTTATAGAATTTGTTAATCGCCGGACATGTAATGTTGTCCACCGTGCCACATATACCGCACCAGCTGAATCTGCTATATAGGGAATATTGAATGGCGGTTCAACACAACCATAAGGTGAGGTTGTAGCATAGGCAGCGAGTGGTGTTGTTGGTGCAACTTGTCCGCCGGTCATTGCATAGATAAAATTATTCACACAAATTACAAGCATATCGATATTTCTTCGTGCTGCATGGATGAAATGGTTACCACCTATGGCAATTAAATCGCCATCACCAGAAAAAACCACAACCTTGATTCCCGGGTTGGCAACCCTTATTCCAGTTCCAAAGGCAATAGGACGCCCGTGCGTTGTATGAAATGAATCAAGCTTCACATAACCGGCAACTCTTCCAGTACAGCCGATGCCTGAAACAATACTCATTTTATTAGTATCAATATTCGCTTTTGTGAGTGCAGCGGTAAAGGCGGTAACAGCAAGACCAATCCCGCACGTGGGACACCAAATATGCGGCATCCTTTCCATGCGCAGCAGGTTTTCCATCGGGTGGACCCCGCTCGTCGCTGACGGGTCGGGGTGGATTTCTTTTATCGCCTTTGTCGGTTCTTCCATACTATACTCCCTTTTTCAATTCAATAATGCATTTTTTCACTTCATTCATTTGCTGTGTTTGTCGAATTGCAGAAAGTATATCATCGATATTCTCTACTCCTTTTTCTCCATGTGATATGAAAAGAACATTTGCTTTGCCAATACTACATCTTTCAACTTCAAAAACAAGCTGTCCAAAATTCATCTCAGGGACTATAAAAGCCTTGACCTTCTTGGCAAGTTCAAAGATCCGTTTTTCAGGAAAAGGCCATACGGTCGCGAGTTTTAGGCTACCTACTTTGATCCCGGCGCTGCGTGCTTGCTCCATCGCTTTAAGTGCAGCTCTTGCCGTTGTTCCATAAGAGATAATGACGACTTCAGCATCATCAATTCCAGTTTCCTGCACTTCAATAATCTCATCGGTATAGTCACGTATCTTTTTAACTAAAGGATGTACATTGTATTCCTGGCATTCTTCATTCATAATCGGATAGCCGCGATCATCATGGGTTAACCCGGTTACATGGAATCTATAACCATCACCTATTTTGACCATAGGAGGTACAAAATCCTTATCTCTTTTAAATGGTAAATATTTATCTGTTTCCCCTTTAAAATATCTGCGTGGTTCAATATCAATCTCTTCAGCTGGAGGAATAACCACATTCTCTTGTAAACGCGCAAGATACGCATCTGACATCACTGCAACCGGAATGCGGTAGCGCTCAGAAAGGTTAAATGCCTTTATCACATAATCAAACATTTCCTGTGGAGAACTCGGTGCAAATACTACTATTTCATAATCACCATGTGAACCCCATCGTGATTGCATTATATCACCCTGTGCTGCACGGGTCGGCAAACCAAGACCAGGCCCAACGCTTTGAATATCAATAATAACACAGGGAGTCTCCAACATCACTCCAAGTCCAAGATGTTCCATCATTAGAGACAATCCGGGACCTGACGTGACCGTCATTGATCGCTTCCCAGTCCACGAGGCACCTAAAACCGCGGCCAGGGCTGAGATTTCATCTTCCATCTGAATAAAGGTCGCTCCAACACGGGGAGCTCGCTCAAGGAATCTTTCTGATACCTCAAGGGCAGGCATGATAGGGTAAAGACCCAAGAATCGACATCCAGCTGCCAGTGCTCCTTCAGCGCATGCCTGGTTACCGCTAAGATTATGAGAACCGGTCAATACGCCTTTTGGATCGGCCTTCATTTTTCTCCTTTATTTATCGGCACTTTAGCTGATTTTTCCTCTTCTTTTAGCGTCACAAAGATGGCAAATTCTGGACATAGCATCTCACACAAATGACATTCCAAACAATCATCTGGATTTTTTACATAAGGCGGATGGTACCCCTTTATATTGAATTCTTCAGACATATCCAAGACATCTTTGGGGCAGTATTCAACACAAAATGCACAACCTTTACATCGGTCTTTGAATATATGTACTTCTCCGTGTGGGACTGTAATTTTATCTAAATCTAGTGGTTTTCGCCAAAATTTCATCTTGACTCCTTGGTTTACCATTTATCATATTGAAAATGAAAGTTATGTCAACCACCCTTTGTCTTTGATTTCTAGTATCCCGCTCCAGGTTTATTATATTGATAAAATGCTGAATGTCAAGACTGCCTTATTATCCCTTTTCCTCTTCGGCATGGTGTTTAATAACACGCGCTTGAGCGATATATATGACATCTTCGCAAATATTCGTTGTCAAATCGGCAATGCGTTCAAGGTTCTTGGCAACTAAAAGAAGTGGTATAGCTGAACCAATCTTATCTGGCTGTTCAAGCATGTAAGTTAGCAGTATCCTTATTGTCTCATCTCTCATTTCATCGACCACGTTATCCCTTGCACAGACTTGCTGAGCCTTTTTCGCATCATTATCCATGAAGCTCTTGACGCTGTCTTTTAGCATCTCTTTTACCTCACTGGCCATTGACCAGATATTACTTACCGGCTTGATACGCGGCTGTTCAATCAAAAAAGCGACTGAACCGGCAATATTCACTGCGTGATCACCCATTCTCTCCATATCGTTATTCATCTTGATGACACCAATCAAGAATCTTAAATCAGTACCTACTGGTTGGTGACGCGCAATGAGTTCGATACACTGATCCTCGATGGCGATTTCGAAACGATCAATTCTATGGTCGATCTCTTTGATTTCCGACGCCATTTTAAGGTCTTTCTTCTTGAGCGCTTCCAGCGCTTTGGTGATAGATTCTTCGACAAGTGATGCCATCTCTAAAAGGTTCTTTTTTACCTTTTGCAGTTCCTCATCAAAATGGCGGTCCATTATACCTCCTTCTTTTTAGCCATTAGCAATTAGCCACTGGCTATCAGCAAAACTTATCCAAACCTCCCTGAAATGTAATCAAACGTACGCCTGTCTGATGGGTTAGTGAAAATCTTTTTTGTGCTATTAAACTCGATCAGTTCACCAAGGAGCATGAAACCAACCTCATCAGCAATACGTGCGGCTTGTTGCATATTATGAGTTACTATTATGATCGTATATTTTCGTTTCAGTACCAGCATTAGTTCCTCGATCTTGCCAGTAGCAATAGGGTCGAGGGATGAACACGGTTCATCCATAAGCAGTATTTCCGGCTCAACTGCCAGAAGTCTTGCAATACAAAGCCTCTGCTGTTTTTCTGCAGATAAACTCAACGCCGATTCTTTTAACCGGTTTTTTAATGCATCGAACAGATCAACTGCAGCAAGCGAACGTTCAACAATATCCCGTAATGTTTTTTTATCAGTAATGGACCAAATCCTTGGACCATAAGCGATATTGTCAAATATCGATAATGGAAAAGCATTAGGTCGTTGAAAAACCATGCCGACTTTTTTGCGCAATAGAATAAGGTCGCACACCGGTGAATGTATGTCCTCACGATCAATCAGCACCGCACCGGTGATTCTTACACCCCGGATCAAATCGTTCATCCTATTGAAAACCCTGAGCAAAGTTGATTTCCCACAACCCGACGGTCCAATAATTCCAGTAATCAAGTTTTCTTTAATCGATAGATCAATATCTTTCAAGGCGTGGAAACTTCCGTAGTAGAGATTCAGATGCGATGTTTCAACGATCATCCAAACCTCCCTCGAATATAGTCATCGGTTCTTGGATCATCTGGTTTTGTAAAAATCTTTTCGGTCTTGTTAATCTCAATGAGTTCGCCAGCCAGGAAGAAAGCAGTTCGATCTGCAGTCCTCGCTGCTTGTTTTGTATTATTAGTTACTAATATGAAAGTATATGTTTTTTTCAGCTCAAGCATGGTTGCTTCAATCTTGGCCGTTGAAATTGGGTCTAAACCTGAGCATGGTTCATCCATCATAATCACTTCAGGGTTCATTGCTAAGGTCCTTGCGATACACAAACGTTGCTGCTGACCACCTGACAGGGTTGATGCTGACTCGTATAATCTATCCTTCACCTCTTCCCATAGGTTAGCAGCCTTTAATGCATCAGCAACAATATCATTTAGTTCCTGCTTCTTTATTTTTCTGTGAAGTTTTAGACCGTAGCTCATATTTTTGAAAATCGTACCCGGCAGGACAACCGGTGTTGCAAAAATCAACCCTACCCGCCTTCTGAGGTCATTGATAGGTATATCAAAAATATCTTCGCCATCCAACCTTATCTTGCCGGAAATACGGGCATAATCGATTTCATAAAGTCGATTAAGAGCACGCAATAAAGAGCTCTTACCCGCATTGGCTGGTCCAATAACCCCGAGGATTTCCTTTTCGTAGACTTCCAGGCTAACGTTCTTTAAAACCTGGTTTTGTCCATAGAAAAGATTAAGTTGCTCAACTGATATTTTCATCATCTTCTGACGATTCATACGTTAGTAATAGCGTTCCATGAAACGATGCATTAATCGATAAGCAACGAAGTTGACAAAAAGGATAATAATAATCAAAACCGTAGCTGTACCATAAGCCTTCTCCATAGATATCCCCTCGCGGGCAAGTATGTAAAAGTGAACTGCCAGGGTCCGCGTCGACGAAAATACTGAAGTCGGCATACCCAAAGAAGAACCAGCCGTAAATATAACTGCCGCCGTCTCACCGATTGCGCGACCGATGCCAAGGATGACACCGGTAAGAATACCGGGTAATGAAGTTGGTAAAACTACCTTCCAAATTGTGTCGAGCTTACCACCGCCTAATGAGTAACTGATTTCACGGTAGGAAAGGGGCACTGCTTTTATGGCTTCTTCACTGGTACGTATAATGGTCGGTATTATCATTACCGCAAGGGTCAAACTGCCTGATAGAATACTCCAACCTAATTTCAATTGTATTACAAAAAATATAAAACCAAATAAACCAAAGATAATAGAGGGAACACCCGCAAGGCAATCTGCTCCAAAACTGATTATCCTGCGCAATAATCCGCCTCTAGTATATTCAACAAGATAAACAGCACTTCCAACGCCCAGAGGTGTTGCAATAATTACGGCAAGAACCGTCACAAATAACGTACCGATTATTGAAGGTAAGATACCCCCTTCTTTGCCCATTTCCCTGGTTCTATCGGTTAGGAATTCAAGGCTCAATTGAGCAAAGCCGTTCTTGAAAACATACCCGATTATGAAAAAAAGCACAATAATGGTGATGATCGTCATGAGTAAAAGGATGATATAGGCGATTATTTGGCTTGTTCTGGGACCGATTCTAAAAGTCATTCTCTATGTCCAGTTACCCTTATTGCAATAATATTTAAGATTGTAATAATAATGAAAAGAAAAGCTCCACAGGCAAAAAGTGCGGCGCGGTGATCGCCGGTTGCATAGCCTAATTCTAAGGCGATCGTCGAAGTTAGAGTACGGACCGAATCCAATATTGAATGGGGTATTTTTAGTGCATTACCAGCGACCATAATCACCGCCATGGTTTCACCGATCGCTCGACCCATGCCAAGGATAATACCGGCTACGATACCTGAGCGAGCCGCTGGTATAAGCAGCTTAACTACGGTCTGCCATTTGGTTGCGCCTAATGCATAAGACCCCTCACGATAGGTATTGGGCACCGCAACTAGTGAATCATAGGATATACTGACAATGGTTGGCAAAATCATTATGCCCAAAATAATACTCGAAGCCAGCACTGAAAACCCTGGCCCTCCAAAATGAGTGCGAATAAACGGCACCAGGATAACAATGCCGATAAAGCCATAGACCACTGAAGGGATACCGGCTAATAATTCAATAATCGGCTTCAAGGTCTTTTGAACCATTTTTGAGGAGAATTCAGCGAGATATATTGCGCAGGCAAGGCCAAAAGGTATGCCAACAATCAGGGCACCGACCGTGACCATTAAGGACCCGATAATCATCGATAGAATACCAAATTGACCTCTGGTTGGCGACCAGTGCATTGAAAAGAAATTACTCAGCCCGATCTTGAAAATCAACGGAATACCTTGTTGAAAAATAAAAAAAGTAATGAGAAGAAGTGAACCGATTGCAGAAAAAGCAATGAAGAGTAAAAGTTTTTCAGCAATCTTATCTTTCATATGCTATTACTTACCTATTTCTGTAACTGATATCAAACCATCACTTTTTAATATGTCCTGACCTTTTTTAGAAAGTGCAAATTCAATGAATTTCTTTACCTTACCACTCGGTTCTTCAAGGAGCAAAAGGAGAAAAGGTCTGGTAAAACCGTATTGACTGCTCAACAGATTGGCGAGCGTCGGTTTAACACCATCTATTGCCAATGCCTTTTCCCGTTCATCAACCAAGCCAACTGAAATATAGCCGATTCCTTGAGGTGTTGTGGCGATTATTTCACGGACCGCCCCGTTTGAATCCTGCACCAAGCAGGCATCACTGATTATCTGGTCACCCATAACCATATCTTCAAACGCACCTCTGGTACCTGACCCTTCTTCTCTGGTGACCGGAATAATCTCCCCACTTTCACCTCCGAGCTCTGACCAATCTTTATGGGTTCCAGCAAAGATACCTTGTATTTGCTCGATGGTCAAATCATCTATTGGATTATCTTTATGGACAATGATTGCAATACCGTCAACTGCGATCAGGAATTCGTGCAAAGCTTTTTCGCTACCTTTAAGGTTTCGCGATGAGACGCCGATATGACAAATATTATTAAAGGTTGCCTGAATCCCGGCAGTTGACCCTCCACCCTGAACATTTACCTGAATACCTGGGTTTTCTTCGGTGAAGCGCTCGGCGACTCTCTCGATAAAAGGTTGAACTGATGTAGAACCAGCAATAATGATACCACCCTTTCTCTGGGAACAGGTTGTGAGCAGAAGCATGCATACAATGGCAAGATAGCGCACTGTGAATCTATTATATTCAGAATCAAATCACAGTCAACAATTTTGAACGCATATTCTTA
This sequence comes from Candidatus Stahliibacteriota bacterium, assembly GCA_030602565.1. GTDB lineage: Bacteria > Hydrothermota > Tepidihabitantia > SM23-42 > SM23-42 > JAUVZL01. Next base: position 39,707 of record JAUVZL010000017.1, read on the forward strand.
TTTCTCTTTGGACCCTTGACAAGTACTAGATATTTCATATCATAATTATAGTGATGAAGATAATATCCTGGAATATCAAACAAAATTCGAGAACAACAAATTATCTACCCCCCCCTTATCTAACAAATTTTTCTCTTTTAAGAATTTTTTTAAATCAAAGTGGTGAGGTTATTGCTGGTAGGAATGGGTTAAGGAGAGTCTCTCCGTATCTCTCCTCGACCCAGTATTGGACTGAGAATGAAAAAATGCAAAAACTAAAATATTATAGTAGTGCATTGTAATATAAGTTATTGATAATCTACTATATTGTCATTGCCCGACTTGATCGGGTAATCCATAGTAAGCAACTTCCTGGATTCCCGCTTTCGCGGGAATGACAGCTATCGGAAATTAATGTTACACTGTAGTAGTAATGTAATCGCAAAAACAAGGAGGATAAGATGCGAAAACTATGTTTATTGATATTTGTGGGATTTTTTAGCCTTGGTATAGCGCAAGGTCCATATACCCTATCATACAATCTTTCTCAGTTTAAATTCAGTGTTGAGAATGGTTATAATAGGGTAAAAGGATTAGAAATGGCTACAACAACAGATATTGGTACACCAGAATTGCCAGTTAAATCATTAAACTTTATTCTTCCCAATGGTCAAAGAGTAGAAAATATCGAAGTTATATCGATTAATCTTGTCCCTTTATCAGGGATATTTGATATTTATCCTACTCAACCACCTGTACCACTGCCCGAACCACCTCCACCCTGGGTGCCTCCTGATTCCTTTATCTATTCTCAGGATGCGATTTATCCAGATTCAATGCCTATTCGAGTAATTCATCATGGCAAGTTTGATGGCATACCAGTAGCAACGATCGCTATATATCCCTTGCTTTATAATCCAGTAAGGGATAGTCTCTATTTTGTTCAATCAATCACTTTTCGTTTTACACTTGAACAAGCGCCGATTTCTCGACGTCCCAAAATTAGAGGTGAACGGGCTCATCAACTATACAAAAATGGCATAAAAAGCAGTGTGTATAATAAATGGCAAGTTGATGCCTTTTATACTCCTCCACAGCAAATTGTACCTGATGAGCAATTACTATCAAACATGTATTTTGAAGTAGTAATTGTCACTACACCAGCAATGGCTGATGCATATCAATCATTAGCCGATTGGCTAACAGAAAAAGGTATGCCCTGTGCTATAAAAACCACTGAATGGATATATGCACATTATGATGGGCACTGGGACGAAACTAACTATGCTGGACTATCTTATGAACACATTGGTGACGATGCAGCAAAGATTAAGGAATTTTTATATCGCGCCTATTACAGTTATGGTCTTACCTTTGCAATTATAGGTGGCGTTCTTCAGCCGGATAATCCTTCTAATAGTGTTCCTTTTAGATATTGCTGGAGATATAATAATTACACTGACCCGTATTATATTATTCCAGCGGATCTGTATTTCCAGGATTTTAGTGGATACTGGGAAGTAGATGAAGATGGAAGAATTGGTGAACCCGGGGATGACGTGCCTGATTATCAGGAAGAAATTTATATCGGGAGAATCCCAGCCTGGAATTATGACCAGGCGCTTTCCTGGGTTGAAAAGCGATTAACCTATGAAAAATCTCCAGCAAATAGAAACCTTATGACCCGGTCACTCTGGATCACACAGGCAGCACAAGGTATGCACAACTTTCCAGAGTATATGGAAGAAACAATACTACACTTTCCTTCACAATTTATACAACATCGGGTTGTAAATCATCTATGTAATGTAAATGACCATGGATTAATGGACACTTTAAGTATGGGTTATGGCATGGTTTCAACTTATGGACATGGTTCTGGAGATACCCAAAGAAGCGCATATCCTGACCTTAGACAATTAATCTTCAGCTTTAATTACCAGGGATTTCCTTATCTCCATGAACCGTATAATATCGATAAATACTATGTGGTCTATTCAATGGGTTGTGAGAATGCCTATTTTGATACATGCACTGCGATTGTGAATTGGACCGGTTGGACAGGAAACACGCCTGAAGCCTGTATTGCTGAAGCATTTACCTCATATTACCGATACAATGGACCCTCGCCTAATGGATATCCACCCATTTGTGCTGCTGCTTTTCTTGGAAACACAAGATATGGTTACCGAAGCACGAAGGACTTACACCAACATTTTCTCGATTATCTGTTTGATGTTGATGCACACATTGGAAATGCCGAGGCAAAATCAAAATATGCATATGGGTGGATGAATTGGTATCACGCTTATACCCATAATCTCTTTGGTTCACCTGAAATGGAGGTCTGGACCCAGATTCCCGAAGACCTTTATGTAAATCACCCAAGGGAAATTCCGGCAAATACGCCGATTGACTTTGTGGTTACTGTCTGGAGCGAACAAGGTCCGGTTGAAGGTGCCCTTGTTATACTATACAAATGGCCTGAAATCTATAAATCAAAGAAAACCGAATCTAATGGATGTGCTGTATTTCAGGAGCTTACTGTTCCATCCTCGGGTATAATGAAAGTAACGGTTACCAAGAAAAATCACATTCCATATCAGGGTAAGACTGAAGTTTACGAAGGTGGTGGTCCGCAAACACGTAAAACCATTCCTCAAAATCTTGTATTTGGTCTCAAGGTGTTTCCTAATATTATTAGTCGCAATACCCAATTGCAATATACAATTCCGCAGAGCCAGAAAATCAGGCTTAATCTATATGATATTAGCGGTCGAAAAATCAATTCAATTGCCGATGGTGTTATTGAACCAGGAATCTATACCTACAATTTAGATTCTTCCAATCTCAGTGCCGGCATCTACTTCTTGATTCTTGAGGGTAAACAAGAAACTATAACCGAGAAAGTTCTGATTGTTCGATAATAATTAAATAACCCTGGTTTCCTGTTCTACGCAGGAAACCAGGGATTAGGAGAATGATATGTTGGCATTAACATTGTTATTATTAACGAGTTGGACAACAGAAATAGTAAAAGCTGATAGCGGATTATTGAATGTTCCTATAATTACCATTGATTCAAGTGGCAATCCTTATATCTTAGTATCTAAGCTTAGAGGTGTCTCTAACAGCGTAAATCTTTATTATCTCTTTTTGTATACTAAGAATGGCGGTAACTGGCGTGCAGATACCTTTGAATCATATGGCGCAAATTGTATGGAATCCAAGGATCTAACAATTGATAAGTTCAATCGCATCTATGCCATTTATTTCCAAGAGGATACACTCGATTATACCCGGTATCTAATTGTCGCGTCTAAAGATTCTATTGGTTGGTCAAAAGATACGGTTGCGGAGTCAAACATGGGTCCTTCTTTCGACTGGATATCAGTTGCCACTGATACATCAGGTATTCCTCATATTGCCTATGACTATTATATAGATCCCTATACCAGAGGCTTTTATGCCTTTTTAGATGATTCAATCTGGCAAAAGGAGATAGTTGATAGTTTTACTGATGCCTATTGCTGTGCGATTGATGTAGATTCCCAAAACCAACCTCATATTAGTTATTTTCGTATGGGAACTAACTTATGGTATGCAAAGAAAATTGACAGTGTCTGGTATTGTGAAGAGGTTGACCACACA
>JAUVZL010000093.1 GCA_030602565.1 Candidatus Stahliibacteriota bacterium
TTTATCAGGCTTTGTCCAATAAATTGCCTGCCTGTGCCGGAACCACGGCAGACAGGGACAACTACAATTATTAATGCTCGATTCCTACAGTTCCTATATCCATTACCCAAAATGAGAACTATTTCATGTTCTCCGTAATAAGTATATATCTATTACGATTTATAGACGGAAGAAAATATGGTTTTAGCTATTCGCACTATTAGGATTTCAAGGTGCAAGGACTGGGGTATCAGAGTATCAGGAAAAAACAGGAGGCGGTATGTGCAAATTTAGATGTTTGGTTTGCTTAATGCTTTTATGTGGACTCGGCTTTAGCCGCCAGCCTGATGAATATCTGTTTAAGAAGCAGCACCTTGTAATTAGCCTTGATTGGCATAAAAAGATTTCAAGACCCAACTCAATTGCAACTAACAGACACTATTTTTTCAACAACGGAGAGATTCAAAATTTTGTACTTAATGATACAACCCACATGCAGGATCTCCAAACAGATGCAAGTCGGGTGACTTTTGGTAAGATTGCCTTGGAGTCACTTGCTGCAGCTGCAGGTGGAGCTTTCAGTGGTTACGCCTGTACCAAAATTGCTGGCGACCATGTATTCTGGCAAGGAACTGCAGCTTTTATTGGTGTTGCCGCTGGGGCAGCTGGCGGAACTACTTTTGTTGGTAATTTGTTAATGGAACCAAATGGTTCGTTCGCAAAATCTATCATCGGTTCTACTGCTGGAACTGGTCTAAGCGCTGGTGTTCTAGTTCTTATAGCATTGGCTTATTGGGACAAGGGATCAGCAGAGACAGATTGGACATTATACTATGTTGCACCTAGTTTAGCTGCAGTACTGCCAGTTGCTGGCGCAGTTATTGGATATAACCTTAACATACACAAGAAGAGTGTGGTCCCCATGATGAATTCGCCAGAGGAAAATGAATTCCTTGATGGTAATAGTCAACGACACTACCCATCAATTAAATGTCAGATAATTACAATGAGATTTTAGATTTAGAAAGAATGGGGTAGTATTAAGGTAATTGCAGAAAAGTTTTTCAGTCTACTTCAGAAATTTGAGAGAATCGAGGACCTGATTGAGATGGTAGTGGAGGTACTCAGGTACTAGCGTTTCAATTTCTTTGAACTGCCGAGCGTCGATTCGGATACGCTTGTTCTGGTATATGTTTTTCAGCAAATTGATGGTATCACTACTCAAAAACACTACCGTGTCATCAAAGTCGTTCTCGCAGACAACACCGCCGCCACTAATGCTGAAATCGATCTTTTTGCTATTATAGTCTATCGGGTTATGACACCGTACACAGTTGTCTAAATGGGGTTTAAAGCCTGCACCCGCGAGTGCGATTAACAGATAATAAAGGGTCAAAGGTTTTATTGAATTCGAATCGATCTTCTTGAGTTCTTGCAAGAAATTAAAAAGATGTGTATATGAAGCAGTATCTGTTTCTTCCAGAGGCAGGGTCTTATTGAAGAATTCGCAGAGCACCATGGCGGCATTTACTTTGTTCTTGCTGGACCGGATGTCGCTGAAGTGATCTATGACTGTTGCATCACTCAGTGTGTATAGATCTTTAGACTCTCTTTTGTAATAAATAATTTCAGCTAAGTTAAATACTTCTAATGTACCGCAGAACTTGCTTTTTGGTCGACGACACCCTTTTGCGATAATTTTCACCTTACCGAATTTCTTGGTGAGTAGTGAAGCAATGAGACTCGATTCTTTGAAAGGCATGGTTTTTAGTACAAAAGCTTCAGTCTTTATAATATTAGCCAATCGTGTCCCTTAACAGTTAAATGAGTAGCACCCTAGGCGAGCAATTATTCAGCAATTTTCGGTATGCGCAGTTTCTGCCCCGGCTGGATAATGTTCGGGTCCTTTAGGATGTCCCGGTTAGCCTCAAAAATTATTGAGTACTTGCGGGCGTCGCCGTAAAATTCTTTTGCTATCTTGGAAAGAGTGTCGCTTGGCTTGACAGTATAGTTATCAGAGGTTGCTTGCACAGCGGGTGGTTTTATTATACGCAGTATCTGTCCTGGATAGATAAGGTTTGGATCTTTTATAACTTCGCGGTTTGCTTCAAAGATAACCGGATATTTCCCGGCGTTTCCATAGAGTCGACTGGCGATCTTAGAAAGCGTGTCACCTGGTTGCACAGTGTAATACTCAGTTATTTCCTCAGACGGTGGCGCTGATAAATGCTCGTCATTGACTTTTTCTACACCCTTTATATTGCCAGCTAAGAGCACGGCTTTTTCTTTGGTCGCCTGCGTATCACAAGAACCGTAGAGCGTGGCAATACCGTTTGTGAAGTCACATTTCAAATTACTTATTCGATCGACGAGTTCCTGTTTGAGCAACTCTTCAATATCTTGCGATTCACTACCAAGACCTAAGATGTTGGCACCAACGTCTTTTAAGAAATCAAGTATTGCCATCATTTCTCCTTTTTGATACTATATATGTTTCTCAACAGAGATGTACCTTTGTTGAATGCGGCGACATTTAGATCCACGAATTTCTTTTTTACGTTTTTACTGATTGCTGTTTTCCACGATTTCTTTTTAAACCCCAAAAAACAGGAAAGGACACCCAAAAGGATGATATTTACAGTGCGCCTATCACCTAATTCAAGGGCAATTTTCTCCGCATCAACAAAGTATATCATGCCATGGCGCTTGAGTTTACCTTTTATGTTTGCCGGGTATTGAGCCGCACCAGTCAGGACGCTCATCGGTGGTATTTCACGATCATTGACAATTACTGTGCCGTTTTTTTTCAAATAGCGAATGTAGCGCAGAGCCTCCAGTTTTTCAAAGGCTAAGACTATATCACTATTCCCTTGTTCAATCAGGGGCGAATGTACTTTCTTGCCAATCCTTACATGTGTTATAACGCTGCCCCCGCGTTGAGCCATACCGTGCACTTCACTTTTTTTGACGTCAAAACTTTCAAGAAATGCCGCGTGGCAAAGCACATTTGATGCCAGGATAATACCTTGCCCGCCAACTCCGCAGATGACTAAATCAAATGAATCCCTTTTCATTGCTTATCCTTTTTTATTTTTGTTGGCGCAAGGATTGCATGGCAAGTGCAGACTTGCGCACATAACCCACAGCCAAAGCAGAGTGTTGGATCAATCACGGCAAGCGGTTTTTCTCGGTCTTCGGGGAATTGTAGATTTATCGCAGGGCAGCCAATACGCAGACACAGTCTACAACCTTTACACAAATCAGGGGCAACTACATATGCCGGGTTTGGTTTTAATAACAGAGCACACGGTCTTCTGAATATCAAAACAGCAACGCCATCAAACTCAAGAGCTTGTTTTATCGCGTGCTCGGTTGCTTTTAGATCGTTAGGGTCAACGATTTTCAAGAACTCAACACCGCATCCTTTGACAACCTCCTCAGGCGGTATTCGTTTCCCTTGTTCTCCTCTGGCAAGTTTACCAGTACCCGGGTGAGGTTGATGACCAGTCATTGCGGTTGTGTAATTGTCGAGGATGAGCAGGTTCAGATTTCCTCTATTATACACTGCATTTGCCAAGCCGGTAATTCCGGAATGGAAAAATGTTGAGTCGCCGATAACCGCCACTAGTTTCTTGCTAAAATCCTTACCCAACGCTTTTTCTAAACCATGAGCATTGGTGACTGATGCTCCCATGCAAATGCAGGTATCCATTGCATTGAGCGGTGGTAGAGCGCCCAATGTATAACAGCCGATATCTCCGATTACTGTGAGTTTCAATTTATTTATTATGTGATAAACCCCACGGTGGGGACAGCCCGGGCATAGAACAGGAGGTCTTGCAGGTACTTTGTAGGGTTTTATTCTGGCGCTCGTTTTCCTGACAAAGCTCTCTCTTACTATCTTCTGTGTTAGCTCACCGCACACCGGGATTTTAGCTTTGCCAGTAACCTTTATCCCCATTGCTCTTATTTCTGTTTCCAGGATCGGGTCGCCTTCCTCAACAACAATAATTTTTTTTACCCGACGGGCAAATCGTCTTATAAGTTTTTCAGGGATTGGGTGGGTAAGAGATAATTTCAAGAAACTTGCGTTGGGAAATGCCTCTTTTGCATATTGGTATGAAATGCCCGAGGTGATTATCCCGATGGTTTTCTTACCCCACTCAATTGTATTGTAGGATAAAGTCTCACTAAAAGCAGTCAATTTTTTCAGCCGTGCTTCAATTACAACATGTCGTAATCTACCGTGCGCCGGTAGAAAGAGGCGTTTTTTGATATCCTTCACATATGCTTTTCTCTTAGGTTTTTCTCTTTTACCAAGTTCGACCGGGCAGGTTGAATGACAAATTCTCGTGGTCAATCTCAAAAGGACCGGCGTATCGAATTTCTCAGAAATCTCGAAACCAAGTTTAGTGAAAAGTTTTGCCTCATTTGAATCTGAGGGTTCGAGAATGGGGATCTTCGCATGTCTACCGTAGTGGCGGTTATCTTGTTCATTCTGAGATGACCATAACCCAGGATCATCGGCTGAGATAATGACAAATCCACCGGTCACCCCTGAATAACCCATTGTGAACATCGGGTCTGCTGCAACATTCAGGCCGACATGCTTCATTGCCACTAGTGCCCGTGCACCAGAAAAGCATGCACCAGCAGCAACTTCTAAGGCCACCTTTTCGTTCACTGCCCACTCGGTATATATCCCGGGGTATTTTATTATGTTCTCGAGTATTTCAGTTGAGGGCGTTCCTGGATAGGCAGTAGCCACAGTGCAGCCTGCCTCCCAAGCGCCACGCGCTACTGCCTCATTGCCAGAAAGTAAGGATTTCATTAATAGCTCAATTTATTTCAATCCTAACACACTCCTAAACCCTGGAATATCCAGAAATCCATGTCCACTTACATTGAAGGCAATAACTTTTTTCTCTCCTGATTCTTTGCACTTTAGTGCTTCTTCGATTGCACAGCAGACTGAATAAGCAGATTCTGGAGCTGGTAGCCATCCTTCTGTTTGCATAAATATTTTTGAAGTTTCAAACACGTATTTTTCATCACCAGGATATGCGATAGTATCTATATAACCTCTGTGTCTCAATAAACTAACAATCGGCGATGCGCCATGATACCGCAGTCCATCGCCCTTAATCGGCTTCATGTCAATCTTGTGTCCCAGTGTATACATCTTTAACAAGGGTGTTACTTCATTGTAATCAGCAAAGTCATATTTATATTCACCCTGCAGGTTTGGTGAGACCTTACTCTGGGCAGCAATGAACTTTATCTTTTTTCCTTTCTTCAATACATCACCGACAAAAGGTAAGGCAAATCCACCAAAGTTCGAGCCACCACCAAAACATGAAATAACCATATCTGGATAATCATCAAAGATTTCAAACTGTTTTTGAGTCTCTAATCCGATTATTGTTTGATGCATGAGAACATGATTTAAAACTGATCCCAGACAATATACTGCCTTTGGGTCCTTTTGAGAATCCTCTAAACCTTCAGAAATTGCAATACCAAGTGAACCTACATGTTCAGGATTTTTGTCATATAGTGTCTTGCCGAATTCAGTCATTGGACTCGGTGAAGCATACACATCAGCATCCAGCATCTGCATAAAGGCTAATCGATCTTGTTTCCAGTTATACACACTCCGCACCCAGAAGACAGTACACTTTAATCCGCTTATTGCGGCAGCATAAGAAAGTGCAGTCCCCCATTGTCCTGCGCCAGTTTCCGTCGTTACTCTTTCAAATCCCTGTTGTTTTGCATACCAACATTGTGCAAGGGCGGTATTTACCTTATGGCTTCCTGTGGGGCTGAAGAACTCACTCTTGTAATAAAGTCGTGCAGGCGTATCAAGTCTTTTTTCCAAGTTTGTTGCTCTAAACAGGGGTCTTGGTCTACCTGCTTTTGAATATAAGTCCATGATACCACTAGGGATATCAATCCAGTTATCCTTAGAGAACTCTTGATTAAGGCATTCACCGATCATGAGATTTGGCAAATTCTCTATGCGCGAAGGACCTTCTTCTGGATCCTTTGGAGGTGGTAATGGTTCTGGCAAATCAGGCATAATATTATACCACTGCGTCGGTATTTCGTTGAACTTTAAATTCACCATATTTATCATCTATTCCTCCTTTACTTTTACACTAATATGCACGAATTAAGCCACAAATAATCACGAATATAAAAAAACATGAATTTACACAAATATTGGCTGATTGACATTGGGGTGTATATGGGATAAACACCTGTTATTATAGTCAGAATTTTAGTTCTGTCAATAATTCAAGGATTAAATTACTTTGCCAATGATAATGGGGTCAAATAAAGACATTTGAAATTACCCCGAACCATTTTTGTTGATAGCCACGGCTGATTTTGTGAATTTATAAATTTGAAATTTAGAGATTT
>JAUVZL010000076.1 GCA_030602565.1 Candidatus Stahliibacteriota bacterium
TTGCTGTGCAGTTAATAAACACAATTTTTGCTTAAAAATCATAACTCCTCGGGCTAAATTCAATTCTATCAACGGTCCTTCTAAATTAGGGGACATTCTTGATTTGCAATTAAAGGTGACATTTTCGCTGTGCAATGACATGGTTTTTATTGGGTCTTGACATTCGAGTAATTAAGGTATAATTATATAAGGATTTAGTTATTTGATAATCAGTTCATTATAGGGAAGGAAAAGGAGGAGATATGCATAAATACGTCATTCTTTTTGTAGTGGTTAGCTTAAGCAGCGCCAGTGTGTTGCTGATTAATGGCGACTTCGAGCTACCCCTTACAAATGGCTGGCAGCAAATTGAAGGTGGGTCTTATTCTACTGTTGATCGCGCAACCACGTACGACCCTGATCCTGATTATGAAGCGTGCGCCAAAGACCAATATGGGTCTTATGCCAAACTATGGCAAACTGTGGATATCCCAACAACTGACCTTGAATTCTCGGTCAATGCGAAGCTCTATGCGTACGATAATAACCAAGATACGCTATGCTGGGCAGGAGCAGCAATAACCATTTCTTATCTGGATGGTTCTGGATCTCCCCTGGGTCAAACAATGATATGTCGGTTCACTACTCCATGTCCCTGGGCAAACTCTTCTACGTGTCACCTGATAGTAGCATCGAATACCAACTGGAATTCTTATTCATTCAATATCAACTCGGAACTAGGTAACCTACCGGGAGTCAACCCGACTGACGTCGAAAAAATCGAAGTAGCGCTTTATGCCAAAACCGACCATACTTGCTGAGGTGCAATAGAAACGGCGGAGGTCTTCGCCGACGATTTTGAACTCAACTATTATGGTTCAAATAAATATCTTGCACTCTTAGAGACAACAATAGATGATGTCGGTGGTAATGGCAACGGGCATCTTGATCCGGGTGAAACCAGTGATCTAACTGCTACGATAAAAAATATTGGTGGCGCTAATTTCACAAACCTTAATACCACCATACAATCGAGTGATCCCTATTTAACAATAACTGACAATTCAGGTTATTTCGGTTCGCTTCTTATTGATAGCACAAAAGAAAATACGGGCGACCCATATACTGTATATGCGAGTCCTTCATCACCAGATGGTCACCCAGCCTTGTGTCAATTAATCGCTACTGACGGTAGTTTTGCAGACACAATTGACTTCACGATCATTATCGGCAGGATCCATTACTATATATGGAATCCTGATCCGACACCAGGCCCTGGTGAAATAATACACAGTACCCTGGGAAGCATTGGCTACACAGGCAACTACGGTTTGACCTTACCTACATCAGACCTTGACTATTACTCGGCAGTATTTGTCTGCGTGGGTATCTACGCTAATAACTATATAATCAGTGCTGGTAGTGCTGAGGCAACAGCCCTGGTTGACTATTTGAATAATGGCGGCAGGATGTACCTTGAAGGTGGTGATGTCTGGTACTATGATCCTCTGTATGGTGGTTATGATTTTGGTCCGCTCTTTGGAATCAGTGCCACGGCTGATGGTTCGTCTGATGCTGGGCCATTTGCTGGTCAGAGTGGTACCTTTACCGTAGGTATGAACTTCAACTATGCTGGTGAGAACTCCTATATCGACCATATTTCGCCGACCGGTACTGGTTTCTTGATCTTCTATGATACTGATAATGCCTATGATGCTGGGGTTGCCAATGATGCAAGTTTATATCGGACTTGTGGTTTATCATTTGAACTCGGTGGCTTAGTTGATGGTTCTGGTGTTTCAACAAGAGCAGCACTTCTTGATTCGATCATGAATTTCTTCGGTATATACCTCGTTGGTGTTGAAGAAGTTACCAGGACTCATACCGGAGTTATGACCCTGCAACCTTGTCCCAATCCATTCCGCGACCGAGTGGAAATTCAGTTCACATTACCGTCAAATACAACGCAAGTTCAGTTTAAGATCTTTGATGCCGCGGGTAGATTGGTGAAAAAATTGGAACTGCCTAGTGCTTACTCCCTAGTGCCTACTAAGATCTCCTGGAATGCTCGGGATCTCAACGGTAACCTGGTAGCCAGCGGCATTTACTTTATACAAATGGAAACTGAGAACCACCGCGTAGTCGAGAAAATAATCCTGGTTGAATAAACAATACGATTTTTACGATAAAAGAGGGTGGTTCTACCACCCTCTTTTTTTATAACCAATAGTTATTTTTGTTTTACTGCATCAATGATCAATACTAATGCCGTTAAACAATTATACTCATGTAATGCCCGCATACACAACTTGACAAAAGAACTACAGCGTATATACTCAAACCTGACGCAAGTTTTATGCAAATAATATTTATCCTTGTATTATTATTGAATAATTACAGTTCGATTAGCGGGTTTGTTATCGATGCAGAGAACGGTGAACAACTTGCTTATGCCAATGTTTATCTTGAGAATACCGCTCTTGGCAGCGCGACGAATGAAAAGGGTTATTATATCATTCATAATGTCCCTGAAGGTCGCCACCAGATCGTTTTCTCCTATATCAGTTATGAAACAATTACCCGGGAGATCGAAGTCAATGCTGGTCAAAATCTCACATTGAATGTTGAATTGAACCCATCGATCATCGAAATGGAAAAAATCGTCGTTTCTGCGGAAAGAACGAGATTTGAAGAGGAGGTCGAAATAAGCCGAATTACCTTCACAAAACGCGAGATAAAAGCAGTACCAAGTTTGTTTGAAAAAGACCTGATCAAAACCCTCCAGCTCATGCCTGGTGTCATTTCAATGCACGATCTGTCTAATAAATTATATATCCGCGGCGGCAGCCCGGACGAAAACCTTGTGCTCCTTGATGGGATTACGGTTTATAATCCATCATCACATTTGTTTGGACTTTTTTCAACATTCGATCCTGATGTAGTTAGTAATGCCGAGCTTTTTGCCGGTGGTTTTCCGGCGAGTTATGGTGACCAGCTATCTTCAGTCCTTTCCATTACCACAAAAGAAGGTAATTACAAGAAATTCGCCGGAGAAGCGACCATCGGTTTAATAACATCCAAGTTGATCATTGAAGGACCACTACCCAAAGGTTCGTTTCTCATAAGCGGTCGCCGAACCTATTTTGACGCACTCGTTTGGGCATATTCAAAAATAAAACAGGACACAATCTCTCTGCCTTATTATTTCTACGATGGTATTGCTAAGATTAATTTCAACCCGTCGCCAGAAAACCGCTTCACCCTGACCGCACTCGGCGGCTCAGACGTTCTGAGTTTTGAACAGAATTTTGAAAGCGAAGAGTCCGATGAAAAGGTCGAGCTTGACTGGGGTAATCGCGGCGTGTCTTTGCGCTGGCGAAGGGTTTTCAATCCAAAACTTTACGGCGAGATGGTCGGTGCCTGGAGTAATTTTCTGACGACTTTCAGCTATGAGGATTATGATGATTCAACAAATAACTTTGCAATCCATGAAGAAATAATCGATTATACAGGAAAAGTCGACTTCAATTACTTTCTCAATGACCATCACACTTTTGACATAGGTGTCGATGCAAAACAGCTGAAGATCATGTATAATTTGGACCTCACCAATCTCGAGATCGCCGAGCATTCATATAAACCCTGGATATTGACCACTTACCTACAGGATAAATGGTCGCTCATGCCCAATATCCTGTCTGTGCAGGGAGGTCTGCGTTCTACGTATTACAGCATTAATGACCGCTTTTGTTTTGACCCCAGGGTTGGTCTCAAATACCACATCGGACCGAATACTGCTTTTAATCTTGCCTGGGGTAAGTACAGTCAATTCCTTATCACGATCAATAGCCAGGAATCATATTTTTCGATCTTTGACTTTTGGAGGCCGGTTGATTCCATGCATAATGTACCGACCGCATATCATGTTATTGCCGGTATTGAAAAGTGGTTTGACGATGACACAAAACTAACAATTGAACCGTACTATAAGAAATACTTCAACCTCCTGATACCGCGTGAGTATAACATGTATTTTAGCCAACCCTCAGAAAGCTTAAAAGTCAGTTCGGGCTATTCAGTCGGCATTGATTTCTTCTTTAAAAAAAGTTTTCGAGATATCTTTGGCTGGATAAGCTATTCACTCTGCTATACCAGACGCAAACAATTTGATCGATACTATGCACCGCGCTATGACCGCCGGCATAACCTTAATATCGTACTTGGCTATAAAATACCGCAAAGTGTGCCCGTACTAAACAAAGGAACGTTTAATTTACGCTGGTATCTTGCTTCGGGTCTACCCTATGCTGAGGACCTGGCGCGTTACCGTGTTTATGCATACGACCCACAAGACGAGTGGTATTATTGGGAATGGTTTACTATCAGAGGTCCGCGCGACGCTTACCGGCTGCCGATAACGCATAGATTAGATATCCATTTAGAAAAAGACTTTAGCATGTTTGGTTTGAAAGGTTCCTGGTATATCGATGTCATGAATGTCTATGACCGGGAAAATATCGTTTTCTATATTTATGATTTTGATTTAGATCCACCTGAAAAGAAAGGTTATACTCTGTTACCCATCCCCATACCGAGTTTTGGCATTAGTTTCAGATTTTGAAATGATATTTAAGAGAAGTAAAAAAGTCAACAAATACCAACACTTAATTTATCTGACAATACTAATATTACTATTTATAGATTGTGATGCAGTTACAGTAAATGAATATGAAACTCAGTTCAATGTTTATTTGGTCATGTATAATTATTTGTCCTACACGGAAGTCTTTGTTGACCGTACATATGCGATCGATGAACCCTCTGAACCGTATGTTGAAGATGCATTGGTGACGCTTTCAACGAGCAATATAGTTGACACTCTGTTTTTTGATGAAATGTATGGCAGGTATGTTAAATGGTATATGGATATCCAACCAGGAGCAATTTATCACCTTGAGGTGAGTAAACAAGGTCTTGATACGCTCTTTGGCATATCTAAAGTACCAGGTGAATTTGAGTTTATAAATCAACCAAACGATACCATAACCTTAGAAGATACGGTTATTTTCATGCGTAGTAATGGTGCCATTGTTTATTATTGTTTATTCCTGTCCGATGGAAGGCAAGACGAATTCTGGCTCAAACCCGATACCCTGGACAGTCTGGTGAAAATCCGTGTCGGTGATTATATCGGTAGCTTACCAGCGGGCCCCTGTGAAATAAAGGTTACCGCTTTTGACCGCAATTATTATAATTATACATTTGAACCGGATGACAGTTTAAGGCAAGCTGGCGTGACAGGAGGTCTTGGCCTTTGCGGTTCAGCCTGGCAGGAAACGATTCTTGTATACCTTGATACTGAGCAATAAATAATAGCAATCAGAAACTATACCAGAATCTTGCCAAGGTTCACTTGTGCTTGAGTTTGATTGTTTGATTGAGCTCAGCATGCTTCATTCATATATGGATCATTGTTGATTTCAAACATCAAGTGATAACACTCTATTTGGTGCACTCAATTCCATGATAATGGCATTCATCGGTGCATTCATATCTGTCCTGGAAAACTGCATATAGTCTCACCCATGAACAGACCGGATATCAAACCCCAACAACCTCACACACCACAGCGGCTTATTGATGAGTCCAACAAGAAACCCCCACCCCGCGCTTTTACCGGCGTCGCTGAGTTTGTTTTGGTTGAGTGGAAAAGAGAACAATACCAAGGTAAAAAACAATCGGTACCAGATTTTTTCTATCCTCCAATGCCAGATACACAACCAAATATGCATCGGTAATATCATCAACTATTCCAATGCTTGACATTCGCCATATTGTGATTATATTCTCCTTTGAGGTTGAAGTCACCTCAGGCTATATTTATAGTGGTTCTACGATGGAAAAAATAGGAGATCTCTTATCATGAAAGAACATCGGGTTGTTATTACTGGATTGGGTGCCGTAACGCCAATTGGTGTGGGTGTTAAAGATTTCTGGGAAGGATTGATAGCCGGGCGAAACGGAATCGCGAAAGTTACGCATTTTGATGTAACGGATTTTCGCTCTAAACTCGCGGCCGAAGTAAAAGATTTTCATGCTGAGGAATGGATCGACGAGAAATCGGCAAAGCGTATGGATCGTTTTACTCAGTTTGGAATCGTTGCATCTGCTATGGCAATCGAAGATGCTGGATTGGAATCGTTTACATTTGACAAAAACAGGGCAGGCGTCATCATCGGTTCTGGTATAGGCGGTTCTGAGACGATTGAAGAAGGGTATTCCAGGCTCAATAAAAATGGACCCAAAAGTTTAAGTCCGTTTCTTGTATCAAAACTGCTCGTGAATATGGCAGCATGCATGGTCTCCATTAAATATGGTTTGAAGGGACACCTTTCTGCGCCCTCAGTGGCTTGTTCTACGGGTTCGAACGCCATTGGCGACGCATTCCGAATTCTTCAGAGAGGAGATGCAGATATCATGCTTGCCGGAAGTTCCGAGGCTTGTATAACCCGTTTATCCTATGGCTGCTTTTGTGCTACACGATCCATGTCTCAAAATACTTGTGCCGAAAATGCCAGCCGACCCTTTGATAAAAACCGTGATGGTTTTTTAATGGGAGAAGGGGCCGGAATTGCTGTTCTGGAAAGACTGGAGCATGCTCTCAAACGAGGAGCAAGAATATATGCTGAGATCGTTGGCTACGGCAATACGGCCGATGCCTACCACTTCACTGCACCAGAACCCCATGGCGATGGAATGATTCGAGTCATGCAAGCGGCGCTCAAGGATGCTTGTATGGACCCGAAAGACATAGGGTATATCAATGCCCATGGCACATCCACTGTTTTAAATGATAAATGTGAAAGCAAAGCTATTATGAATGTTTTCGGCGATCATGCAAAAATTTTGAAAGTTAGTTCAATAAAATCAATGATTGGTCATCTTATGGCAGCAGCAGGCGCCGTGGAATTCGTGTCCACTGTGATGAGTGTGTTTACTGACAAACTCCCTCCAACCATCAATTATAAAGAACCTGATCCCGACTGCCCTCTCGATTACGTTACCAATGGTGTTAAGTCAGTTGATTTGAATGCAGCAATGAGTAATTCCTTTGGTTTCGGTGGAGGAAACGCATGTCTCATCATAAAAAAGAAGTAGAAATAAATGGAAATTCCTAAGCTTCGAATCGGAAGTTTTACCTCAGATATACCTATTATCCAGGGAGGCATGGGAGTTAGGGTTTCTCTTGCCTCACTTTCTTCAGCAGTAGCAAACGAAGGAGGAATCGGCACGATCTCCAGCATTGGTCTCGGGGACATCGAGGCTTCAAAGCAGGAGTATGAAAGAATATCCCGGGAAGCGCTAATAAAAGAGATCCGCAAGGCAAAGAGCAAAACAGATGGTCACCTCGCTGTAAACTTCATGGGTGTCCTCAGCAATGTAGATGATCTGATTAAAACCTCGATAGACGCGGGGATCAAAATGATTGTTTTTGGTGCTGGACTACCCACGAAACTTCCAGACTTAGTCCATGACCCCAGTGTAAACCTTGTGCCTATCGTCAGTTCTGCCAGAGTTGCGGAATTGATCCTGCGAATCTGGGACAAACGGTATGAAAGAACTGCCGATGGATTGATTCTGGAAGGTCCTCTGGCCGGAGGACATCTCGGTTTCTCCGAAGAACAACTTGAACATCCAGAGGAATATTCTCTTGAGAAACTTTTGCCTGAAGTCTTAGAATGCATTAAAACCTATGAGGATAAATATGCAAGGAAAATACCGGTTATCACTGGAGGCGGTATTTATGACGGGAAAGACATCGCCCGGATGCTTTCTCTGGGCGCCTCGGGCGTTCAGATGGGGACCCGTTTTGTCTGTACCGAAGAGTGCGGTGTGTCTTTAGAATTCAAGCAAGCCTATTTGGATGCCAAAGAAGAGGATATCGTTATTATTAAAAGCCCGGTGGGTATGCCTGGCCGGGCGATTAAAAATAGTTTTCTAAAGGATCTGGAAGTTAAAGGAAAAATGAAGATAAAATGTCCCTACAGGTGTCTCACAATTTGTAAAGTCGATAAAGCTCAATATTGTGTTGCCCTGGCTCTAGTAAATTCCTATTTTGGTGATGTGGATCACGGTCTTATTTTCTGTGGGCAGAATGCGTATCGTATTAATAAAATTATTACTGTTAAAGAACTTATCCAGGAACTTCTCTCCGGACTCAAAGCAGCTTAATAAATTTTTGAAAAAATTGGAAAGTCGGGGTCAAATCATCTCGGGATACTCGATACTTTCAGCTTCACACTTCACAAAGCCGCCGGGTAAGTGGGGTCGGTGCCCCTCAATACAAATATTCGGGATCTTCGACATCTCACTGAGTTCGATACTTGCAGCCTCTTCGAGACCTTCGGTTTGACCCCGGTGAAATAAACAAAAATTGCACGGGGCAGGCATCTTGACATTTTGGATGGTGAGATCAAACCTCGACATTGAACATCATAAAAAGCAAACTAGCACCACGGACGAAGCGTGAGGGACGGTGCATCTCGATAAACTCGATATCTTCGACTTGACATTTTGACAATTCCTCAAGTACAGCACCACGAACGAGTAGTCCATTGCCCAATATCCAGTCCAATTCACAAGAATTCCATAGTAGATTATGTCAAAACCGCTTTGCTCATTTCACATTTTAAAATATGACTATAGGCCGTGCTTGAGAAACAAATGTTGAATGTTGAGATTTGACCCCATTTGCCATTTGCATTTGTTTCCCGTACTTAACTTGCCTCATCTTCTTTTTTATTTCTTGTTTACTTTTATATATTGCCTTCATACTTTTTTTTATACAATTCTAACTTATTATATTTGAAAATCTTTCACTAATTAAAACAATTACACCAGGTGCATCGTTTGGCATGGTTATTTACTGACTTTAAATAGCTTCGGTGATTTGAATTCTGTTACAAACTCGTTAATTCTTTTCTTAGATAATTTTACATATGTTTCTTCTATATCATATCCTACATAATGGCGATTTGCTTTTATCGCGGCAATAGCCGTCTGCCCACTACCAATAAAGGGATCTAAAACGACCTCATCTTCATAGGTGTAGAGTTGGATTAGTCGATAAGGGAGTTCAACTGGAAACGGCGCTGGATGTCCAACTCTACGAGCGGGTTCAGCTGGAAATGTCCAAACACTTTTTGTTAATTCAAGGAATTCTTCTTTAGAGATAGTGTTATTCCTTTTGTCTAAATTCTTCCGTGAAAATGTCCCTTTAGAAAAAACTGAAATATATTCATGAATATCTCTTAAGGTGGGATTAGCTGCTGAAAGCCAACTGCCCCATGCAGTCGAAGGACTTGCACTCGATGCTTTATTCCATATAATTTCACCTCTCATCAGAAACCCTAAATCCAGCATGTCTCGTATTATGAAAGAGTGCAAAGGGATATAAGGCTTCCTCCCTAAGTTCGCTATATTAATACAAGCTCTACCACCTGGAACAAGTACTCTGTGAACTTCTTTCCACACTCCTTTTAAGAATATCAGATATTCAGTGAGTGTAAAATCTTCATCATAATCTTTTCCAACATTGTAGGGTGGTGACGTTACCATTAGATGGATACTGCTATCTGGTAATTCCGTCATATGTTCTGAAGATTTACAAAAGATGCTATTTAAAAACTTAGGAGTAATTGAGTTTTCTGTGTATTTCACCTTCTTTTCTTTTGGCAAACCTTCATATAATTTGCTAGTATAAAATGCAGTGGAATCATGGTTTATCCTGCCTGGAGATCCGAAGGAGCTTGTTCTTGTACCTCTTTTTATCTTTCGATTTTTTACTTTAATCTTCTCTCCAATAATCCACCCACCGTTTATATGGATTATAATCGATCTTTGTCTTTTGCCAAGCTATTTCAAGAACCTTTGACAGCTTGTCATTTGCTAAATTTAGCAATGCATCTTTAGTAATCTCCACACCCCTTGGATTCGTACCGGGTTTTGGTAATTTAATATATTTTCTCCTTCCTATTTTGTCGAACAGCTTCTTTTGTGCCTCCAACGGAATATAATACAATCCTCCAGTACTGTTCCAATCTATTTGAACAAGCAAAATATCACAATGTGGATAATACGACTTACGAAATTCCTTTGCTTTTTGAGTATCTACCGTCCATATAAGTTTAACTCCACTGAAACTTTTGCCAGTAATTGTTTTAATCGAAATGGGTTCCCCAAACAATTTTACATCAATCTCCGGCTCAGTAATTGGAATTTCTGTTTCCACATCGGTTTCGCCAAATTTATAGATAAGCAAAGCAACAATTATTCTTTCACGAAGAGAACCAACTTCCATTCCAATTTTTCCTGCTCTAGAGCTTTCTATTTCTGCAAGTTGAAACAAATATGGGAGACGTTTCTTTATTTTCCCTATTAGTTTCTGATCTTCAAATATCTCTATAAATCTACTGGCCATGGCTCATTCTTATTATGCCCTAAAATCAAGAAAAGTCAAGATTTTTCAAACAGTTTCAAAATTCACTCCGTTAGATAATCTTGAAGGAATTTTTTATGTAGGTGCTTGACCTTCATTTCATACAATGATGACACTGATGCTTTGCTGAGCTTCGTAAAGTTCTCGACGGGCTCGAACAATAAGTGCCTTACTCCCCTCAATGGAAGAAAAAAGGAGTTGTTGGAGTCAGGCACAACGGCAGATGTTAGATACTAGATACTTGATGATAGTAAAAGAACTGGATTACCCGATCAAGTCGGGTAATGACAGAATGGAGGGATAACGAAGGCAGGCTTAGAGACATAAGAATCACCAAAGTATAGGATGTAAGTCGTAGGGCCTAAGAACGAAAAGACTGGATCGTCCGATCTGGTCGGACGATGACCCCGATATAATAGCTTTGCCATTATACGGGGCAAGCAAAAGGTGGACATGGGTTCAAATCCCTTCAGGCGTATGCCGCCTTTGGCGGCATTGATTACTAAGATTACAGATAGATTACAGTGATATTTGCTTCACCTCCTCTGATTAAGAAGAGGGTGATATTGGGAGAAAACTCAAGATCGCAAATAGCTTATTATGAGATTGCCGCGCTCCCTATGGTCGCTCGCAATGACATACCCCTCAATGGGAAAGGGTATTTTTTATGCAGGTCTTTGACCTTTATTTCATTTCCAGTTACTAAGAAATTCTAATTTGTTCACCATCTCTTTTGCTGATAGTTCAAACCATAATTTCATGAATCTTTTTAATAAATCACCGGTACGCAATTGATCTGAAATGATTATTCCATAGTGCTCTTTATTTTGTTTTATGATATTTTTATGAATTATTGCAAAATCTCTTTTATTATGTGAGAATATGATTCGTTTGACTTTTATTGCATAATTGAGTTGTTCAATATCGCTTAAGCCTTTGTTACCTGCTTCTTGAGTTGTAATAACATCAACTCCTCGATTTTTAAGTGCTTTGTAAAACGAGAAAGCGACATCTTCGTCAAGATAGACCTTTATTCTCAAAATTTATGGCGTGTTCTTTTTACTTTTTCTTCAGTATCATCAATAATCTCTTTGTCGATTTCCTTTTTATTATCATAGTAATAAGAGATTGCATCATGTACTTGTGCGAGAGATAGATGAGGGAGCTCATACTGAATTTCTTCTGGTGTATAACCCATTTTGTAGTAAATGACGAGATTTTTAACTGATGTTCTGGTATCCCTAATAATTGGACGACCACCACCGATCTCTTTTTTTCTTTCAATGTATGGATGCTCAATCTTCAGTTTTGTTTTCATAATTGGATTATACTCATAGCAGTTTCATTGTCAACACGCCTTTGAGCTACCTAAAGGCATTATACAACCTTTGGGTCTTTGACCTTTATTTCATACAATGATGACACTGATGCTTTGCTGAGCTTCGTAAAGTTCTCGACGGGCTCGAACAATAAGCGCCTTACTCCCCTCAATGGAAGAAAAAAGGAGTTGTTGGGGTCAGGCACAACGGCAGATGTTAGATACTAGTGTGGTGCGCCATAAATAACTTGACATTTAATTGTTTGTTTTGTATAATGCTTATGAATGAATATATCAGAACAAATCATACTTACTCCAAAAGAAGAAGCAGCCATCAACCGTTGGGCACAAGGGAAAAGTTTTCCATTACGCCTGGTTCAAAGAGCGCAGATTATTCAATTGGCGGCCAAGGGGATATTCAATCACGATATCGCCAAACATTTGGATATTTCCCGTCCAACAGTTCAGTTGTGGCGGGAACGTTTTTTAGCTTTC